>NZ_BAAHAJ010000008.1:0-267689 GCF_054777735.1 Myceligenerans cantabricum
GAACCAGCACCATCCGACTCCGCGCCGCTACCACACGCCGCCAACATCAGACCCAGCACAGCGACCGAAGCGGCCGCACCGGCCGACTTCTTGTTGATTCGCATCTCGTTTCCCTCAAACCTTCGTTGGTCGTTGGATCGGACCCGTCGTCCGAGCGACACGAGCCCGAGGTAGGACCGTGGCACGTCAGGAGACGGTCGGGCGTCTGAGGCGCCCAAGAACCGCGCCCTATCAAACGGGGATCCAGCCTTGATGTCAAGAAGTGAACGCAAGGTGGGTTCCCTGGTAAGACTCGGTTCATCGCGTGTATTCAACGGTTACCGTCCCGGGTGAGGCTGCGACGTCGCAGATGAGGCGCGCACCAGCAGCTCGCCCTCGAGCAAGTACTGTGTGGCTGTGCGCGCGGATCGGGTGACCCCGGGTTCGCAGACCTCACTCCGTGAGGCCAACCGAGCCCGGATCGTGAGCGCCGTCCAGCAGCGTGGCTCCCTCACGCAGATCGAGCTGGCCGGCGTCACCGGGCTGTCCCCGGCCACCATCTCGAACATCGTCAAGGAGCTCTCGGCAGCCGGTGTCCTCACCACGGCCCAGTCCGTCCGCAACGGCCGCCGCGCGCTCCAGGTCACTCTCGCCCGCAACCTCGGCCTCGTCGCCGGCGTCCGGTTCGGGGTGCGGTCCGTGAGCGTCGCGCTGGCCGACGCCTCGATGCGGATCCTCGCGGACCAGCGCATGCCCCTGGCCGCCGACCACCGGGCGGACGCCGGAACCCGTCGCACCGCGCTGCTGGTCGCCGAGATGGTCGAGTCCGTCGGCGCGTCGCCGCAGGAGCTGCTCGCCGTCGGCGTGGGCGTGCCCGTCCCGGTCGACCCGGACAGCGGCGAGGTGGTCACCGTCGGGATGATGCGCGGCTGGGACGGCGTCGACGTCGCGGCGCTCTTCCGGGGCGAGCTCGGGGTGCCCGTCACCGTCGGCAACGAGGCCACGCTCGCGGCGCTGGCCGAGTCCCGGTACGGCGCCGGCCAGGGGTTCGACTCGATGGCGTACGTGCGTGTCTCCCACGGCGTGGGCGCGGGCCTGGTGATCGGCGGGCGTGCGGTGCGGGGGCGGTCCGGCGTCGCCGGCGAGATCGGCCACGTGTCCGTCGACGAGAACGGCCCGGTCTGCCGCTGCGGGAACCGGGGCTGCCTGGAGATGCTGGTCGGGGCGTCGAGCCTGCTCGGCATGCTCCCCGCCGAGACCGGCCACCTCACGCTGGCGGACCTGGTCGTGCGGGCCGTCGAGGGCGACCCCGGCTGCCGCCGCGTGGTGTACGACGCCGGACGCCACCTCGGCGTGGCGCTGGCGAACCTGTGCAACATCGTCGACCCGGAGATCGTCGTCGTCGGCGGGCAGCTCGTCGACGTGGGCGACCTCCTGCTCGACCCGCTGCGGACCACGCTCGGCCAGCGGGTGGTCGCGACGTCGCGCGGGCCGGCCGCCGTCGTCCCCTCCCAGCTCGGCGGGTCCGCGGGCGTGCGCGGGGCGCTGGCCGTCGCGCTCGACTCGGCACGTTCGGCCGGAGCCCTGGGGGTGGGAGCATGAGCCCGGGGCGCGCGGGAGCGGACGTCGTGCCGTCGTACCGGCGCTGGTGGGCGGTCGCGGTCGCGGTCGCGCTCGTCGCGTCGGTGGTGGCGTGCACGGCGGTGTCGGACGGCGCGACGGAGCACGAGGGCACGGTCGGGCTCCTCCTGCCCGAGGCGCAGACCGCGCGCTACGAAGCGTCCGACCATCCCACCTTCGACAGGGTGGCCGAGAGCCGGTGCCCGGACTGCGAGGTGCTCTACGCCAACGCCGGCCAGGACGCCGCCGCCCAGCAGGAGCAGGCCGGGTCGATGCTGGCCCGCGGAGCGGACGTGCTCGTGCTGGACGCCGTCGACACCGTGGCCGCCGTCGGGATCGTCGAGGAGGCGCACCGGCTCGGCGCGAAGGTGGTCGCCTACGACCGCTTCGTCGACGGCGCGGACTACTACGTGTCCTACGACTACGAGTTCCTCGGCTACCTCATGGGCTCCGCCCTGCTCGGGGCCCTCGGCCCGGACGCCGTACCCGCCCGCACCCCGCTCGAGGCCCGCACCGCCGCGGACGCCGAGGCCCCGCCGGGCGGCGGGCCGCCCGGCGTGCTGCTCGTGCAGGGTGCGGTCACCGACCCGAACTCCCGCGCCATCGCGGCCGGCGCCCGCCGGGCGCTGGGGTCCTCCGACGTCGAGGTGCTCGCGGAGTACCACACGCCGGACTGGAGCCCCGACAAGGCCACCGAGTGGGTCGAGGCGATGCTCACCCGGTACCGGGGCCAGGTCGACGGCATCCTGGCGGCGAGCGACGGCGTCGCGGGCGGCGCCGTCGCGGCCGCGAAGGCCGCCGGGCTCGACCCCGTCCCCCCGACCACCGGCCAGGACGGCGAGCTGGCGGCGGTGCAGCGCATCGTCGCCGGCGACCAGTACATGACGATCTACAAGGCCACCGACCAGCAGGCGGCCACGGCCGCGGAGCTCGCCGTGCGGGTGCTGCGCGGAGAGGCCCCGCGCACCACCGCCGTCACCGAGGGCGTGCCGACCATGCTGCTCGCCCCCCGCGCGGTCGGGGCCGACGACGTCGAGCACGTCATCGTGGACGGGCACGTGTACTCGACCGACGAGATCTGCACCACCGCGTACCTGACCGCGTGCGAGGCGCGCGGCCTCGTCGCGGGGTCCGAGCAGGAGACAGGATGACAGAGCCCATCGACCCCGGCGGCACGTTCCCGCCCGCCTCGGCGCCACCCGGGAGGCCGGGCGGCGCGTTCCCGCGTGGCACGGCCGAGCCCGCGGACCCAGGTCCGGCGACCCGGCGCGCCCCGGCAGTCCCGGTGGTGTCGCTGCGCGGGGTCAGCAAGCGGTTCGGGGGCGTCCGCGCCCTGGTGGACGTGGACGTGGACGTCCACGAGCGCGAGGTGCTCGCCGTCGTCGGCGACAACGGCGCGGGCAAGTCCACGCTCGCGGGCGTGCTCGCCGGCGCGCACCGCCCCGACTCCGGGCAGGTGCTGATCGACGGCGCGCCCGTCGTGCTGGACTCCCCGGCGGCGGCTCGCGCGCTCGGCATCGCCACCGTGTTCCAGGAGCTGGCGCTCGTCAACGACCTCGACGTCGTGGAGAACCTGTTCCTCGGGCACGAGGTGGGACGGGGCGCGTTCCTCGACGAGATCGAGATGGAGCGCCGGGCGTGGCAGGTGCTCGACCAGCTCGCCGCGAGCGTGCCGTCGGTGCGCGACCCGGTGCGGACGCTGTCGGGCGGGCAGCGGCAGGTGATCGCGGTGGCGCGGGCGCTGCTCGGGTCGCCGCGCGTCGTCGTCCTGGACGAGCCGACGGCGGCCCTCGGCGTGCGGCAGACCGCGGAGGTCCTGAACCTGATCATGCGGCTGCGCGCACGCGGGCACGCCGTCGTGCTCGTCAGCCACCAGGCCGGCGACCTGCAGGCCGTGGCCGACCGGATCCTCGTGCTGCGGCTCGGGCGCGTCCACGGGACGTACGCCGGCGAGACGTCCTACGAGGACCTGCTCGCCGCCATGACCGGCGCGGTGCGGCCCGACTGGGGAGGACGATGAGGACGACGGGACGCGCGGGAGCTGACGGGGCCCCGGCCGTCTCCGGGCCGCCCGCGGCGGGCGGGACGACGGACGGTGGGCAGGACCATGGATGCAGGCGGGCCGCGCGGAGCGTGCTGGACGAGGGACGGCGGGTGAGACCATGAACGCAGACGGGAAGCGTGGCGGCGGGAGCACCATCGCCGCCGCGGTCGGGCAGGAGGAGCCGCCGCGGGTCGGGCTCGGAGCGGTGCTGCGGCAGTGGTTCCGCGGCGAGCACGGGATGGCGCCGATCGCCGTCGGCCTGGTGCTCGTGTGGGTGGTGCTCGCGGCGATCGAGCCGGACTTCCTCTCCGCGGAGAACCTGGTCAACCTCACGCTGCAAAGCGTCCCCGTCGGGGTGATCGCCCTCGGCGTGGTGCTCGTGCTCATGGTCGGGCAGATCGATCTCTCCGTCGGCTCGGTGAGCGGGCTGGCGGCCGCGATCGTGGCGGTCGGCACGGTGACGGCCGGCTGGCCGTTCGCTCTCGCGGTGCTCGTCGCGCTCGTCTGCGGCATGGCGATCGGCCTCTTCTACGGCGTGCTGGCGACACGGCTCGGGCTGCCGAGCTTCGTCCTGACGCTGGCCGGGCTGCTGTTCTTCGCGGGGGTGCAGCTGCGGGTGCTCGGCCCGCTGGGATCGATCAACCTGCCGTTCGAGTCGGGCTTCGTGCGTGCTGTCCAGCAGGGGTTCCTGGATCCCGCCGTGGCGTGGACGCTCGTGGTCGTGTGGGTGGTCGCCTATCTGGGCCTGCAGGTGTGGGGGCGGGAGCGGCGCCGGCGGGCCGACCTCTCCTGCGTCCCGTGGTCCCAGGTCGTCCTGCGGACCGGTGCTCTCGCGGCCGTGCTGGCGACGGGTGTCGGCTACCTCTCGACCGCCCGCGGCGTCGGCTACTCGGTGGTGCTGTTCGTGGCGCTGGTGATCGTCGCGGACGTGGCGCTGCGCCGCACGCGGTGGGGCCGTTCGGTGCGTGCGGTGGGCAGCGACCGGAGGTCCGCGCTGCTGTCGGGCGTCGCGGTGCACCGGACCGTGATCTCGTGCTTCGTGGCCTGCTCGACGCTCGCCACGCTCGGTGGCATCCTCGCGGCCGGGCGGCTGGGCGCCGCGAACCAGGGGACCGGAGGAGCGGACACGTACCTCACGGCGATCGCGGCGGCCGTGATCGGGGGTACGAGCCTCTTCGGAGGCCGGGGCAGTGCCTGGTCCGCGCTGCTGGGCGTGCTGGTCATCCAGTCCGTCACGAACGGGCTCACGCTGCTCGATCTCGACCAGGCGACCCGCTACATGGTGACGGGTGCGGTGCTGCTGGGTGCGATCATCGTGGACATGCTGGTGCGGCGCCGGCGTCAGGAGGTCTGAGGATGTCGGTGCAGGGTACGCGTCGGCCGACGCTGGCGGGAGTGGCAGAGCGCGCGGGAGTGAGCCTGAAGACGGCGTCACGCGTGCTGAACGGCGAGCCGAACGTGGCGGACACGACGCGGGAGCGGGTGCGCGCGGCGGCGGAGGCCCTCGGGTTCCGGCGCAACGCGGTGGCGGCCGACCTCGCGCGCGGCGGGGCGTCGCGGCTGCTCGGCTTCATCTCCGGGGACATCGCGAACCCGTTCTACTCGGCGCTCGCGAGCGGTATCGAGCGGGTGGCGCGGGACAACGACATGCACCTGATCACGACGTCGTGCGAGGAGGACACCGACCGGGAGCGGCTGCTCACGGACGAGCTGCTGGAGCGGCGCGTCGGCGGCCTCGTGGTGACGCCGACGACGGGCGACCACGCCCGGCTGGCCGGCGAGCTCGCGGCGGGCACGCCCGTGGTGTTCGTGGACCGTCCGGCCTCGGGGCTGGACGCGGACACGGTGGTGATCGACAACCGGGGCGGCATCCGCGCGGCGGTGCGGCACCTGAGCGACCACGGGCACCGGCGCATCGCGTTCGTCGGCGACAACCCGGACGTGTGGACCTTCCGAGAGCGGCGCGCGGCCTTCCTGGAGGCGATGGCCGAGCTCGGGAACCCGGGCGCGCAGGACCGGGTCCGGTCCGGCGCGCACGACGCGGCCGGCGCGCGGATGCTGGTGTCCGCCCTGCTCACCGGTCCCGAGCCGCCGACCGCGGTGCTCGCCGAGAACAACCGGGTCACCGCGGGCGCGCTGCGTGCGCTCGACGAGTTCCCCGGCGGCGAGGACGTCGCGCTGGTCGGCTTCGACGACTTCGACCTGGCGGACCTGCTCGGCGTGACCGTCGTGTCGTACGACGCCGTGGAGATGGGCCGCCGCGCCGCGGCCCTGGCGATCACGCCCCGCGCCGCGGGGACGGAGCCCCGCACGGTCACCCTGGAGACCCGCCTGATCCCGCGTGGCACCGGCGAGCGCCCGCCTCGGCCCTGACCCGCCCGGGTAGCCTGCTGAGGGCGCGCCACGGACCAGGCCGCCACGGCCGGGACCCACCCGTGGCGCGGACTCGGCGGCCTGCCGCCCGGGACGTTGACATCCGCGTTGGCGGACGTCTACGTTCAATTCTTGAACCTAGGAGTGACAGCGGTGTCACCAGAGATCGAGGGAGATCGAATGCGACATGCCATCGCCCGGCGCCACGAGCGCCGGGGAGCCGTCTCCGCAGCAGCGGTTCTCGCGCTCGTCGTGCAAGGTACCGTCCTGCTGACCGTTCCCGCCCACGCGGCCGAACCCGGCGACTTCGCCAGCTCCTTCGAGGAGTCCGACGCCGCGCCCCTCGAGTCGGAGCCGGCCGAGCGCGACGGGGAACCCTGGTACGACAACATCGGCACGTTCCTGTCCGGCCTCCCGGGCAGCATCCTCGGCACCGTGTCCGAGGTGACGGCCAGCGGCGAGAACCTGCCCAACGAGGGCGTCGACAAGCTGGCCGACTCGAGCGCGTCCACGAAGTGGCTCGTGTTCGAGTCCACCGGCTGGGCCGCCTACGAGCTGTCCGAGCCCGCCTCCGTGTCCGCCTACGCGCTGACCTCGGGCAACGACGCCGCCGGCCGTGACCCCCAGGCCTGGACCGTGCAGGGCTCGTCCGACGGCGAGACGTGGACGGACCTCGACCAGCGCTCCGGCGAGAGCTTCGGGTCCCGCGGCGAGCAGCGCATCTTCGAGCTCGACGCACCGACCGGCGAGTACCGGTTCTTCCGGCTCGACGTCACCGAGAACCACGGCGACGGGATCCTGCAGATCGCCGACTGGGACCTCTCCGTCGACCTCACCCCGACCGACCCGGTCGCCGAGCCGATGACCACCGAGGTCGGCGGCGGCCCCACGTCGGCGTCCTACACCAGCAGGTCCGGCGTCGGCTTCGACGGCGTGCGGTCGCTGCAGTACTCCGGCTCGCACCTCGCCGACGCCCCGGCCCACGCGACGAACGTGCTGTACGACGACGTCGACCTCGCCGTCGGCCCCGACACCCGCCTGAGCTACAAGATCTTCCCGGAGCTGCTGGAGGACCTCGGCTACCCGTCGACGTACGCTGCGATGGACCTGCGGTTCACCGACGGCACGTTCCTCTCGGACCTCGGCGCCACCGACGCGCACGGCGTCACCGCCACGGCGGCCGAGCAGGGTGCTGGCAAGATCCTGTACGCGGACCAGTGGAACTCGGTGCGCGTCGACGTCGGCGCGGTCGCCGGCGGGAAGACGATCGACCAGATCCTGGTCGGCTACGACAACGACACCGATGCGGCTGGCACGCGCTTCTCCGGCTGGCTCGACGACATCGCCGTCGAGGCCGAGCCCGAGACCATCGACGGCTCGTCCGACCTGAACTTCGTCGACACGCGCCGTGGCACCCACTCCTCGGGCGGGTTCTCGCGCGGGAACATGATCCCCGCCACGGCCGTCCCGAACGGGTTCAACTTCTGGGTCCCGATGACCAACGCGTCCTCCCAGAGCTGGCTGTACGAGTACCAGACCGCGACGGACGAGCAGAACCGCCCGGTGCTGGAGGGCGTCGGCATCTCGCACGAGCCCAGCCCGTGGATGGGTGACCGGAACCAGCTGGCCTTCCAGCCCGCCGTCGGCTCCGGGACGCCCGACGCCGGCCTCGACGCGCGCGGCCTCGCCTTCGACCACGACGACGAGACGGCCCGCCCCGACTACTACGGCGTGGAGTTCGCCGACGGCCAGGCCGTCGAGGTCACCCCGGCGGACCACTCCGCCGTGCTCCGGTTCAGCTTCCCCGACGACGCCGCCGACGGCACCGGCCACGTGCTCGTCGACCAGGTCGCCGGCAGCTCGAACCTCACCGTCGACGCCGGGACCGGGACGGTCAGCGGCTGGGTCGAGAACGGCAGCGGGCTGTCGGTGGGCCGTACCCGCATGTACGTCGCGGGCACGTTCGACCGCACCCCGACCGCCGTCGGGCAGGCCGCGGGCAACCGCACGTCGGCCCGGTACGCCACGTTCGACGTGTCCGACGACGACACCGTCGAGCTGCGCGTCGCGACCTCGTTCATCGGGCTCGAGCAGGCGCGCGCCAACCTCGACCTGGAGGTGACCGACAGGTCCTTCGACGACGTGCGGGCCGCCGCGGCGGCGCAGTGGGAGGACCGGCTCGGCGTCATCGACGTCGAGGGCGGGAGCGAGGACGAGCTCGTCACGCTGTACTCCAGCCTGTACCGGCTCAACCTGTACCCGAACTCGCAGTTCGAGAACACCGGCACGGCCGAGGCGCCGGAGTACCGGTACGCCAGCCCGGTCACCGCGCCGACCGGCGAGCCGACGGACACCGAGACCAACGCCGAGATCGTCGACGGCAAGATCTACGTGAACAACGGCTTCTGGGACACCTACCGCACCGCCTGGCCGGCCTACTCGCTGCTGTACCCCGAGCTGGCGGGCGAGCTCGTCGACGGGTTCGTGCAGCAGTACCGCGACGGCGGCTGGGTGGCGCGCTGGTCCTCGCCGGGCTACGCCGACCTGATGACCGGCACCAGCTCCGACGTCGCCTTCGCGGACGCCTACCTGAAGGGCTCCCTGCCGACCGAGCAGGCGCTCGACGCCTACGACGCCGCGCTGAGGAACGCGACGGTGGCGCCGACCAGCTCCGCCGTCGGGCGCAAGGGCCTGGAGACGTCGACCTATCTCGGCTTCACGCCCGAGGAGACGCACGAGTCGGTGTCCTGGGGCCTGGAAGGCCTGATCAACGACTACGGCATCGGGAACATGGCCGCGAAGCTGGCCAAGGACCGGGACGTGCCGCGGGAGCGCCGGGCCCGGCTGCGGGAGGAGTCCGAGTACTTCCTGGAGCGGGCGACGCACTACGTGGGGTCGTTCAACTCCGAGACGGAGTTCTTCGCGCCGCGGCACGCGGACGGCGAGTTCGCGACCGCGCCCGGGGACTACGACCCGCGGGTCTGGGGCAACGGCTACACGGAGACCAACGGCTGGAACTTCGCGTTCCACGCGCCGCAGGACCCGAACGGCCTCGCGAACCTGTACGGCGGGACCGAGGGCCTGGAGGACAAGCTCGACGAGTTCTTCGCGACGCCGGAGGACGCCACCCGCACCGGCAGCTACGGCGGCGTCATCCACGAGATGCGCGAGGCGCGCGACGTGCGCCTCGGCCAGTGGGGCATGAGCAACCAGGTCTCGCACCACATCCCGTGGCTGTACGACGCCGCAGGCGCGCCGCACAAGACGCAGGAGATCGTCCGCGAGGTCACGCAGCGGCTGTTCGTGGGGTCGGAGATCGGCCAGGGCTACCCCGGCGACGAGGACAACGGCGAGATGTCGTCGTGGTGGCTGTTCGCCGCGCTCGGCTTCTACCCGCTGCAGGTCGGCTCGGCGGAGTACGCCGTCGGCTCGCCGCTGTTCGACCGGGCCACCGTGCACCTGCCGGACGGTGACCTGGTGATCGACGCCGCGCACAACTCGCAGGAGAACGTGTACGTGCAGTCGCTCGCCGTCGACGGCCGGCGGACCTCGTCGACGTCGCTGTCCCAGAAGGACCTGTCCGGCGGGGCGCGGCTCGACTTCGTCATGGGGCCCGAGCCGTCCGACTGGGGCACGGGACGCCGCGACGCGCCGCCGTCGCTCACCCGAGGCGGCGACGCTCCGGAGCCGGCCGCCGACGTGACCTCGTCCGGGACGATCGTCACCGACGACGGGACGGCCACCGACGGCCTGGTGGACGACACCTCCGGGACGCAGGCGGAGTTCTCCACGTCCACGCCGACGGTCACCTGGGAGAGCGAGGGCGAGAAGCCGGACCTGGTGGGGTACACGCTCACCTCGGGTACGGCCGGGACCGCGACGCCCAGCGCGTGGCGGCTCGAGGGCTCCCACGACGGCCGACGGTGGCGCACGCTGGACGAGCGCTCGAACGAGGAGTTCCGCTGGGCGCGGCAGCTGCGCCCGTTCACGATCGACGGGCGCAAGGACTACGAACAGGTGCGTCTCGTGATCGAGGAGGTCGCGGGGGAGGGTGAGCCGGTGCTCGCCGAGCTCGAGCTGCTCGCGGAGCCCGACGACGGGCGCGGGCCGGGGCATGGCGGTGGTCACGGTCACGGTCCTGGCGGTGGCCACGGTCCTGGCGGTGGCCACGGTCCGGGTGGCGGTCACGGTCCGGGTGGCGGCCGGGACGCCGGCGGTCAGGACGCCTCGGTGACCACCGACCCGGCGGACGCCATCGACCTCTCGGCGGTGCCGCAGTGCACCGGTGACGAGGCCACCCTCACCGTCGTCGCGCACAACAGGGGCGACGCGACCAGCACGGTCGACGTCGCATCCGACTTCGGCACGGAGAAGATGACGCTGAGGCCGGGCACCGAGGAGACGATCACGCTCGAACCGGGCATCACGTCGTTCGGCCCGGGCGTCACCACCGGGGAGGCGAAGACGGCGGGGACCACGGCGACCCTCAGGGCCCCGTACGAGTCGGCCACCTGCTGACCCCCGACCCGGCCCAGGGCTGACCCAGCCCGACCCAGGAGGGCGCCGACACCCCCGGCGCCCTCCTGCCACCCCGCCCCCCGGCTCCTCCCGCCCCGGCGACCTCGCGGGGAGGAACGCCGGCGAGGTAGGGGCGAGTGCTCAGGTAGGCGCCAGGGGGTGCTCCCCACGCCCCTACGTGAGCACTCGCCCCTACCTCGCCGGCGGCTTTTTCCCGCGCGATCTCTATGTGGGTCTCAGGGGCTGATGAACGCAAGTCAGCAGCGAGGGGCGCGTGAAGCGGCCGGGGTGGTCAGCCAGGAAAGGCCGGCCACCCCGGCCGCTTCGCGTGCGTGTCACCAGATGCGGACGCGGTCCTCCGGCGGGAGGTACAGGGCGTCGCCCGGCGTCGTCCCGTAGGTCTCGTGGAACTCGTCGATGTTGCGCAGGACGCCGTTGCAGCGGAACTCGTTGGGGGAGTGCGGGTCGATGGCGATGCGCCGCACGACCTCCTCGTCCCGGCCCGTGGACTGCCACACCTGCGCCCAGCCGAGGAAGATCCGCTCCAGCGCGCTCAGGCCGTCGATCTCCGGCGCCTCGGACAGCGGCCTGCCGAGCGCGATCCGGTACGCCTTGATCGCGATCGACAGGCCACCCAGGTCGCCGATGTTCTCGCCGATCGTGAGGGACCCGTTGACGTGCACGTCCGCGTGCTCCGCCGCGTCCAGCTGCGCGGGGCGGAAGGCGTCGTACTGTGCGACCAGGGCGCTGGTGCGCTGTTCGAACTCGGCGCGGTCCGCGTCCGACCACCAGTTCTCGAGGCGGCCGTCGCCGTCGTACTTGGAGCCCTGGTCGTCGAAGCCGTGGCCGATCTCGTGCCCGATGACGCCGCCGATGCCGCCGAAGTTCACGGCGTCGTCGGCGGACGGGTCGAAGAACGGCGGCTGCAGGATCGCGGCCGGGAACACGATCTCGTTCATCCCCGGGTTGTAGTAGGCGTTGACCGTCTGCGGCGTCATGAACCACTCGTCGCGGTCCAGCGGCCGGCCGATCTTGTCGAGCTCGCGGTCCTGGTCGAACGCGTTCGACCGGCGCACGTTGCCCACCAGGTCCGCCGGGTCCACGGAGAGCCCGGAGTAGTCCTTCCACTTCACCGGGTAGCCCACCTTGGGCGTGAACTTCTCCAGCTTGACCAGGGCCTTGGGCTTGGTCTCGGGCGTCATCCAGTCAAGGCTCTCGATGGACTCCCGGTAGGCCGCCACGAGGGCGTCGACCAGCCGGTCCATCTTCTCCTTGTGCTCCGGCGGGAAGTGCCGCGCCACGTACTCCGCGCCGACGGCCTCCCCCAGTGCGCCCTCGACCACCGACACCCCGCGCTTCCACCGCTCGCGCACCTCCTGCGCGCCGGTGAGCACGCGGCCGTAGAAGTCGAAGTTGGCCTCGACGATCTCGTCGGCCAGGTACGGGGCACGGGCCGTGACCAGGTGGTACGCCATCCACAGCTGCCAGTCCAGCAGCGCGGCCCCGGTCCACAGGGCGGCGAACCCGTCCGCGAAGCCGGGCTCCCGGACCACCAGCCGGTCGAGCGCGCCTTCCGGGGCTCCGAGTGCCTCGGCCCAGGTGCGCCAGTCGAACCCTGGCGCGCGCTCGGCGAGCTCGTCCAGCGTCATCGGGTTGTAGGTGAGGGTCGCGTCGCGCCGCTTGACCACGTCCCAGTGGTGCTCGGCGAGGCGGGACTCGAGGTCGACGACGCGCGCCGCGGCGTCCTCGGCGGAGATGCCCCACCGGCCGGTGACGTCCGCGAACGCGAGCATGCGCGCCACGTGGGGTGCGTACTTCTCGCGCACCGGGGCGTACTGCTCGTCGTGGTAGTACGTCTCGTCGGGCAGCCCGATACCGGACTGCACCAGGTACACGACGTAGCGCTCGGTGTCCCTGGCGTCGTTGTCCACCCAGAAGCCGATGGCGTTCGCTCCACCGGTGCGCTGCAGCGCGCCCAGCGCACGGGTGAGGTCGTCGTGGTCCGTGACGCCGGCGATCAGGGCGAGGTCGTCGGCGAGCGGCTCGGCGCCGAGCGCCTCGATGCGCTCGGTGTCCATGAAGCTCGCGTACAGGTCGCCGATCCGGGATCCGGCGGGGGCGTCCGTGATGATCTCGCGGACGTGCTCCTCGGCCTGGTCGTGCAGCGCCCGGAACGCGCCGTCCATCGCGCGGTCGGCGGGGATCTCGTGAGCGTCGATCCAGCGGCCGTTGACGTGGCGGTACAGGTCGTCCTGCGGACGGACCCCGGGGTCGAGGGCAGCGAGGTCGATTCCCGACCTCACGGGGATGGATTCGGTCGTCATGGCGTCAGGGTACGCGCGCGGCCTCGGTCGTCCATGGTACGGGCCGCGGTGGAGAAGGCGCCCGGCCGTGGGAGAGGATGAGGGCATGCATCTGCACATCGCCGCTGACCACGCCGGGTTCGAGCTGAAGTCTCACCTCGCGCGGCACCTGACCGACGCCGGCCACCAGGTCACCGACCACGGCGCCCACGAGCTCGACCCGCTCGACGACTACCCGTCCTTCTGTCTCGCCGCCGGCGAGGCGGTGGTTGCGGAGCCGGGCTCGCTCGGCATCGTGATCGGCGGTTCCGGCAACGGCGAGCAGATCGCGGCGAACAAGGTGAACGGGGTGCGCGCGGCCCTGGCCTGGTCCGTCGAGACCGCCACGCTCGGCCGTCAGCACAACGACGCGAACGTCGTCGCGGTGGGTGGCCGCATGCACACCGTGGACGAGGCGACGGCGATCGTCGATGCCTTCGTCGCCGAGCCGTTCAGCGGCGACGAACGTCACCAGCGCCGCATCGACCAGCTCGCCGCCTACGAGAAGACCCGCTGAGTTGCCCGAGGGCCACACCGTCCACCGCCTCGCGCGGACCCTGCGAGACCTGTTCGGCGGCGAGCGCCCGCGGGTGACGAGCCCGCAGGGCAGGTTCGACGGCGGCGCCGCCGTCCTCTCCGGGCGGCGGCTGGTCGCGGTCGAGGCCTGGGGCAAGCAGCTCTTCTGCGGCTTCGCCTCCGACGACGACGGCGTGGGCGCGGACACGCTCTGGCTCCGGACGCATCTCGGGCTCTACGGGGCGTGGACCTTCGCCGGCGCACCGGGAGCCGCCGGGGTCGCCCATGCGATCGGCGCCCCGCGCAGGCGCATCGGCGAGCGCGAGACGACGCCGGGCCTCCCGGTGGGCGCGGCGACGGCCGGCTCGGACGGCGGCGGGTGGGAGCCGCCCGAGCCGCGGGGCAAGGTACGGGTGCGGATGCTGGGGGCGCACGCCGTCGCCGACCTGACCGGGCCTGCCGCCTGCGAGGTCATCACGCCCGCCGAGAAGGACACCGTCACCGCCCGGCTCGGGCCCGACCCGATCCGTGCCGGGGAGCCCGGGCACGACGCCGGCCGGTTCGTCGCGCAGGCCGGCCGCTCCCGGGTGACGATCGGGCAGCTCCTCATGGACCAGTCGGTGATCGCCGGGGTCGGGAACATCTACCGGGCCGAGGCGTTGTTCCGGGCCGGAGTCGACCCGCTGCGGCCCGGGCGGGACGTCCCGCCGTCGTCGGCCCACGCGATCTGGGACGACCTGGTCGTCCTCCTGCGCGACGGCGCCCGCACGGGCGCGATCGTCACCACCCGCCCGGAGGACCGCGCCGCGGCCCCGGACGGAGAGTCGCGGCGGGGGACCGGGCCACCACCGCCGGACAGGCGGCGGACCCGGCAGAACACTGACGGCAACCCCGATGCCGTCCCTGCCGACCAGGCATTCTACGTCTACCACCGCGACGGTCTGGCCTGCCGCGTGTGCGGGAGCCCGGTGCTGCTCAAGGAGCTCGCGGGCCGCAACCTCTTCTGGTGCGGCACCTGCCAGACCTGACGGCCGCGGCTTGCCCGGCGAGCCGGCCACGTGGCGCACGGCGGCCCGGCCCGCCGTGGTCCGTCGAAATGGTCGCGTCGGCGAGCCGCTGTCCGCCCTGTCTCGCCGGACGCTCGACCGGAAGACGTTCGGCCCGCGCGGCACGGCCGCGGTCGCCGAAGCCGTCGCCCGGCCGCGCTCGCGGCGCCGGCCTGATCACGGAGCGCACGCCGGGGGCGCCCTCGCCGGCGGCGGCCGCGGCGCTCAGGTGGCCGGTGGCCCCGGTCTCCGGCTGGGTCTGGTGACGGGCCGGTCCACCGGGTCCGGGGCGCCCGGGAACCAGACGGCGCGCTTCAGGTCGACGCGGCGTCCGTCCCGGGTGAGCGGGCAGCCCTCCGCGCGCAGCGCGTCGAGGGCGGCGGTGAGGTGCCTCGCCGGCGGCGAGCCCGCCGCATTGACGACCCGCCACCAGGGCACCTCGAAGGTGTCCTGCGCGGGCCCGACGACGACGGCGTCCTCCGGCACCAGATGCTGGTAACGGTCCCCGGACGCCGCCATCACGTTCCCGACCTGCCGGGGCCCGCCGCGCCCGAGGTCCTCGGCGACGATCTCCGCGATCAGCCCGTACGTCATCGCACGGGCGGGCGGGATCCGGCGTACCAGTCCCAGCACGACGGCGGCATACTCCTCGGCGGGCGTGAGCTCGGCGTCGGACGACTCCTCATCGGGCATGGCACGCATCGTAGGCGGCCGCCGGGCGGGTGGGCCGGTCCCGTGCCTGTTCTCAGCGCGCCCCGGGCACCTTCGACGGCGCCAGCCTCGCCAGCGCGCGCCCCGCGACCGAGCGCGCACGGGCGGCGCGGCGGTCGGACGACGTGCCCGCGGCCCGGGCGGCGTGCTCCTGCGCGATCGACAGCACCGTGAGCACCGACGACGGGTCGCCCTGGACGAGCATCGTCGTCAGGAGCGTGTCCTCCCAGGCGCCGAACCGCTCCCGGATCCGCTTCGCCGGGCCGATCAGCGCGACCTCGTCCACCAGCTCCGTCGGCACCGCGCGCGCCGCATCCTCCTTGCGGCCCGCCAGGTACAGGTCCTGGACCTCGTCCATCGCGTCCTTGTACCCCATCCGGTCCAGCGACTGCTTGTGGAAGTTCGCGCCCTTGGCGCCCATCCCGCCCGCGTACAGCGCGACGAACGGCCGGATCATGTCCGCGGCCGCCTCGACGTCGTCCCGCACGAACACCGGCACCGTCGCGATCGCCTCGAACTCGCCCGCCGGGGACCGCTCGTCACGACGCTTCGCGAACCCCGCGTCCAGCAGCTCCTGGAACTCCCCGTCCAGGCGCGGTGCGTAGAACGACCCCATCCAGCCGTCCGCGATCTCCGCCGCGAGCGCGATGTTCTTCGGCCCCTGTGCCGCGAGCACGATCGGGATCTCGGGGCGGTACGGGTGGACGGTCGGCTTGAGTGCCTTGCCCAGCCCGGTGGCGCCGTCGGCGTCGTCGGGCAGCGGCATCCGGTAGAAGGCGCCGTCATAGGTGACGGGGCGCTCGCGGGCGACGACCTCGCGCACGATCTCCACGAACTCCCGCGTGCGGGCGAGCGGTCGCTGGTAGGGCTGCCCGTACCAGCCCTCGACGACCTGCGGGCCGGAGGCGCCGAGCCCCAGCACGAAGCGTCCGTGCGACAGGTGGTCCAGCGTCATCGCCTGCATCGCCGTGGCGGTGGGCGTGCGCGCGGCCATCTGCGCGATCCCCGTGCCGAGCCGGACGTTCCTGGTGCGCGACCCCCACCAGGCGAGCGGTGTGAACGCGTCCGACCCGTAGGCCTCGGCGGTCCAGACCGAGTCGAGGCCCAGCCTGTCGCCGGCCAGGATGGACTGCTGGATGCCCTTCGGGGGCTTGCGCGACCAGTAGCCGGTCTGGATGCCGATACGCATGGTGAGTCCTCGTCGTCGAGCGGGCGGGTTTGCCTGGGACCGCGCGTCCCAGGTACTGCGCCAACCCTAGCGTGTCCGACGGCGGCCAGGGGTGCCGCCGGCGTCGCGACGGGCATACCCTCGGACCATGGCGACCTACGAGGATGTGGCCCGACTCGTCGCGGACCTCCCGGAGACGACCGAGGGGACCCGTTACCGCGGCCGGTCCTGGTTCGTGGCGGGCACCGCCTTCGCCTGGGAACGGTCCTTCTCGAAGGCCGACATCAAGCGGTTCGGCGACGAGCCGGTGCCCACCGGACCGATCCTCGCCGTCACCGTCGACGACCTGGGGGAGAAGGACGCCGTGCTGGCCGCGGGACGGCCCGGCCTCTTCACGATCCAGCACTTCGACGGCTTCCCGGCCGTGCTGGTGCAGCTCGACGTGGTCGCGGACGAGCACCTCGCCGAGGCGCTCCAGGACGCCTGGCTCTCGAAGGCTCCGGACGACCTGGCGGAGCGCCACCGGCCCGGGTGACGTGCCCGGACGAGGCCTCGTCCGAAATCCGCTCGCCGCGCCGGTGCCGCCCGGGGACTGGGGCGCCACCGCCGTCGTGCTGGGTTTCATGGGCGTGTTCGCGCTGGGGGAGAGGCGGGAAGGTCTCCCCGGAGGCGGACGGCGTGGTGTCAGATCACGTACTCGATCAGCTGTGACGGGTCCTCCAGCGGCGTCGACGTCCGGGCCGGCGACGGTGTCCGGTTCCGTGCCGGGATCCCCACGGCCACCGCGCCGTTCGGCACGTCACGCGTCACCACCGCGTTCGCGCCGACCTTCGCGTCGTCGCCGATCCACAGCGGCCCGAGCACCTTCGCACCCGACCCGACCAGCACGCGGTCGCCGAGCGTCGGGTGGCGCTTTCCCGGGCGCATCGACCGGCCGCCCAGCGTGACGCCGTGGAAGAGCAGGCAGTCGTCGCCCACCTCGGCGGTCGCGCCGATGACGACGCCCATGCCGTGGTCGATGAACAGCCGCCGGCCGATCCTCGCGCCCGGATGGATCTCCACTCCCGTCAACAGCCGGGAGACCAGGGAGAGGATCCGCGCGGGGAGCCGCAGTGCCGGCCGCTGCCACATGGCGTGCGCGACGCGGTAGTGCCAGACCGCGTGGACGCCCGGATAGGTCACGACCACCGCGCTCAGCGAGGTCGCGGCCGGGTCCTGGGCGCGCGCGGTCTCGGCGTCCTCCTTGAGGAGCTGGAGAAAGGGTGGCGCCCAGGACGTGGCCATCAGTCGACCAGGCCCTCGAACAGCGGGGTGGACAGGTAGCGCTCGCCGAAGCTGGGGATGATCACGACGATCGTCTTGCCGGCGTTCTCCGGGCGCTTCGCGACGTCCAGGGCCGCGGAGAGTGCCGCCCCCGACGAGATGCCGACCAGCAGGCCCTCCTCACGGGCGGCGCGGCGGGCGAACTCGATGGCGGTGCCCGCGTTCACGTCGATGACCTCGTCATACACCGTGGTGTCGAGGATCTCCGGGACGAAGTTGGCGCCGATGCCCTGGATCTTGTGCGGACCGGGCTCGCCACCGTTCAGGATCGGCGACTCCTCCGGCTCGACCGCGACGATCTTCACGTCGGGCTTGCGCTCCTTGAGCACCTGGCCGACGCCCGTGATGGTCCCGCCGGTGCCGATACCGGCCACGACGACGTCCACCACGCCGTCCGTGTCGGCCCAGATCTCCTCGGCCGTGGTCTCGCGGTGGATCTTCGGGTTCGCCTCGTTGGCGAACTGGCGTGCCAGGACGGCGCCCTCGCGCTCCTGGGCGATCTTCTCGGCCGCGGCCACGGCACCCTTCATGCCCTCGGAGCCCGGCGTCAGGACCAGCTCGGCACCGTACCCGCGCAGCAGCGCGCGGCGCTCCTTGGACATGGTCTCCGGCATCGCCAGGACGACCTTGTAGCCGCGCGCGGCGCCCACCCAGGCGAGGGCGATCCCCGTGTTGCCCGAGGTGCCCTCGACGATCGTGCCGCCCTCCTTGAGCTCTCCGGAGGCCTCGGCGGCGTCGATGATCGACACGCCGATGCGGTCCTTCACCGAGCTGGCCGGGTTGTAGAACTCGAGCTTGGCGAGGACGGTCGCCTCGAGGCCTTCGGTGAGCCGGTTCAGCTTCACCAGCGGGGTGTTCCCGATGAGCTTGGTCGCGTCGTCATAGATGCGGGCCATGATTCTCTTTCCTTCGTGTCGTCCGGCGGTGACAGGTGGTTCGCGTGGCCGGCGGCGTGCCGGCACAGCCGTGCGTGACGCCGCCGTCTTCCTGGGGTCGGTGCGGATCGGAACGGTGCGGGAGCGTCGCACGGGCGTCACGACCGGTGGTCCGCGCGGGGCACGGTCTCGACACGGGTCCGACGTGGCGTGGACGCTCTACCGACAGACGCGGCACCTTCGCACGATGCGCATGTGGGCGAGCCTAGCTCCGACACAATCGATCGACAAGATCGGTCTCACTGATTGGTCACGTCGATGGGTGACCGACCACCGACCAGCTCTCGCCGGTCGGCGTGGCCAGGATGCGCAGCGCGCCGAGAACGCTCGTGACCGGGGCGAGCACGCCGCCGAGCGCAGCGAGGCCTGCCGGGGCGAGACCGGGATGCACGCCGAACCCGAGGGCGGCGAGGAGCGCGACCGTCGTCGTGCACAGCAGGAGCGGAGCGAGGCTGGTGACGGGCGACGGCGACGGCGACGGCGACGGCGCGCGGGCGACGGTGCGCGCCGCCACGGCGATCGGGGCGACGGCCGTGAGGATCGCCACGACGGACGCGGCCGTCGTGGACGCCCAGGCGTTCGCGAGCGTGTGGAAGACGCCGATCCCGGTCGCGATCGTGCCCAGCACCATCGGCGCGATGTACCAGGGGGCCTCGCCGTCGTCGGACCCGCACCGGTGCCGGACGACGACGTCGGCGGGGAGCCCGCCGAGCCGGGCTCGGTCCTGCCCGTCCTGCGCGAGGCAGTCGAGCGACAGCGCGACGACGATGTCGGCGTCACCGGCGCCGACGCGTTCGAGCATGCTCTCGAACGCCGGCCGGCCGCGGTCCGCGTCCGACGGCTTGCCGGGGGCCTCGTCGGTGAACGTGGCCACGACCTCGTGCCCCTCGTCCGCCGCCCAGGCGCGGCATCGCTGTTCCTGGACGTGACCGGGGTCGACGTCGTCGGCGTGCCGGACGTAGATCACGACACGCTTGGCGGGCTCCGGCATGTCTGGACGATACCTTTCCGGGCCGGTGCCGCGCTCGGCTGCACGGACGGGGTGGACGGACGGGTGCACGGATGGACGGGACGGACGGGCGCAACGAGCGGGCACCGGGGGACGACCCGCGCGTGTGGGTCGTCACCCCGGTGCCCTGGGTCGCCGGGAAGGACGGCGTACCTGGAACGCCGTCGCCTCCCGGCGCGCCGCGGGGCCGAGGCCCGCGGCGGTCTCGGCCCGCTCAGGTGGCGGAGCAGGTGGCGCTCAGGTCGCTCCCGTCGCCGTCGGCGATGAACCCTGCGGTCGTCGACGCCCCGGCCGAGAGGGTGCCGTTCCAGTCCGCGTCCGTGAGGGTGTTCGTGCCCGACAGCGTCGCGTTCCATGCCTGTGTGATCGTGGCACCGTCCACCACGACCTCCCAGCCGCCGATGGCTCCGGCGCCGGCGGTCACGGTCACCTCACCCTGGAAGCCGCCGCCCCAGGAGTTGGTGACGTTCACCTCGGCGTCGCAGGCGGGGTCGGTCGGGTCCGTGGGACCGGGGTCGGTCGGCTCGGGGTCGGTCGGCTCCGGGCTCGGGTCGGTCGGCTCCGGCTGGGGCTCGTCCGGCCACAGGTCGCCGCCGCCGATGTTGATGTCCGAGCAGAGGAAGTACTTCTGGTCCTGGTGCCCGGCCAGCCACACCGTGAACAGCACGGCGCGACCGCTGCGGTTCCCCAGGTCGACGTCGGTCTCGTACGCGCCCTGCGACGGGTAGTAGCCGGTCTCCTGGACCAGCTCGACGTCGTCCCACCCGAGTGCCTCGGTGGTCGGGTCGAAGCCGGGGCGGGACACGTAGATCCGCATGTAGTCGGCACCGTGCTGCGCGCCGTCGGTCAGGGTGAGGTGGAACTGCTGGTCGACCCCGGTCGCGACCCACTCGCCCGGGTTGTCCAGGGAGTCGTACCGGCCGGACTCGGCGTGCCCGCCCGAGCAGAGCTGCCCGTTCGGGATGGCCGACTCGTAGTTCTCGCCGAGGCCGTTCACGTACAGGCCGTTCCAGTTCCACATGGTGTTCGGGTTGGCCTGCCACGCCTGCCAGCACATCGGGTCGATGGTTGCCATCTCGGGGTTCTGGAAGTCGTCGCCCCAGCGGTCCCAGCAGCCGTAGTTGCGGGTGGGCGGGTCGGTGACGCTGCCGTGGGCGGCCGCCGGCGGGGCGGTCACGGTGTCCGCGGTGACGACGGCGACCAGGCCGAGCGGTACGGCCAGCGCCATGGCGGCGATGAGGACGAGGCTGCGCGTTCGCGCACGGACTGACATGGGGCTCCTCCTTGAGCTCGGCCGACGGGCCGGCCGGGTTGACGTGCCGCCAGGTTCCGCGAGCCGCACCAGTGCGAGCCAGAGGCCGAATCGTTTAGAGATCGCGCGGGTAGGGCGTAGCGAGGTAGGGGTGGGTGCTCAGGTAGGGGCGTGGGGAGCGCCCCCTGGTGCCTACCTGGGCACTCACCCCTACCTCGTCGGCGTTTCTTCCCCGTGATCGCTGAGCCGTGGGACGGGCGTTGTGGGTGTTGCGCGGTAGGGTCTGCTCGGTTCGTCGGGAAGGGATGGAGCATCACGATGTACGACGCCGGACCTCCTGCCCGGACGAGCACCGTGGCGGTGGGCTCGTGGGTGGTCGCGGGCACGCTCGTGCTCGTCGCGGTCGTCAGCATGCTGTGGCTGTTCTCGCGCGACGGCGTCGAGCCGTCGGCCGGCGCGACGTCGACGGCCTCCCCGGAGGCCGTGGCGCGTACGTCCGGTGCGGCAGAGGTCTCCGCGACCCCGAGCAGCGAGCCAAGCCCCGTACCCAGCCCGACGCCCCCCCCGCCGCCACCGGACCCGCCCGTCGTCGCGCTGCAGGGTGTCGGGTCGGGCCGCTGCGTGGACGTGCCCGAAGCCCTCCTGAACGACGGCGCCACGTTGCAGATCTACGACTGCAACGGCTCGGTCGCCCAGCGGTGGACCGTCAGCGCGACGGGCGAGCTCCGCGTCGGCGGCACGAAGTGCCTGGACGATCCCAGCGGCGGGGCGTCCGGCGTCGGCGTCGCGATCAACGAGTGCCACGGCGGGGCGAACCAGCGCTGGAGCGCCGGGACGGACGGCACCGTGCGCAACATCGAGACGGGTCTCTGCCTGGACGTGGAGGGCGCGGGTACCGAGAACGGCTCCCCCCTCAACGTCTACGAGTGTCACGCGGGCGCCAACCAGCAGTGGAGCATCGGCTGAGGACTGCTCTCCCGGCGCAGGCCGGGAGGGGCGAGCGCGCCCGCCGCCGTCGTCGGCCCCGCCGGGTGCACGGTCGGTCCTTCGTTGAATGATCGGCAGATTGAGCTGCCGATCATTCAACGAAGGACCGACCGGGCGTGGCCCTGCCGCCTCGGCGGCGGTTGCGCACGCTCGCCCGGGCGTTGCGCCGGGCGCCGGTTCTGTGACACCTTAGGAACCGAACGTTCGGTCAGTAATTCGCGGGATCACGGAGGTCACGATGACGTCGGCCATCGAAGCGGGCGGTGCGCCCCGGCGCACGCCCGGCACCGCGGGCGGCAGCCCGGACCTCGAGGCGCACTTCGAGGCCACCCTCCGGCGCAAGGACCGCATCGAGCCGCGGGACTGGATGCCCGAGAAGTACCGTAGGACGCTCGTGCGCCAGGTCGCCCAGCACGCCCACTCCGAGATCATCGGTATGCAGCCCGAGGGCAACTGGATCAGCCGCGCGCCGTCGCTGCGCCGCAAGGCGATCCTGCTCGCGAAGGTGCAGGACGAGGCCGGCCACGGGCTCTACCTGTACTCCGCGACGGAGACCCTGGGCGTCACCCGCGACGAGCTCACCGAGCGCCTGGTCACCGGCGCCCAGAAGTACTCGTCGATCTTCAACTATCCGACGCTGTCGTACGCCGACGTCGGGACGATCGGCTGGCTCGTCGACGGCGCCGCGATCTGCAACCAGGTGCCGCTGTGCCGCACCTCCTTCGGCCCGTACGGGCGCGCGATGATCCGGATCTGCAAGGAGGAGTCCTTCCATCAGCGGCAGGGTTACGAGCTGCTCATGACGATGATGCGCGGCACCGACGAGCAGCGCGCCATGGTGCAGGAGTCCGTGGACCGCTTCTGGTGGCCGTCGCTGATGATGTTCGGCCCGCCCGACGACGCCTCCCCGAACACCGAGCAGTCGATGGCGTGGGGCATCAAGACGCACACCAACGACGAGCTGCGCCAGCGGTTCGTCGACATGACCGTCCCGCAGGCCGAGGCCCTCGGCGTGACGCTGCCCGACCCGGACCTGGCGTGGAACGAGGAGCGTCGGGCGCACGACTTCGGCGAGGTCGACTGGGACGAGTTCTGGCAGGTCGTCAAGGGCGACGGCCCGTGCAACGCGCAGCGCGTCGCCCACCGGAAGAAGGCGTGGGACGACGGTGCGTGGGTCCGCGAGGCGGCGACCGCCTTCGCCCGGAAGCAGGCCGAGCAGGAGGAGGCGGCATGAACGACGACGGAACCGACGACGGAACCGCGGTCACGCCGACCGATCGGTCGCCGGCGTCCCGCACGGCGCGGGAGGAGACGCCATGAGCGGCGGGACGCGGGCCGAGTGGCCCCTGTACGAGGTGTTCGTGCGCGGCAAGCGCGGCCTGAACCATGTCCACGTGGGCTCGCTGCACGCTCCCGACGACGCCCTCGCGCTCCGGCACGCGCGCGACGTGTACACCCGGCGCAACGAGGGGGTCTCCCTCTGGGTGGTGCGCTCCGACGCGATCGCCGCGTCCAGCCCGGACGAGAAGGACCCGCTCTTCGCCCCCAGCGGCGACAAGGTCTACCGGCACCCGACGTTCTACGAGATCCCCGAGAACGTCCCCCACATGTAGCGGAGAGAACCACCATGCCCGACGTCCCCGCCGCCGGCCGCACCGGTGTCCCCGAGCCCGGCGAGCACGACAACGCCTACGCCGGTCTGCTCGTCAACGACGCCCACTGGGCGTTCGGCACCGACTTCGAGGACCCGCTCGCCGGGGTCGACACCACGGTCCCCGAGGGCGTGGACCCGTCCGTGCTCGCGGCGTACTGCCTGATGCTGGGCGACGACGCCCTCGTGGCGTCCGAGCGGATCGCGGAGTGGTGCAGCCGCGCGCCGGACCTCGAGGAGGACATCGCGCTCGCGAACATCGCTCTCGACCTGCTCGGGCAGGCCCGGCTGCTGCTCGCCCGCGCCGCGGCGGCCGACCCAGCCGTCGTGCCCGCGCTCCCTGAGGGCTCACCCGTGCCGGACGAGGACCGCCTCGCGTTCTTCCGCGACCCGCACCAGTTCCGCAACGTGCGTCTCGCGGAGCTGCCCAACGGCGACTTCGCCGAGACGATCGCCCGCGTCCTGCTGTTCTCCACCTGGCGGCTGGCCCTGTTCGAGCGGCTCGCCGACAGCCGCGACGCCGTGCTCGCCGCCGTCGCCGCCAAGGGCGTCAAGGAGCTGACCTACCACCGCGACTTCGCCGGCCGCTGGTTCCTCACCCTCGCGCAGGGCACCGACGAGTCGCGACGTCGTGTGACGGACGCGCTCGCCGAGCTGCTGCCGTTCTGGGGCGAGCTGTTCGAGACCCACGAGATCGAGGCCGCGGCCGCCGCGTCGGGCGCGGGGGTGGACCCCGGCCAGGTCGCCGGCGAGGTCGAGGGCGTGCTCGACCAGGTGCTGTCCGCGAGCGCCGTCGAGCGACCCGAGGCCGGGCGGCGAGCCGGCGTCCGCGGGCGCCGTGGCCGGGACGGCCTGCACACCGAGGCGTTCGGCCGGATGCTCGCCGAGACGCAGTCCGTCGCCCGTGCCCACCCGAGGGGCCGGTGGTGACCGTGACCCCGACGCGCACCCGTGCGGCTGCCGCGGTCGTGGCTCCGCCGTCGCCCGCGGCTCCGACGCGTGCCGAGCGGGCCCGTGCGGTCGCCGGAGGCGTCGTCGACCCGGAGCTGCCCATGCTCACGCTCGCCGACCTCGGTGTGCTGCGGAACGTCGAGACCTCTGACGACGGCGCGGTCGTCGTCTCGATCACGCCGACCTACTCCGGCTGTCCCGCGATGGCCACCATGCGCGACGACATCGTGCGCAGCCTGCACGAGGCGGGGTACGACGACGTCCGCGTCCGGGTGGCGCTGCATCCCGCCTGGACCACCGACTGGATCACCCCGGAGGGCCGGGCGGCCCTCGCGGAGGCGGGGATCTCTCCGCCGGCGGAGCGGGTCGCCACGGGCCCTGCCGCCGGGCCGGGCCCGGGGGCCGCGGGAGGTGCGGCGGCGGAGGGCTCCGCCCGCGTCGCCGTCCCGCTCCGCCTGGGCCCGACCCGGCGCGCGGTGCGCTGCCCTCGCTGCGACGCGGCAGACGTCGAGCTGACCTCGGAGTTCGGGTCGACGGCGTGCAAGGCGATGTACCGCTGTCGGGCCTGCCTGGAGCCGTTCGACCACGTGAAGGAGATCTGATGGCGCTCGCGCCCGAGGTGTCCGCCCGGACGGCCTTCCACACGCTGACCGTGGCGGACGTGCAGCGGCTCACCGACGACGCCGTCGCCGTCACCTTCGACGTGCCCGGCGGGCTGGGCGGGGTGTTCGACTTCGCCCCGGGCCAGTCGCTGACGCTGCGCCGCGTGATCGACGGCGTCGAGCACCGCCGCACGTACTCGATCTGCGCTCCCGCGGGCTCTCGGCCCCGGGTCGGGGTCCGTGAGGTCCCGGACGGGTTGTTCTCCACCTGGCTGGTCCGCGAGGTGCGGCCCGGTGACCGGGTCGAGGTGCAGGCGCCGTCGGGCAGCTTCCGCGCCGACCCGGCGGCCGGCGGCCGGCACCTGTGCATCGCGGCCGGCTCCGGCATCACGCCGATGCTCTCGATCGCCACGTCGGTGCTGGCGAACCCGGACGCGCACGTCACGATGCTCTACGGGAACCGCAGGGTGGCCTCGGTGATGTTCGCCGACGAGCTCGCCGACCTCAAGGACGCGCACCACCGCCGGTTCGACCTGATGCACGTCCTGTCCCGGGAGCCGCGCGACGTCGAGCTGTTCTCCGGCCGGCTCGACGCCGAGCGGCTCCGCCTGCTGCTGACCACCCTGGTGCCGGCACCGGACATGGACCACGTCTGGCTGTGCGGGCCGTTCGGCATGCTGGCGGACGCCCGCCGGGTCCTGGACGAGCTCGGCGTGCCCCGCGAGAAGGTGCACCTCGAGCTGTTCTACGTGGACGAGCCGCCGCCGCAGGTACGCCACGCCGACGCCGTGATCGAGGGTGTGACCAGCGACGTCACCGTCGTCCTGGACGGCCGCAGCTCGACGACGCCGATGGCGCGGGACAGGACGATCCTCGACTCGGCCCAGACGACGCGCGGCGACCTGCCCTTCGCGTGCAAGGGCGGGGTGTGCGGCACGTGCCGGGCGCGGGTCGGCTCCGGCGAGGTGGACATGGTCCGCAACTACGCCCTCGAACCCGACGAGGTCGCGCGCGACTTCGTGCTCACCTGCCAGAGCTTCCCGGTCAGCGACCAGGTCACGGTCGACTACGACGCGTGAGGGTCAGCCGACCTCGGTGAGCCGGAACCGCTGGGCCGCGGTGCCTGCGCACCGTCGCTGGGTGAGGCCCGTGCCGTTCGCCCCGGCCGCGCCGTCGAGCGTCAGGCAGCTCCCGCTGTGGCGTGCCGTGAACGTGAGGGTGTCTCCGCTCTCGGACGGCAGCCACTGCTGGTTGGTCCCGCCCACGGAGGACCACAGGTGGACCGGCGTGCCGTCGGCGGTGGCCCCCGGGCCGCCGTCGACGTCCCAGACCTTGTCGGCGTGCTCGTTGACCACTCGGTAGTGGCCGTCCGACGTGGGGCGGAACTGCCAGCGCTGGTTGGCCTGGCCGGCGTCGCCGCAGGTCCACTGCTGCAGGCCGGTGCCGTCGGTGGTGCCCCAGTCCGCCGCGTCGAGGCACTTGCCGCTCGCCTCCGGGACCACCTGGTACCAGGCCGCGGGGTCGATCCCGGTCGTCGGTCCC
The DNA here is from genome assembly GCF_054777735.1 of Myceligenerans cantabricum. Lineage (NCBI taxonomy): Bacteria > Bacillati > Actinomycetota > Actinomycetes > Micrococcales > Promicromonosporaceae > Myceligenerans > Myceligenerans cantabricum. Next base: position 26,570 of record NZ_BAAHAJ010000008.1, read on the forward strand.
GGGTCGGTCGACTGCGGGTCCCAGGTGAACGTGGCGACGGACCGGCCGGGCAGCGTGGACGAGAGCGAGCGGCCCTCGTCCGTGATCGAGAACGTCCGGTCGCCGCCGGAGGTGTTGACCACGTAGGCGGCGCGCGTGCCGTCCGGGTTCTGGAAGACGACGTGCCGCACGTCATCCGAGCCGCCGGTGGACCCGACCCGCCGGGCGCCGGCGTCGACGAACTTGGTGAGGTGGCCGAGCGTGTAGAACTCGGCGTTGCGGGTCACGTTCCCGCCGGCGATCTCCACGACGCCGTTGCAGCGGTCCTCGCAGTGCCCCTGGTGCGGGCCGCCGTGCTCGTCCAGCGCGAGGTTCCAGTTGATGGTGGTCTCGCCACCGTGGCGCATGTTCCGCACCACGAGGTTCTCCGCGTGCCACAGGAGCGTGTCGCCGAACGTGGCGGACGGGTCCGCGCTGTCGGTGCCGGAGCACTCGGTGAAGTAGACACGCTTGCCGGCGTCGACGATCTGCTGCTGGGCGTCGGGTGAGCCGCCGTAGCAGTGGAACGCCGCGCCCTCGACGCGGTCGATGTCGCCGGTGCTCGCGAACACCTCGAGCGGATACCCGGGCTGGTCCCAGTTGTGGTCGTACGCGAACAGCCGCGTGCCGAGGCCGGCGTCGGTCAGCGCGGCGTCGAGCACCCGGAAGAAGGCGGCCTGCTCGGCCGCCTGCATGTCGGTGGACGGGTAGCTCGTGGCGAACAGCGGCTCGTTCTGCACGGTGAGGTCGGCGAGGGTGACGCCCTGCTCCTCGTACGCCTGGATCGCGCGGACCAGGTAGGCGGCGTACGCCTCGTAGTGCTCGGGCAGCAGCTTGCCGCCGTGGAGCGAGCCCCCGGACTTCATCCACGCGGGCGGCGACCACGGCGACCCCATGAACCGGATGCCGGGGTTCACCGCGAGCGCGCCGCGCAGCACGGGGAGGATCTCCTGCTCGTCGCGCGCGATGCTGAAGCTGCCGCGCGTGTCCTCGTAGGTGTAGAAGCCGCCGGAGTTGAAGTCGCTGCTGCCGAGCGGCTGGCGCAGGTAGTTGAGGCCGATGCCGTCGCCGTCGCGGGAGAACAGCGAGCGGAGCAGGTCGGCCCGGTCGCCGGCGGGCAGGTCGTTGACGAGCGCGGCGGAGGCCTCGGTGACCGACGCTCCGGCGCCGGTGAACCGCTGGTGCGTCGTGCCGGCGTCGACGGCGATGTCGGTGGGCTGCGGGGCGGCGTCGAACGCGACGGACCCGGCGTTCTCGAGCCGGCTGCCGCCGTCGGCCGTCGTGATCCAGACGTCGGCGCCGGTCGGGGCGGCGGCCCGTGCGGCGGCCGGGTCGGCCCCGCCGGGGACGGCGTCCGCGGGAACGGTGGCGAACGTGACGCCGGCGACCGCGACGGCGGCGGCGCTCAGCGCCGCGAGCGGCATCCTGGCGGGCGATGGGCGAGTGGTGCGCTTCATTGCGACTCCCTCGGTCGATGGTCTGCGCGGACAGCATAGCGCTACTTACCGAGTGGTCGGTAGGTAGCGGGGTCGGTCGCGTGCCGCCGGTCCGTAGACTCGTCGGGTGACGAACGAGGCGGTCGAGCGACCCAGGGTCCGGCGCCCGACGGCGGAGCGCCGGGCGGAGATCCTGCGCATCGCCATGGAGACGTTCGCGACGCGCGGGTACCAGAAGGCGTCGCTCGCCGAGATCGCCGCGCGCGCCGGCCTCACCCAGGCAGGCCTGCTGCACCACTTCCCGTCCAAGGCCGGGCTGCTGACCGGCGTGCTCGACCTGCGCGACGAGACGGACATCTCCGAGCTCGGCACCGAACGGCCGCGCGGGCTCGCGTTCCTGCGGCACCTCGTGGAGACCGCACGCCGCAACGCGGCACGCGAGGGGATCGTGCGGCTGTACGCCGTGCTCGCCGCGGAGAGCGTCACCGAGGGGCACCCCGCGCGCGACTACTTCCAGGGCCGGTACCAGGGGCTGCGCACGATCCTCGTCGACGCGCTGGAGGAGGCCCGCGGGCAGGGCGAGGTGCCGCGGGACATCGACGCCGGGACGACGGCGAGCATCATCATCGCCACGATGGACGGGCTCCAGGTCCAGTGGCTCCTGGAGCCCGCCGAGATCGACATGGCCGAGGCCACCGAGGCGACGATCGAGCACCTCATCGGCCGCCCGCTCCCGTAACGGCCGGGACCGCCGGGCAGGGCCGGGGCGGTCAGGCGGAGACGGCCCGGCCGATCGCCTCCGGGACCGGGGTGTCGCCGTTGATCAGGTTCCACTGGTGGCCGATCGTGGCGTCGTCGTCGAGGACCGCCGCGAGGGTCGCGGCGACGTCGGCCCGTGTGACGTCGCCGCGCACCACGCCGGGGCCGAGCGCGACCAGGCCGGTGGCGGCGTCGTCGGTGAGGCGGCCGGGGCGGATGATCGTCCAGTCCCGGTCCGACGTGCGGACCGCGCGGTCGGCGTCGCGCTTGGCCTCGACGTACGCCTGCCACACCTCGCCGCTGTCGGCCGGGGGCGGGTCGTCGACGCCGATCGCCGACACCTGCACGAACCGCCGGATCCCCACCTCCCGTGCGCCGTCGACCGACTTCACCGAACCCTCGAGGTCCACGGTGCGCTTCCGCGCGATGTTGCCGTCCGGGCCGCCGCCCGCCGCGAACACCACGGCGTCGCACCCGGCGAAGGCGGCCGCGAACGCGGAGGCGGCGGCGTTCTCGATGTCGAGGTGGCGGACCTCGGCGCCGAGCCCTTCGAGCTCGCCGCGATAGGCGTCGTTCCGCACGAGCGCGACGGGGGAGTGGCCCGCCCGCACCAGGAGCGGATGGAGCTGCAGTGCGACCTTGCCGTGGCCGCCGACGATGGCGATGCGCATGAGAGCCAACATACGCGGGGATCCGGCCGGACACCTCGCGTCCGTCACGCGCCCCCTAATCGCTTCGTTCGCACCCGGCGCCGGTCCGTGTCCGGCCCTCGCGGCTAGGGTGCTTCTCGTGATGACGGACGTCGAGCGGGTCGAGCAGCCGGTGCACGCCGCGCGCACGGTGCTGCTCGCGTCCACGACGCTCGCCCTCGCGGCCGGCGCGCACCTCCTCGGCGGCGGCGCGCTGCCCTCGGCCGTGGGTGTGGTCGTCCTCGCCGTCCTCACCCTGTTCGCCTCGGGCCTCGTCGGCCTCGCCCGGACACGCGCCTGGGTGCTGGTGCTCTACTTCGGCGCCGCCCAGACGGCCCTGCACCACGGGTTCGTCCTCACCGCGCGGGCCCCGGCGGACGGCGGGGTGCACGGGACGCACGGCGCGACCCTGTCACCAGGCCCCGGCGGCACGGCGCCCGGCCCCGCCGCCGGGCTGCGCGACGCCGCGAGCGACGCCGCGGCAACCATGGACGCCGGTGCCGCCGCCCACGCGACCGGCGCCGCGCACGCGGCACACGCCTCCCCCGCGATGCTCTGCCTCCACGTCCTGGCCGCCGTGTCGACGACGGCCCTGATCGTCCTCGCCGAGCGCACCGCCGGCACCGCGTTCCACGTGTGGGGGTGCCTGCTGCCGGCGCTCGCGGGCCTGTTCCGGCCCGTCGTGCCTCCGCGGCAGGGCCCACGGCCGGTCGTCCGCCGCACCAGAGCGACGGCCCGCGTGATCCTCGGGTCGCGCAGCGACCCGCGCCGCGGCCCGCCGTCCGTCGTGCCTGCCGTGGCCTGAGAGTGCGTCGCGGCCCCTTCGAGGGGTCCGACGACGTCCCTGCCGCGGCCCCGTCCGGTCTCCGAACCCCGCACGAGAACGCCCGCCGGCCGCGCGACGAGTCACGCACCGCCGCCCGGGCGTCCGCGTGCCGTGCAGAAAGCCGTGGTGAACCATGTCCTCCTCGACCCTCGAAACACCAGCCTCTGCCCACGAACCCCCGCCCGGCGAGCGCCCGGGCACCGGTGCGGGCGCTGGCCCGCCGGCTCCGCAGCGCCCGCGACCCGGTGGGATGTGGGGGTACCTCCGTCCCCTGATCCTCCGGCTGCACTTCTACGCGGGCGTCCTGATCGGACCGTTCCTGCTGGTCGCCGCCGTGACGGGCCTGGCCTACGCGTTCGCCCCGACCCTCGAGTCGGCCGTCTACCAGGACGAGCTGCGGGTCCAGGACACCGGCGCCGAGCCCCGTGCGCTGAGCGAGCAGGTCGCGGCGGCGCGCGCCGCTCACCCGGAAGGATCGGTGGTCGAGGTGCGCCCGCCGGCCTCGGACGAGAGCACCACGCGTGTCGTGCTCGCCGTCGACGGGGTGCCCGAGGGCGACCACCGCACCGTGTTCGTCGACCCGTACACGACCCAGGTCCGCGGCGCACTCACCACCAGCGGGGAGTGGCTCCCGCTGCGCGCCTGGCTCTCCGAGACGCACCGGAGCCTCCACCTCGGCGACACGGGCCGGATCTACTCCGAGACCGCCGCGTCCTGGCTGTGGGTGGTCGTGCTCGGCGGGCTCGCGATGTGGGTCGCCAAGGTGGCGCGCACCCGCAAGCTGCGCCGGCTCGTCGTCCCCGAGGCCAGCGCGCCCGGCGGCCGCCGCCGCACGCTCTCCTGGCACGGCGCCGTCGGCACCGTCGTCGCCCTCGCGCTGCTCGGGCTCTCCGCCACCGGCCTGACGTGGTCCACCTACGCCGGCGCGAACATCGCCGACCTGCGTGCCGCCCTGGCCTGGGAGACGCCGTCCGTGGACACGACGCTCGGTGCCGCGGCGACGGACGGCGGGCACGACGAGCACGCCGGCCACGGCGCCGCGGCCGGCGACTCGCCCGACGCGGCGCTCGCCGCCGGCATCGGGCTCGACGGCGTGCTCGCCACGGCCCGGCAGGAAGGGCTGCGGGACCCGGTGCAGGTCCTGCCGCCGGCCGAGGAGGGGCAGGCCTGGACGGTGAAGGAGGTCCAGCGGAGCTGGCCCACGCAGCAGGACTCGATCGCCGTGGACGGCACGACCGGAGCGGTCGCGGACCGGGTCGACTTCGCCGACTACTCCGTTCCCGCCAAGCTCACCCGCTGGGGGATCGACACCCACATGGGGCTCCTGTTCGGCATCTGGAACCAGCTCGCCCTCGCCGCCGTCGCGATCGGGCTGATCACGCTCGTGGTGCTGGGCTACCGCATGTGGTGGCTGCGGCGTCCGGGGACGGCACGCGGGACGGCCTCCCTGCCCGGGATGCCCAGGGGCGGGCTGCGCCGGGCGCCGCTGTGGCTGAGCGTGACGCTCCTCGGCCTGGCGGCGGTCGCCGGCTGGTTCGTCCCGCTGTTCGGGATCCCGCTGCTCGGGTTCCTGGTGCTCGACATGGCGCTCGCGGCACGCGCCCGGGGGCGGGCCCGCCGGGGCGCGACGGCGGGCGCGGCCGGCGGGCGCTCGTCGGACTGATCGCGGCGCCGTCGCCGCTACGTGGGCTGGCCGGCCCTCGCGGGCCGGCCGGTCCTCGCGGTCCCGGCGGGCCGGGCCGCCCGTCCGTCGAGCAGCCGCGCGCCGAGCGTGGTGGGCATGTGGACTACCCAGCGCCCGTCCCGCCGTGACGTGATCAGCCCGGCGTCGCGCAGGACGGCGGCGTGCTGCGACGCCGACGCCGGCGAGATCTCCAGGCGGCGTGCGAGGGACGTCGTCGTCATCGCCGTCGCCGCGATCACCTGGAGCGCCATCGAGCGCGTCCGGCCGAGGAGGGCCGTGAGGGAGCCGTCCGGGTGCGTCGTGCCCCTGGTCAGCTGTCCGGTCCGGGCGGCGGGGAAGACGAGGGTGGGGACCAGGCGCGGGTCCGCGAACGTGACGGGCGCCGGCCGGCAGAAGTAGGAGGGCACGAGCCGGAGCCCGCGACCGTCCAGGTGGAGGTCGCGGTCCGCGGTGCCGTCGTCGACCGTCAGCGTCCGGTCCGACCAGGACGTCGTGACGTGCAGCGCCGACAGCGCGGTCTCGACGCCCCGGCCCGCCAGGGCCTGGGACTGCGTGGCCCGCTCGCGCTCGACGACGGTCCGGACACCGGCCCAGACCGGCGCGACGGCGTGCCGGTAGTAGGCGGTCATACTGCTGCGGAGCCCTTGCAGAGCCTGCGGCGACCCGGCCGCGAGCCGCCCCACCCAGGCGGTCGCGTGCTTGCGCACGGTCAGCCGCCCGAGCTCGGCCGCGAGCCGGTCCTGGCCGGTGAGGACGACGTCCAGGACGCCGGACTCGAAGTCGGTGCACCCGGTCTCGGGGGTGAGGAAGTCGGGGGAGCTCCCGTCCGGCGCGACGAGATGGAGGTAGGGCAGGGTCTGGCGCGGCAGCCGTTCGACGACGCGCGTGCGCCACCCGATGAACCCGCGGGCGCCGTGGGGGTCGTTGATCAGGTGCGCGCTGAGCCGGGTCTCCCACAGGGGGTCCGGTCCGGGGGCCAGGAGAACCCGTCCGAGATCCTCGGCCGTGAAGTGGATGCGCAGCATGACCTGTCCTCCTGGGTGCGGCTCACGCACCGCGGCCCCACGGTGCTGGACCCAGTCGACCAGCCGGGAACTTCATCTCGCTTTCATCCGCCGACCTCGGACCCGCACAGGGGGTCGGCTCAGGCCAGCAGATCCGCCGGCACCCGCTAATAATGCGTATTACCGCATTGACCGCACGATCGGCGTGCGGCAACACTCAAGGCGTCATCGAGGACAGGCCCGAGGCGTTCGAGGAGGAACCGTGCCGCGTCGCCGCATCACCCAGACGGACGTCGCCGCGATGGCGGGCGTCAGCCAGGCCACCGTCTCGTTCGTGCTCAACGGCAGCACGCCGGCCGGCGTGCGCATCGGCGAGGAGACACGCCAGCGCGTGCTGGACGCGATCCGCATCACCGGATACACGGCGAACCCGGTCGCGCAGCGCCTGGCGGGCGGCCTCACCCAGATCCTCGGCGTGTTCACCTACGAGGCCACGTTCCCCCGCGCGAGCCGCGACTTCTACGGCCCGTTCCTCGTCGGGATCGAGCACGCCGCCGAACGGCTCGGCATCGACCTCCTGCTCTTCACGAGCGCCCCCGCCGTGGACGGGCGCCGTCAGCTCACCCGCGACGGCTGGCAGCGGCTCGGCGTGGCCGACGGCTGCCTGCTGCTCGGCCAGCACGAAGACCGCGGCGAGCTCCAGCACCTGCTCGACACCAACTACCCGTTCGTCTTCATCGGCAAGCGCGGCAGCGACGGCGGACGCCTTCCCTACGTGGGCGCCGACTACGTGGGGGCCACGGTGCGGCAGGTCGACCGGCTCGTCGCGCTCGGGCACCGGAACATCGGGTACGTCGGGGTGCGCGGCACGGACCAGCCGACCCTCGACCGCCTCGAGGGCTACCGCACGGCGCTCAAGGAAAAGGGCCTGACCACCTGGTTCGTCGAGTCCGACGACCCCTTCGCCGCCGCCGGCGAGATCGCGGGCCGCTCGCTCACCGCCGTCCTCGTGGCGCCCGAGAACCGCCCCGAGGAGCTCGCCGACGAGCTGGAGGGCCGCGGCATGCGTGTCCCCGAGGACGTGTCGGTGCTGCTGCTCGGCCAGCCCCACCATCCCCGGCGCGGCGGCCGGCGCTGGTCCGGCTTCTCCGTGCCGCGCGAGGAGCTCGGCGTCCGCGCACTGTACCTGCTCTCCCGCCTCGTCGCCGACGACGGCGGCAAGCGGGACGGCGAACCGCGACGCTCGGCGGCGGTACCCGACGCCGAGCTCCATCAGATCCTCGCGTGCCCGGACGTGGAGGGCGCGACCGTCGCCCCGCCACGCCCTGGCAGCGATCCCCTCACCGACGACAGGACGGACCTCGCGTGACCCAGCAAGATCTGCAGACCGACGTGCTCGTCGTCGGCGCCGGGCTCGGTGGCATCGCCGCCGCGCTCGCCGCCGCCGGGCGCGGCGCCCGCGTCGTCCTCACCGAGGAGCACCCGTGGATCGGCGGCCAGCTGACCTCCCAGGGGGTGCCGCCCGACGAGCATCCCTGGGTCGAGCGGTTCGGCGTGACCGCCCGCTACCGGGAGCTGCGCGACGGCATCCGGGACGTCTACCGCCGCCGGTACCCGCTCACGGACGCCGCGCGGTCGTGGCCGGCGCTGAACCCCGGTGCGGGGTGGGTGTCCAAGCTGTGCCACGAGCCGCGGGTCGCCGTCGGCGTCCTGGAGGAGCTGCTCGCGCCGTACCGCTCGGCCGGCCGGATCCGTCTCCTGGAGCGGGTGCGGCCCACGGCCGCCACCACCGACGGCGACCGGGTGACGTCCGTGACGCTCGGCTCCGTCGTCGGCGGCCCGGAGGTCGTCGTGAGCGCCGCCTACACGATCGACGCGACCGAGACCGGCGAGCTCCTCCCGCTCACGGGCACCGAGTACGTCACCGGCTTCGAGTCGGCGGCCGAGACCGGCGAACCGAGCGCCCCCGCCGCCGCGCAGCCCGACAACGTGCAGGCCCTGAGCGTCTGCTTCACCGTCGAGCACGTCGACGGCGACCACACCATCGACAAGCCCGAGCGCTACGACTTCTGGCAGACCTACGCGCCCGGCGCCTGGGGCGGGGAACGCCTCCTGTCGTGGACCGCCCCGAACCCCCGCACCCTCGCGCTCGAGGAACGCACGTTCACCCCCAACCCGGGCGACGACCCGCTCCTCGTCGACGCCGACCAGTCGAAGAACGCCGGCGACGGCAACCTCTGGCTGTTCCGCCGCATCGCCGCCCGGGACCTTGCCGCACCCGGGTTCCGCACCAGCGACCTGTGCCTCGTGAACTGGCCCAGCATCGACTACTTCCTCGGCCACGTCCTCGACGTGCCGCGCGACGTCGAGCAGGCCCGCATCGCCGACGCGCGGCAGCTCAGCCTGTCGATGCTGTACTGGATGCAGAGCGAGGCGCCCCGTGCCGACGGCGGCACCGGCTTCCCGGGCCTGCGCCTCCGCCCCGACGTCATGGGCAGCCCGGACGGCCTCGCACAGGCCGTCTACCACCGCGAGTCCCGCCGCATCCGCGCCGTGACGACCGTGACCGAGAACGACGTCTCCCACGCCGTGCGCGGCGACCGGGGCGCCACCCGCTACGACGACTCCGTCGGCGTCGGGATGTACCGGATCGACCTGCACCCGTCCACCGGCGGCGACACGTACATCGACGTGCCCTCGACGCCGTTCGAGATCCCCCTCGGCGCACTCCTGCCGCGACGGACCACGAACCTCCTGGCCGGCAACAAGAACATCGGCACCACCCACATCACCAACGGGTGCTACCGCCTCCACCCCGTCGAGTGGAACGTCGGCGAGGCCGCGGGACACCTCGCCGCGCACTGCCTCGCCACCGGCCACACCCCCCACGAGGTGCAGGAGAAGCCCGACCTGCTCACCGACTACCAGCGCGAGCTCACCGCCACAGGGGTCGAGCTGCGCTGGCCGGAGGGAGAGGTCCACCCCTACTGAAACGCCCCCGGGGCACGGCCGTGGCAGACGAGCCCGCCGCATCCCGGAAACCCCCACCTCAGTCCGAAGGAGCACTGATGCACACCACCACCCGCCGCCGGCGGTCCGCCGCAGCGGCCGCCACGCTCACCGCGGCACTCACCCTGGCCGCCTGTTCCGCCGGGGAGCCCGGCGCCGTGGGCGAGCCCGACGCGCCCTCCGACCCCGTCGACCTGCGCATGACCGTGTGGACCGCCGACGAGGCCCACCTCGAGCTGTTCCAGGAGATCGGCGACGCCTACGTCGCGGAGAACCCGGACCTCGTCTCGAGCGTCACGTTCGAGACCATCCCGTTCGAGGACTACACGACCACGCTCACCACCCAGCTCGCCGGCGGCAACCCGCCCGACCTCGCCTGGGTCCTGGAGAGCTACGCGCCAGAGTTCGTCTCCAGCGGGGCGCTCGCCGACGTGCGGCCCGTGCTCGAGGACACCGAGGGCTACGACGCCGACGACCTGATCCCCAGCACGCTCGAGCTCTGGGAAGAAGGGGACGCCCTGTACGCCTACCCGTTCTCGAACAGCCCGTTCGGCGTGTTCGTGAACACCGACCAGATCTCCGCGGCGGGCCAGGACGACCCGGCCGGCCTGGTCGGGTCCGGTGGATGGACGTTCGACGCCGCCCGCGACATCGCGGCCGCCACGGCCGAGGACTCCGGCAAGCAGGGCCTGGTGGTGCGCGACTTCGACTACCAGCTCTGGGAGAACCTGGCCACCGTGTGGGACGGCTGGGGCGCCGGCCCGTGGAGCGAGGACGGCACGCAGTGCACGTTCGCGGACCCGGAGATGGTCGACGCGATGCAGTGGCTCCACGACGCCACGTTCGAGGACGGCGCGCTGCCCGGTCCGGGCACGACGGCCGACTTCTTCGCGGGCGACGCGGCGATGACGATCACGCAGATCAGCCGTGCGTCGTCGCTCGACGACTCGTTCGAGTGGGACCTGCTCCCGCTCCCGGAGGGTCCGGCCGGCGCGCAGAGCGTCATCGGCCAGGCAGGGATCGGCGCCTTCACCCAGGCGGAGCACCCCGACATCGCCGCGAACTTCCTGGCGTACTTCACCAACCCGGAGAACGCCGAGAAGCTCGCCGCCTACTTCCCGCCGCCGCGCGAGTCGCTCCTGACCGCCGAGACCCTGTCTGCCGCCAACCCGCTCCTGAGCGAGGAGCAGCTGCAGGCCGTCGTCGTCGACGGGATCCAGGACTCGGTCACGAAGCCGGTCCACCGGAACTTCGCGAAGCTCTCCGAGACGGTGCGGGCCGAGCTCGACGCGATGTGGACCGAGGACGCCGACGTCGAGGCAGTCCTCGACGACACCTGCGCGGTGATCCAGCCGCTCCTGGAGGAGTGATCGTGACAGCGGCGTCAGTGCCGGTGCGAGGAACAGCACCGGCGTCCAGGAGGGGGGCGCGGTCGAGGGCCGCGCGCCGTGACTGGGCCGTCGGATACGCGATGGTGGCCCCGGTGGTCCTGGGCGCGCTCGCCTTCGTCGTCGTCCCCCTCGGGATGGTGGTCTGGTACTCCCTGCACGAGTGGAACGTCCTGGCCAACACGTTCACGTTCGCCGGCGCGGCGAACTACGAACGGATGCTGGCGGACCCCGGGCTCGCGAGCTCCCTGCTGGCGAGCCTGTGGTTCTCCATCGGGCTCGTCGTCCTGAACATCTCGCTGGCGCTGCTGCTCGCGGTCCTGCTCGACCAGAGGCTTCCCGGCACCACGACCTTCCGCACGTTCTTCTTCTCACCGGTGGTCGTGTCGCTCGTCGCCTGGACGATCGTGTGGAGCTTCCTGCTGCAGGCCGACGGCGGGATCAACGGCTTCCTCGAGACGCTCGGTGTCGAGGGGCCGAACTGGCTGCGGCACGGGTCCACCGCGATGCTCTCGGTGATCGTGGTGCAGGTCTTCAAGAACGTCGGGCTGAACATGATCCTGTTCCTCGCGGCGCTGCAGGGCGTGCCGGTGGAGCTGCAGGAGGCGGCGCGGCTCGACGGCGCCGGCGCCTGGCGCCGGTTCCGGTCCATCACCCTGCCGATGATCAGCCCGACGATCCTGCTCGTCTCGATCATCACGATCGTCGGCTCGCTGGAGGTCTTCGCGCAGATCGACGTCCTGACCGGCGGCGGCCCGGGGGACTCGACCACCGTGCTCGTCTACTACCTGTACCAGCAGGCCTTCCGGTTCAACGAGTTCGGCTACGCCAGCGCGATCGCCGTCCTCCTGTTCGTCATCGTCCTCGTGCTGACGCTCGTGCAGTGGCAGTCGCGCAAGAGGTGGGTCTTCCATGAAGTCTGATGTCATGCCCCCGGCGGGCGACAGCGTGTCCATGGTGCTGGGCGGGCCGCGGCCGGCCCGGCCGCCGTCCGGGCGCCGGCCGGTGTCGCGGGCGGGCCTGCGGGCCCGCCGGCGCTGGGCGCGGGGTTCGCTGGTCGCCCTGCTCGTGCTGCTCAGTCTCCCGTTCGTGTTCCCCACCTGGTGGATGGCGACGTCGAGCCTCAAGCCGATGAGCGAGATCCTGCAGAAGGTGCCGACGATCTGGCCGCAGGACCCGACCTTCGAGGCGTACGGCCAGGTGTTCGCGCTCCAGCCGTTCGCCCAGCAGTACTGGAACTCGCTGTACATCGCGGCCGTCGTCACGATCGGCACGATGCTGGTGGCGGCCATGGCCGGCTACGCGTTCGCACGCATCCGGTTCCCCGGCGCCAACGCGCTGTTCGTGCTCGTGCTCATGGGCCTGCTCGTGCCTTCCGAGGTCACGATCGTGCCGCTGTTCCGGATCGTGAACAGCCTGGGGCTCATCGACACGCACTGGCCGCTCATCGTCATCCCGATGCTCGGCGCGCCCGCGGTGCTCGCGGTGTTCATCATGCGGCAGTTCTTCCTCGCGCTCCCCGTGGAGCTCGAGGAGGCCGGGCGGATGGACGGCCTCGGGCGCTGGGGCATCTTCTGGCGCATCGCGCTCCCGCTGTCGCGCTCGGCGCTCGGGGCGGTCGCGATCTTCACGTTCCTCAAGTCCTGGAACCTGTACCTGGAGCCGATCGTGTACCTGTCCAGCAAGGACAACTTCACGCTCCCGCAGGCCCTGACCCAGTACGTGGACGCCTACGGCGGTCCGATGTGGAACGTCCAGCTCGCGGCCACCACGCTCACCGTGCTGCCCGTGCTCGCGGTGTTCCTGGTGGCGCAGAAGCAGTTCGTGCAGGGACTGGCGCACACCGGCCTCAAGGGGTGACCGGTGCCGCCCCGGCACGACCGTGGGACCGCCGCCGGCCGGTAGCAGGTGACCGGCCGGCGGCGGCCGGTCACCTGCGGTGGTTCTCTCAGTCCTTCCGGCGCCGAGCCTCCGCCACGACGCTGTAGATGCCGCCCAGGTCGGCCAGTCTCGGGAGGTCCTGCCGCTCGATCGTGATGCCGAGCGACCTCTCCAGCCTGGTGACGATCTCGATCATGGACAGCGGGTCGGCGCCGTGGTGCTCGAGCGGGCTGGTCTCGGAGACGTCCGGCGGGGCGACGTCGAGGATGTCGCAGATCAGGTTCTTGATGTACCTCTCGGTGGTGTCATCCAGACTCGACACGTTCGCTCCCATGCAATCGTGATCGGGTTGGTTCCAACCTTAAGGGTCGTGCTCTCGGGTGGTGTCGTCGTCGGTGTCATGCGGCGTGGCCCGACCGCTCGGCGAGCGCGAACGTGAAGCTCCCGAACATGCCGGTCTCGGCGGCCTCCGGCCCGCGCTGCCGCAGCGCGTAGCCGATCAGCGCGTGGTCGAGGATGTGCAGCCGGCTCCCCTCCTCGGTGGCGTCGGGCGAGAGGTGGGCCGCGACCCACGCGAACGCCGACCGCCCCGCGTACCGGTCCCGGGGCTCGAGGAGCCGGTCCACGGCGCCGAGCTCACCGAGGACGTTCACCAGGTAGCCGAAGGGGTACGGCCGGTTCGTCCGGTCGATCTCGTTCCGTTCGAGGTCGGGGTAGGAGTCGACGACGCGGTCGAGCATCTCGTCCGTCACCAGGTCCGTGCGGCCGGTCACCATCGCGGTCTGGATCATGTACGGGTAGGCGATCCCGTTGAGGAAGAAGTTGTCCCCGGGGTCGATGCTCCGCCATGTGCCCACGATCTCCTCCACCAGACGGTCGATCGACCCCGGTTCCCCGGGCGTCCGCCCCAGGTTGTGCAGCGCCACGATGTGGTAGAGCCCCATGTGCGTGCGCTCCGCCGGAGAGATCGCGTCGAACAGGTCGCGGGCCTCCGCGAGCCGGTCCCGCCCGTGGTGCAGGTACTCCTCGCGGCCCGTCGCGGCGATCGCGTTGAGCATCGTCAGGAGCGGGTAGATCCGCCCGAAGGCCTCCGTCATCGGCTGCGGGAACGCCGGAGGCAGGCCGAGCTCGTCCGACCGGTCGAGGTAGTCCAGCACCTCGCGCACGCGGTCCCGGCCGCCGTCGAGCGCGAGGTCCTCGAAGCCCAGGAGCGAGGTCGCCGTCAGGAGCATCGAGCCGCCGCGACCGCGGAAGAACGGTCCCGGGATGCGCTCCAGCAGGTCCAGGCTCTCCAGGACGAAGTTCCGCCGGCCCGTCACCAGCCGCTCCTGGAGGCCGAGCTGGCCGTGGGCGAGCAGGATCGCCGTGCTCGCCGAGAGCCGTTCGTAGTCGCCGTGCCGCCCCTGGTTCTCGTCCCGGATGCGGTCCGGCTCGATCTCGTCCACCGTGGCCACCAGCTCGGCGGGCACGTCCACGGCGTCGTGCACGACCAGCGACAGGTCGAGGCCGAGCTTGGCGACGCCGTCCAGGAGGATGCAGCCGGCCATCACCCGCCAGTACGGGTCCTTGACGTCACGGACCGCCTCCAGGACGGCGTCGACCCGCCGGCCGGTCTCCGGGTGTCCGAGGCCGGTGGCAGGGTCGGCGACATCGAGGGCGAGGCCGGCCATGAGCCGGCTGAACCGGTGGTAGGCGTTGGTGTCCGTCACCCGCTCGCCGATCAGGGCGAACGCGGTGCGGACCTGGTCCGCGGCCCGCGGGTCGAAGCGGACCGGGTGCTGGCCGAGGCCGATGCCGCGGACCAGCCGGCTCCACAGCGTCGCGATCGCCCGGGACTCGTTCCCCAGGTCGCCGAGCCCGGTCACGGGTGGTGTGGTCGAAGCTGTTCCCATCGTGGATCTCCCCTTGTGCCGTGGTTCGGGTGGTTCCGTGGTCAGGGTGGTTCCGTGGGCGGGACCGTGCCGCGGGCAGGGTCGGCCGGCGGCCCGGGCCGCCGGTCAGGGCATCGCCGGGACCGGGATGCCGAGGAACGACGTCCGCTCGCCCTCCAGGATCTCGACGGCCCAGTTCAGCCACTTGACGCCCTCGCAGTAGATCGCCACGGGGCGCCGCTGGACGTGATGGCTGTCGGTGAGCGTGCCGTCGAGCTCGGCCTGGAAGTGGAACGGCGGCATCGCGGTGAAGTGGGTGCCCATCATGAAGACGAACCGCACCAGCCAGTACGGGTCGTCGGTGAGGTAGGGGGCCTCCGGGTCGTCCAGGCCGAGGGCCGCGGTCATGACCTGCGCGAAGTGGTCCTCCATGCCGCGCGGCCGCGCGGGGTCCACGTCGAGACCCCGCGCGACGACGTCACGGACCCGGTAGGCACGCTGGAACGGGTTCCCCTCGTCGAACTCGATCCGCACCAGCGGTCCCGTCTCCGGGGTCTGCACGTCGAGCTGGAAGTGCTCGAAGTGGATCTCGTCGTAGTGGCCGATCGAGTTGTGCCACGGCTTGTTGTCGTACATCGGGTCGTCGATGGTGTCCCGCCCGGTGCTGCGGTACCCGATCGCGCGCGGGTCCAGGAACCTGATCCCGAGGGTCGCGGGGGTGATCGCGGCGAGCGCCGCGTCCACCTCCCGCCGGGAGGCGCCCTGCTCGATCAGGCTCTGGGCCGTCCGGAGCGGTCCGGTGTGGGTGAGCTTGATGTTCTCGGTGTTGGTGTCACCCATGACCAGCGAGTGGAACCGGGGTTCGAGGACCTTCTGGTGCTCGGGGTGCTCCCGGAACCAGCGCACGAGTGCCGTGGCGTTGCGCTGCGTGATCCCGTTGACGGTGATGGTCTCCGGGTCGAGCAGCCGCGGGCCGAAGGTCCGCGGCGCCGTCCGGCGGCACACGTCCAGGCGGTCCTCGATCTTCCGGAGGTAGGACTCCTCGAGGGTTCCGCCGGGGGCGGGCACGCGGTTGACCGCGTGGATGTCGCGCTCGAGCACCTGGTAGACGGCCTGGTAGATCTTGGCGACGACGCGCGGCGGCGGCGAGCAGCGCTCGATGTACCGGCTCACCTCGTCCCCCGCGACGAAGCTCATCTCATAGATGACCTCCTGGTGGGTGGCCCGCTCCTCGTGCGGCCGCCCCGGGGCGGGCAGCTCGCGCTCCAGCACGTCGTACACCTCGGGGAAGTGCTGGTCCACCGGCTTCGGGAGGTGGCGGAGGAACTCGGCCTGCTGGCGGGCCTTGGCGAACGGGGGCAGCATGACGCCGGTGCCGTCGGCCTGCCAGGCGGCGGTGACGAGGGCCTCGCTGAGGATCTTGCGCACGACCGTGCGCGTGGTGCCGTCCTTGACCAGGAATACGGTCATGGACTCGCTGCCGCCCTTCCCGAACCCGACGACGCGCTCGTCGGACTCGATGTAGCCGTTGACGGTGGTACTGAGGATCCGACGGCCCTGCGCGTGCTCGAGGATCATCCGCTTCTCGACGGTGAGGTCGAGCGCGGAGGCGTCCTCGAGCCGGTCGAGCGGGGCGTTGACGCCGCGCTGCGACAGGTCGAGGTCAGACGCCAGGACGATGGTCCCCTGAGGTGCCTCGCGCAGGCCCGGGGCGGCGGACGGGTCGAACGTGACGGTCCAGGTGTCCCCGGCGAGGTGCGCTGCCCGGGTCTCTCGTGCCAGCGCGCCGTCGAGGAACACGGACCGCGTCGCCGCGTCGAGGTCCCGCCGGGCGTAGAGGGGCACTCCGTCCGGGCCGATCAGCGGGACCACCGCGTCGCGCAGCGCGGCCGCGAGGCGGCCGAGCGCGCGGCCGAGGACGTCCCGGTCGTGTGCGCCGCCCAGCCGCAGGTCGAAGAGCTCGACGACGTCGGCCGGCGAGGCGGCCCCGGACACGGCGAGCGCGGAGAGCCAGCCGAGCGGGTCGTCGCCCCGCAGGTAGCGGTCACGCTGCGCCAGCACTGCAGGGCGGTGCAGGCGCATGAGGTGGTAGAGCGCGTAGTGGTAGGTGATCCGGTCCACCGTGCCCGTCGCCGGGGCCGCGTGCCCGGCGACGGGCACGCCGAGGCTCTCGCGGACCATGCGGGCGAGGGGCTGGTCGGCGACGAGCCGCCGTACCTGCCGGCGCAGGGCGATGTCGTCGGCCCCGGACAGGCCGGTGAAGCGCAGCACCAGCGTCTCGGGGCTGCCGGTGGCGTCGACGCAGCGGTCCGACAGGGTGCCGCGCGCGTCCGCGGTCCGCAGCTCGAGGTAGTTCCGGCCGAGGTGCGCGGCGTCGCCGGTGGTGCGCTTCTTCCGGCGGGACCGCAGGACGAGCTCGCCGGCGTCGACGTCGATGACGTCGCGGTGCGCCAGCGTGTGCTGGAACGCCTCGAGCAGCCGGTAGTACGCCGGGGACCCGTCCTGCTCGGCCCGCAGCATCTCGCGGGTGACGATGCGGCCGATGGCGCGCGTGGTGTACGCCTCGTTGAACGGGTCGCCGGCGAAGGACCGGAACAGCGTGCGGAGCATGTCCTGGTGGCGCGGTTCGAGGTGCTCGCCCTCGGGACGGATCTGCTCCAGCTCGCGCTTGAGGCCGCTGACCCCGTTGATCGCGCGGAAGATCCGCTGGGCCTCCGCGGAGGTGCCGGTGTACGCGGTCACCGGGGTGCGGACGTTGCAGTCCTGGAGGAGCTGGACGGACTTCCCGCCGGGGCCGAGCTCGATCGCCAGGTCGGCGTGCATGCCGTCCAGGGTCTCCACGGTGGCGTGGGAGTCCATGACCTTGTCGGTCATGGCGAGGACGGCGTCATGGACGTCCTCGGCGGAGGTGAGCACGCCGCGCTGGTGGTTCGCGATCACGGGGACGCGCGGGACGGTGGCACGGACCCCGTGAGCCTCCATGAACCACTCCAGGCCGGTGCGCACGGCCGCCATGCGTGCGGAGTGCGCCAGGAACGTCGTCGGCTCCTTGAGCTCCGAGACCTCGACCCGGCCGAGATCGCCGAGCAGGCGGTCGAAGGTGTGCCGGACGCTGCCGCGGACGTAGACGTTGGTCTGGGTGGGGGAGTAGCGCTTGTGCACCTCCACGTCCTGCCGGTCGAACGCGCCGCCGATGGCCTCGAAGGCGGCGGTGAGCGCGTCCGGGGTGCCCCGCACGCCGAGCACGTGGAACGGTTCGCCCACCACGGGCGTCCCCACCGCCGACTCGGGGAGGTAGTCGCACAGCTCACGGGCGAGCGGCTCGCCGTCGTGCATCCCCTCGGCCGCGACGAGCGACAGCGGGGTGAACACGCGGGCGACACGGACCCCGTCGGCGACGGAGAGGCTGCCGCTCGCGACCGCGGCGCTGAGGATGCCGAAGCTCTCGCCGGTATAGGCGCGGAAGGTGAGCGCCGCGCCGTGCTGCTTCGCCGTGGCGCGCAGGTACGCCTCGAGGGCCAGGCTGTGCGTGACGACGAGGGCTCCGATGTGGCCCTGGCGCTCGAGCCGGCCGGCGGGCAGGTCCCCGGGGGCGCCGAGGAGGCGCTCGGGCGCGATGCCCAGGGCACCGGCGGCCTCGTGGTAGATCGCGGTGACCTCGTCGATCCCGGAGGTGAGCAGGGACGGGACGAGGTCGCGGTACGCGGCGCGGCTGCCGAGGCCGGGGAACAGCCCGACCAGCCGGGCCTCGCGGCCCTGCGCGAGGTACTCGGTGATCGAGCGGGGGGAGGCCCCTGCCAGGTCCTTGCGGTACAGCGACTCGACGACGCTGCTGTGGTCGGTGTCGGCCGAGCCGAGGTAGGCCGCGATCGCGCGCCCGAGCGCGAGCGAGATCGTCGACGTTGCGTGAGCCATGGTGCACACTCCTTACCGAGGAATGGTGCTGTCTTCTGGGACGCCCGCCGTCGGGAGGCGGGAAAGTGCATGGCGCAGTGACCCCCGCGCGCAGCCGGCGCGCTGCGGGGGCGGATGGTGTGACGGGGGGTAGGGCGGCCGCCGGGAACGCGGCCGCCGATCAGCGGGGGAGCCTCAGGAGCAGGAGGCCGGCTGGGACTCGGCCGCGCGGATGCCTGCCACGATGGGGGCCAGGTCGGAGTTGCGCGAGGCTTCGTCGAGGGCGTCGCTCAGGATCGAGTCATGATCCGGCCGGGCCCGGTCGAGCAGGGCGAGACCGTCGGAGGTCACGTTCGTGTAGATGCCCCGGCGGTCGTCGTCGCACAGGGCACGTGCCAGCAGCCCACGGCCCTCGAGCCGCGTCACCAGGCGGGTCGTCGCTGCCTGGCTGAGCACCATCGCCATGGCGAGCTGGCCCATGCGCAGGTGGTGCTTCTCCTGGCGCGAGAGCAGTTCGAGGACGCCGTACTCGTTGACACTCAGCTTGTAGCGCTCCTGGAGCATGCGCTCCAGGCGGACCTCGATCCTGGAGTGGAGCACCGCCAGGAGACGCCATCCGTGCACGAGGGCTTCGACGTCGTCATCTGGCATCACCACGGATCGACCTCCAGAGCGACCGGCTGGGCCCTGACCGTAACACGGCCCCGACCTCCGGAGACCTCCCTGGTGGGCGGGCGGTGCGGCCCCGCTCTCCGGCCACCGCGACCGGCAGCGGGAGCGGCCGGTACGACGACGGCGCCCGGAGATGGCGGCGGCCGGTGCGACGCCGGTCAGGACGACGTCGTGACGGTCGAGGGCGTCTGCTCCGCCACGGCGGGCTCCGCCTCCACGGCCCCGGGAGGTCCCGCGGCCGTCCGGCGCATCGCCGCCGTACCGACGAGGAGCACCACCAGGCCGCCCGCCGCGAGCGACGCGCCGACCCACAGGGGTGAGACGAACCCGTACCCGGCGGCGATCGTCACGCCGCCGAGCCAGGCCCCGAAGGCGTTGCCGACGTTGAGCGCGGCGACGTTCGCGCTGGAGGCCATGGTGGGCGCCTCGGGCGCGAAGGTCATGATCCGCAGCTGCAGGCCGGGCGCGGTGCCCAGGCCGACGGCGCCCATGAGGACCAGGCCGATGACGGTGGCGACCTGGTTCTGCGCGGTGAGGGCGAAGGTCGCGAGCACGGCGGTCAGCAGCGCCAGCAGCGTGATCAGCGAGGGCGTCAGGGCGCGGTCGGCGAGCCGTCCGCCGACGAGGTTGCCCACGAAGGCGCCGACACCGAACACGACGAGCAGCCACGGGACCGCCGAGGGCGGGAACCCGCCCACCTCCGTCAGGGTGAACGCGATGTAGGTGAACGCGCCGACCACCGCGCCGAAGGCGAGGACGCCCACCAGGATCGAGATCCAGACCTGGAACTTCCGGAAGGCCACCAGCTCCTGCCGCAGGTTGCTCCCCTTGGCGGCTTCGATGGCCGGGACGAGCACGAGGATCCCGACGAGCGTGATGACACCGATCGCGGTGATGGCCCAGAACGTCGAGCGCCATCCGAGCTGCTGGCCGAGGAACGTGCCGAGCGGCACGCCGGCGACCGTGGCGACCGTGAGGCCGCCGAACATCAGCGCGATGGCGCTCGCCTGCTGGTTCTCCTTGACCATCTGCGTGGCGACGACCGCACCGACACCGAAGAACGCGCCGTGGCACAGCGCGGCGACGATCCGGCCCGCGAGCATCGTCAGGTAGTCGGGGGAGACCGCGGAGATGAGGTTGCCCAGGATGAACAGCACCATGAGGGAGACCAGTACGGTCTTGCGGTCGAACCGTACGACGGCGGCGGTGAGCGCGATCGCTCCGACGGCGACCGTGAGCGCGTAGCCCGAGACCAGAAGGCCGGCGACCGACTCGGTGACGCCGAACTCCTCGGCGATCTCCGGCAGAAGGCCGACGATCCCGAACTCGGTCAGCCCGATGCCGAACCCTCCCAGTGCCAGGGCGATCAACCCGATAGGCATGGCAGATCCTCTCGTAGTTCCTGGTGATGCACGTATCTCGATAGTTGCACGCGCGGGCTATCACCACAAGCGGTTTATGTGTCATCGAAGTTAAGTGTTACGGTCTGCGTCACCTGGCCGGATCGTGCCGGGCGGGCCGGTCAGCACGGCCGGCCCGATGGAGAGGCCGATGGAAAGGATCGACGCCATGAGCGGCAACAACCCGTTCGCCCGTCTCCCCGAGGCTGCGGCGTTCACCCTCACCAGCAAGACCGTCACCGGGGGCGGCCGGTGGCCGGCCGCGCAGATGTCGGGCGCGTTCGGGGTGCCCGGGGGCGAGGACGTCTCACCCCACCTGGCCTGGACCGGCGCTCCGGAAGGTACCAAGAGCTACGTGGTCACCGTCTACGACCCCGACGCCCCGACGGGGTCGGGCTTCTGGCACTGGGCGGTGGCCGACATCCCGGCCGACGTCACGGAGCTGGCCGAGGGCGCGGGGGACGAGGCGGGCACGGCCCTGCCGGCGGGCGCCCTGCAGCTCCCGAACGACGCCGGCGCGGCACGCTACATCGGCGCCGCGCCACCCGCCGGGCACGGTGAGCACCGCTACTTCGTGGTGGTCCACGCGGTCGACGTCGAGTCCGTCGGCGTCCCGGCAGGGTCGACCCCCGCGTTCCTCGGCTTCAACCTGTTCGGCCACACCCTCGGCCGGGCACACCTCGAGGTCACCGCCGAGATCCCCGCGGAGGGCTGAGCGCGGCACGTCGCGCGAGCGGCGGCACGGGCGGGCCGAGGGCGGTTCCCGCGGGCAGGTCGCCGGCCGGTGCGGCCCGGCTCGTCAGTGGTGGAACGCCCGGGCCCGTCCCGTGCCCGGCTGCGCCGGCGGTGCGGCGTCCAGGTGGGCGACGGCGGCGCGGACGTCGTCCAGCAGCCGGTCGGCGAGGTCCGTCCCCAGCCCGTTCCGCACCACGATGCGCTGCACAGTGATGTCCTCCAGGTCGGCGGGCATCGGATAGGCGGGCACCTGCCAGCCGTGCGTGCGCAGCCGGTCGGACAGGTCGTGGAGGGTCCAGGCGCGCTCGCGACCGTCGTCGTCCCGCAGCCGCCAGGCGAAGACGGGGATGTCGGAGGCGTCGTTCCACAGCTCGAACGGTCCCATCGCGCCGATCTCGTGGGCGAGGTGGCGGGCGACGTCGAGCGTCGCGCCCTGGATGGCCGCGAAGCCGCTCGTCCCGTGCCGCAGGAACATGTAGTACTGCAGCAGCACCTGCGCGCCGGGGCGGGAGAAGTTCAGGGCGAACGTCGGCATGTCGCCGCCCAGGTAGCTGACGCGGAACACGAGCGACTCCGGCAGCAGCCCGGCGTCGCGCCACACCACCCACCCCACGCCCGGGTACACGAGCCCGTACTTGTGCCCCGACGTGTTGATCGACGCCACGCGCCCGACCCGGAAGTCCCAGGCCAGGTCCGGCTGGGCGAACGGCGCGATCATCGCCCCGGAGGCGCCGTCGACGTGGACCGGCACGTCGATCCCCGTCTCCGACTCGTGGGCGTCGAGCGCCGCCGCGATCCGCTCGACCGGTTCGTACATGCCCGTGTAGGTCACGCCCATGATCGCGACGACACCGATGGTGTTCTCGTCCACGTGGGCGCGCACCCCGTCGCCGTCGAGCGTCGGGTGCTCCGCGCTGATCGGCACGTACCGGGGCTCCACCTCGAAGAAGTTGCAGAACTTCTCCCAGCAGACCTGGACGGCCGAGCTCAGCACGAGGTTCGGCCGGTCGGCCGGCAGCCCGGCGGCCCGGCGGCGCTCCGCCCACCGCCGCTTCAGCGCCATCCCGGCGAGCATGGATGCCTCCGACGAGCCCGTCGTCGAGCACCCGACCGCGTGCTCCGGGTCCGGGGCGTGCCAGAGGTCCGCGAGCATCTTCCAGCAGTAGGTCTCGATCGCGGCCGTGGCCGGGTACTCGTCCTTGTCGATCATGTTCTTGTCGTAGGCGGTGGCGTAGAGCAGGTCGGCGCGCTCGTCCATCCAGGTGGAGACGAACGTGGCGAGGTTGAGCCGGGCGTTGCCGTCCAGCATCGCCTCGTCGTGCACCAGCTGGTAGGCGGTCTCGGGCAGCATCGGGCCGCCGGGGAAGCGGTCCCGCGGGGCCGACGTCGTCTCGCCCGGCCGGGCGAAGATCGGGTTCAGCTCGATGTCACGGGGACGACGGCGGTCCATGGCGGGCTCCGGTCTCTCGGCGGTGATCCGGGATCCACACTGCCCGTCCGTGCGCAGGTCCGCACCCCCGCGCCGGCGGGGACCGGCGGCACCGGGTGCCGGAGGGGTCTGGACCGGCGTCGTCGCAGGCTGGCAGAGTGAGGCCATGCCTCGGTTGCCGTACCTGCTCAGCGCGCCCGAACGGCCCGTCGCGTTCGCGGTCGTCTTCTGGGCGGCGATCGTCGTATCGGTCGCGCTGCTGGTCACGGGCTCGTCCTGGCTGTCGGTGCCGTCGGTGGCGCTCTCGGCGGCGAGCCTGGTGGCGGCGGCCGTGCTGTGGGCGGAGCTGCCCTGGGACGGGTCGGTGCGGGGGCGGGTGCTCGCGCCGGTGTTCGTCGTCGTGGTGACGATGCTCGGGCTCACCGGGCTCGAGGCGGTGCACCTCGTGCTGATCGTCGTCGGCTTCGCCGCCCTCGCGCGGGCCTGGGGCATGGCCCTGGCCGCGGGGACAGCCGTCGGGTTCGTGCTGGCCACCGGCGCGCTCCAGCTCACGACCACCCCGGCCGACCCGGGATACGCCATGGTGGAGACGGTGGCGGTCGCGGCGGGTTGTGCCGTCGCGCTCGCCGCCGCGGGTGCGGGCCGGGCGCGGGCGCTCTGAACCGGCGTCTGCCCGCAGTCCGCGCGGCGGTCAGCGCCGGCCCGGTCGGGCGACCGGGTCAGAGCGGAGACAGCTCAGCCTGGATCTCACGGATCGTCGTCGCGAGCACGCCGGAGGCGAGCAGCCCCGACCCCAGCGGCCCGGCCGAGCTCTCTCCCAGCCCGGGGAGGCGACGGAGCGCGGTACGGACCTCCGCCGTCATGTGGCCGAGCTGCCAGCGGACCTCGTGGTCGCGGGCATCCGTCCGGTCCGGCGCGGCCAGCGCGGCGGCCTTCGCGGCGTAGGCCGCCGCGCCCAGGGCGTGCGCGCCCATGTGGGCGACCCCCGATGCCTGGCCGGCCGACCGGGCGGCCGCCACCGCGGCGGGAGTCGTCGCCGACCGGGCTCCCCGGCCCGCGACGAAGCGGCGACGAATCTCGCCGGCAGCGCTGAGCTCACCGCGGCCGAACGCCCGCGCCCGTGCTATGCCGTCTCGCGGGCGGTCGTCTGCCGGTGCCTCGGCCTCGAACAGGGCGAGAACGCGCTCCGCGCAGTCCGCGGCCCACAGGGACACGAGCCGGCGGTCGGCCTCGCCGAGCGCTTGCGGGGACGGCATGGCGCCACTCTCGCACACGCGGGCAGGGAGCCGGTCGCGCCCGGCGGCGTCGTGGTGTCGAGCGACGGGACGAGCCGTCGGGCCCGTCGTCGCGGTGGTCGGTCCGTTACGAGCAGCTGCCCCACTGGCAGCTGTGACGAGATGTCGAGTGGCCGAAGCGTTCCGCCTCGAGGCACCACTTGCACTTGGGCGTGTCCGCAGCCACGCAGGCACAGGCCATCCGCTTTCTCCTTCAGACGAGGGTCATGGGGAGCCGCCGGCGATCCGCTCGGTGCTTCCCGGGGACGATCTGGACGCTATCCCAGGTCAGAGCGTTGATCGGCGG
Source organism: Myceligenerans cantabricum (assembly GCF_054777735.1). Classification (NCBI taxonomy): domain Bacteria; kingdom Bacillati; phylum Actinomycetota; class Actinomycetes; order Micrococcales; family Promicromonosporaceae; genus Myceligenerans; species Myceligenerans cantabricum. The sequence continues at coordinate 50,846 of NZ_BAAHAJ010000008.1, forward strand.
GTTTCGTGGAGTCCGAACGATCCCGAACGGCCGGGTCCTGGCAGATGCGGGTGTCGTCGGGGACGGCGGGTGCGAGGGCTTGCGCTTCGGTGAGGGTGATCGGCGTCCCGATGCTCGAGCAGATGGTGTTGATGGCGCGTTCCGGGCTGAGGTCCCACCACCAGAGCCGGCCGCTGTAGGTGGAGGCGACCATGCGGGAGTCGTTGTCGAGGAAGGCGGCGTCGGCGATCTGGGTGCGCAGCGGTCCGACGAGGCGGAGCTCGGGTTCGGAGATCTCCTGCCCGTCGTCGCTGGCGGTGCGGGTCTCGACGCTGCTGGCCGTGGCGATCACGATGCGGGCTCCGGCGGAGTCGAAGGCGATGTCGCGTGGCGTGTCGGTGAGCTGGGAGATCCGGGAGAGCACGTGGGGTGCGGCGGGGTCGGTGAGGTCGAGGATGCCGGCCTCGCGGCTCTCGGTCGCGAAGGCCACCTGCCCTGGATGGTCGGGGCGGGCGGCGAGCGCCACGGTGCGCTGGTCGCCCATCTGGACGGACCCGGTCTCGCGGTCCGCGGACAGGTCCCACAGCACCAGCCGCCAGGTGACGACGTCGTCGTCGACGACGTTGTCCTCGTCGGTGACCAGGAGAGTGTCGTCGTCCGTGAAGGCGACGTAGCCGGTGTTCACCGGGATCGTCGCGCTCCTGGTGAGGCGAGCACCCGCGCCGTCGTCGGCAGGGTCCGCCTCGATGTCGTACACGATCAGCGAGGGGCCCTGGGCGTCGATCAGCGCGATGCGTGTTCCGTCGGGGGAGTAGGTCGCGCCGACGATGTTGGAGTCGTCGGGAGCGACCTCGGTGCTGGTGGGTTCGCTGAGCGCGGTGTCGTCGACCCGCCAGATCTGCAGGTGGCCGTCTCCCGCACTGGCGACGTACTCGCCGTCGGGCGAGACGTCCACCGCGTAGGGTGTCTGAACGGGTGTGTCGGGGACGTCGAGCGAGGTTCGTGACCCGTCGGACTCGACGCGGTCCACGCGGAGCAGCCCGTCGTCGGCGCCGACGGTCGCGACGATCGTGCTGTCGACGGCGTCCGTCTCGACGGCGAAGACACGGCCGCGTGCATCGGGTTCGGGGAAGGACTCTTGCGGCCAGAGCATGGTGACCCCACCGGTCTCATAGGTCGCCACGACCGTGTCCGTGACCGCCACGGCAGTCGGGATGGAGGCCAGCACGCGGGTGTGTGTGGGTGCGCCGCCGTCGGAGGTGAAGAACCGCAGGGTCTGGTCCGAGCTGACCGCGGCGATCCCTTCGTCCGCGAGGAACGCGACCTGGTTGACCCAGGACTCGAACCCGGTAGCGGTCCCGGTCACCGTCAGGCGCCCGTTCCTGCCGACGGATCCCACGGTGACGGTGGCCTGGGTGGTCGGAACGGCGAATCGCTCGCCGTCGGCCGAGAGTCTGACCGACAAGGCCGGTGGCACCTCCAACGGGCGCGACCATCGTGCCCGTCCGAGGGGATCGGTGAGCGTGGCCAGCACGCCGTCGCCGCCGGCGGCGACCACGGTCCTGCCGGCGGCGTCCAGCCCCAGGACGGGGGCGGGCGGCTGCTCGTCGTCACGCTGCGGTCCCGGGATCGGGCCGAGGTCGGAGGCCTGCCCGCCGTCGATCCCCAGGCGCTGGATCGTGCCGTCCGCGCCACCGAACAAGGCCCCGCTGCCGTCAGGAAGGATCGTCGCGGAGTCGGACTTCGACAGGGTCTCGACGCAACCGAGCCGCTGCGGGTCCGCAGAGAGGTCGGAGACGTCCCAGACGCAACCCTGCCCGGAGTCTCCCGAGACGTCCTCGCCGCTGGCCGCGAGCAGGCGTCGCTCACCGGCATCGACGACGTCAAGAGCGTAGACGTGCGACGAGGGCGCCTCGATCGTCTGCAGCACCTCCCCCGAGTCCGGGGCGAGCACCTTGATCGGGGAGTTCGTGCCGCCTTCGACGATCACGTCGCCGGCCGCAGCCAGGGTGCCGGGCCCCGCCGCGCCGACGAGGCGGCGCGGATGCGCCGTGGCGGTCAGAGAGAGCAGGGTCGACCGTGTCTGGGGCGTGTCGTGCATCGAGTACCCGGCGATCGCGAGCTGGGCGGCCTGCGCCGGCAGCGTGGCTTCGATGTCACGTGCGTTGTCGGCCGTCTCGGCGACGCTCGTGGCGGTGCGCGCGTCGTTCAGGCTCGCCACGACCGCGCCCGCCGTCACCGCGGAGATCATGGCGACCACCACGAGAGCGGACGCGGTGAGGGTCGCGATGCGCAGCCGGCGAGTCTGTCTCCGCAGGCGTGTGTTCTCCCGCCGGGACGCACGGAGCTGCTCGTCTCGTGCGTCCTCGACCGCTGCGAGGAACTCCCGCTCGCTGCCGGTGAGGTCGCCGTCGTCCCGGCCGTCGCCGTCCGCCGGGTTCTGCCCTGCGGCGAGGACGCTCAGCGCCGTGCCGGTGGCGAGCATGTCCGCGGGACGTCCGGCGTCCTCCCAGAGGGAGGAGTATCCGGCGAGCCGACGGCGTGCGTCGCTCCAGTTCCGGACGGAATCAAGCTCCTTGGCCAGTCGTGGCCAGGCGGTCAGGAGGTACTCGTGGCCGATCGTGACGCCGTCACCGTCGCTCATGAGCAGGTGCGCGTCGCGCAGCGTGCGCACGACCTCGATCGAGGCGGGATCAGCGAATCGTTCGTAGGAGACGGTGCGACGTCCGACGCCGTCTGACTCCACACGGATCATCTCTCGCAGCACCGGCCACCAGACCTCTCGCGCGGCGCTGGAGAGCTGCTCGTAGGCCGACTCCCCGGCAGCCTGGATCGACGTCGTCACGCCCCCGACCCGCGCGTAGTCGGCGAGCGTGATCCGGTCCGCCAAGGCTCGCTGCTCCCAGAGGCTGCGCATCGTCTGCGACAACAGCGGAAGCGCCCCCGCCAGAGCCTTGACCGCGGCCCGGTCCGACAACGCCGGATCGGCCCCGGCATCCTTCAGGATCACGTCCACCAGGCCTGGGTCGACCGTGATCCCGCTGTCACCGGTGGGGCCCACGATGATCTGCCGCGCGTCGTCGCGAGTGATCGGCCCGACCACGTGATGCGCATGCTCCAGGGCAGCACGCAACGTCGCGTTGTCCGACGCCAGCTCGATCCCGTCCGACCGCAGGATCATCACCACGGCGAACCGCTCGCGCTGTTCCTGGATCTCGGTGACGGCCCGCAGGATCTCGGCGCGCTCGTCCTCGTCGTCCCCGGACCACAACGACTCCGCCTGATCCAGGACCAGCACCGCGGGCGCGGCCTGTTCCGCGGCGCGCACCGATGCCAGTGCCGTGACGGCCGACGGCGACGGCGTGACGATCACGGGCGCCTGGTCCTCGACGCCCAGTCCCCGCACCGCGGCGGCCACCAGAGACGACTTGCCGATCCCGGAACGACCGGTCACCAGCAGCAGCGGCCGCTCCGCACCGTCCAGCCGTCGCCGGATCCGTGCACGTAGCCCGTCGACCACCGCCGCCCGCCCGGGGAAGGACCGTGCGGTCTCCAGATCGAACGGCCGCACGCCAGGATACGGAGAATCGACGCCCGACCTGCGGGCCCAGCCGTGTCTCGCCGGACGCAGAGCATCCCACCAGTCGTCGTGACCGACACCACCACGAGCATCAGGCGTGTCGACCACGTCGAGAACGTCCAGCAGCTTGTCGAACGACTCACGGTTGCCCGCCTGAGGCACGGACGCAGCCGTCAGCCAGTTCTGGATCGTCGTCTTCCCGGCAAGAGCAGCCATCTTGCTCAGCTGACCGTAGCTCAGCCCTTTGCGCTCACGAACAGTGTTCAGTGCTTGCGCCACAGCATCGGGGCCACCGTCGGCGGCCTCCTCGAAGATCCTGCGGCGCTCGGTCCATGCTTCGTTGCTCGGTACCGCATCAGGCATCAGGGTTCCATCATCTGGAAGAGACGGGGGACTCTCAGCAGTGCACGCGGAACATCGCCACCCAACTCCGGGAACGCGGCAAACCTGCTGGTCAGCAGCTCTCCGGGTGCGGCTGCGCCATACAGTACACATCCACACAAGTCGTGCAACACCCTTCCCGGCAAGTCGTGTCACCGGCTGCCTGGTCCGCGCGCCGCGGCACCGTCGCGGCACCGTCGGTCGGCGACGTCGCGGCCGGGCTCGGTGCCTAGGGCACGCCGTAGCGCGCGGTCATGGTGTCGACCGCGTCGTCGACCGCGGCGTTCACCTCGGCGACACCGGGGGACCAGCCGCTGACGAGCAGTCGCGGCCAGAAGACATAGTTCGAGATCATGCCCATGAACTGGGTGGTGGCCATCGTCGGGTCCTCGATGCGCGCCGTTCCGGCGCCGCACTCCGCGGTGAGGTAGCGCCGGACGGACTCGAAGAAGGGCAGTTTGCCGAGGTCGAAGTGGGTCCTGGCGAGCGTGGGGAATCGGGGCATCTCGGCGATGACGATGCGGTAGAGGCCGATCATCTCCGGCCGGGACATGAGCGTCGCGTACCGGCGGCCGTACTCCCGCAGGCCGCGCTCGAGATCCCCGGGCCGAGGCGCGGGCTGCTCGTCGTCGTCCGGGTTCCAGTGCTCGGTGACGATCGCCTCGAACAGGCGCGCCTTGGTGGGGAACTGCTTGAACAGCGTGGCCTTGGACACCTGCGCGGCCTCGGCCACGCCGGCCAGCGACGTGCCGGCGTAGCCGTCGCCCATGAACAGTGTGGTGGCGGCGCCGATGATCGCCGTGCGCTTCTGCAGCGCGAGCTGCTCGTGATACGTCCCGGTGCCCGTGGCCATGAGCCCATGATGCCGCACGATGCGAGGTGAGTCACTTGACTCACCTCACGGTGCGCCGTACCTTGATTGCAAGGTGAGTCAACCGACTCGCATCTAGCGAAAGGGTTCCGTCCGTGCAGCGATTCGAGGGCAGGACAGTCGTCGTCACCGGTGCGGGGGGCGGCATGGGGAGCAGCCATGCCCGCGCCTTTCACGCAGAGGGCGCCAACGTCGTGGTCGCCGACCGCGACGTGGAGCGCGGCGAACAGCTCGTCGCGGAGCTGGGCCCGAGGGCCCTGAACGTGCGGCTGGACGTCACCAGCGAGGCGCAGTGGTCGGCAGCGGTCACGGCGGCCGAGGATCGCTTCGGGCCGGTGTCCGTCCTGGTGAACAACGCAGGGCTGCAGCACGCGGCGGCACCGATCGAGCACACCGGGCTTGGCACGTTCAGGCGTGCCATGGACGTCAACGTGACGGGCCAGTTCCTCGGTATCCGTGCTGTGACGCCGTCGATGCGTGACGGCGGCGGAGGCTCGATCGTGAACATCGCATCGGTCATGGGCAACGTGGGTACGGCGCACTACTCTGCCTACACCGCCAGCAAGTGGGCGGTACGCGGACTGACCAGGACCGCTGCGCTCGAGCTCGGCCGGGACGGGATCCGGGTCAACTCGGTCCACCCCGGCGTCGTCTCCACACCCTTGATCAACACCCCGGCCGAACCGGGTGGGCGCCCGATATCCGACTTCTACTCGCCGGACCCGTTCGCGATCCCGCGCGTCGGGCAGCCCGAGGACATCTCCCGCCTCGTCCTTTTCCTCGCGTCCGACGACGCGTCGTACGCGACCGGCTCGGAGTTCGTCGTCGACGGCGGCCTGCTGCTGGGGCCCGCCCTGCAGTACGAGGCGGCCTGATGGATCCCGCGATCCGGGCGGCGATCCAGATCACGCCCGCCGCCACCACCCGGCAACGCCTCGTCGACATCACCACCACGGGGCGGCGCACGGGGCTGCCGCGGCGGATCGAGATCTTCTTCTACCACGTGGCGGGTCGTACCTACCTGTGCAGCGGCACGGTGATCTCACCCAGCTGGTACGTGAACCTGGTGGCGAACCCCGAGTTCACCTTCCACCTCAAGCACGGCGTGCGAGCGGACCTGCGCGCCACCGCGCGGCCGGTCACCGACGTGCAGGAGCGTCATGCGGTGCTCGGCGAGATGGTGGAAGACCTCAACCAACCGTCCAACCCGGGCACCCTGGCCCAGCCGGTGCGGCTGGAGGACTGGGAGCGGCAGTGCAAGCTGGTCGAGGTGACCTTCCTCGACTGAGGGTGATCCCTCGGTCGAGCGGCGAACGCGTCTGTCATCGCGCCACTGATCGGCGACTATGGTCGGCGCATGCCGATGTCACGGTCGTCGCATGGACCCTGATGAGGACTTCGTCGTCCCCGGGAACGGGCTTCTCGACCTCTTTGACTCGAAGCACGTCCGGCGGGCCGAACATGTCATATACCACTGCTCTCATAGTCACCTCCAGCGGAGTCTATCGTGGCCGGTCGTGACCCGACTCGCTACCTCGACGTTGGTGCTGGCGGTGCGGTCCTACCGGGCGGTAGCGCCGGAGCGGATCTGTCGCGGGACGGCGCTCGTCTCGGCTGCGGCCGAGGCCTGAGGGTGTATACGGGCTTGGAGAAGAGCTTCCAAGCCCCGCGGAGCACGCGACGGGCAGGTCAGAAACAGCCTCTGACCTGCCCGTCCGCATCGCGAGCGGGCGACGGGAATCGAACCCGCGTAATCAGTTTGGAAGACTGAGGCTCTACCATTGAGCTACGCCCGCGCGGGTCCCGACGACGGTATGTGCCATGGTTGGGGCAACCCCTCCGAGCGCACCGTACCGCCGTCGAACCGCGCGCTCACGATAGCAAACGTGCAGCGTCTCGTGCCGCCTCGGGGACGGCGATCCGTCACAACGGTCGGTCCGGCGGGTCGTCGCCGCGTCGTTCTCGCGACCGTGACCAGTGGCACTACACTTGCTCTCGCCCGGCCCGCCGGGCGCGCGGGGTGTGGCGCAGCTTGGTAGCGCATCTGCTTTGGGAGCAGAGGGTCGCTGGTTCGAATCCAGTCACCCCGACTCACGGGCCGCGGAGACTCAAGGTTTCCGCGGCCTTTGGAGTCTGAGGACTTGATCTACTGTCCAGAAAGAGTGGCGTGTGCGCGCCGAGAGCTTCCCGGACTTGATCCCCGTCCATCCACCCGCTGAGCAAATAGCCCTGCACGCTGCGGCCGACCCGCCCGCGGCGGGCCTGGAAACCACTCACCCAGTCTCCACGGGACCCGGGCCTCGACACACCGGCCGCGGGGCGCGGCCCGGTGTCGCTGTTCGCGTCGCTAGCCGCGGAGCTCTCTGCGGGGGAACTGTATGAACGCCACGGCGCCCACCGCGATCGTCGCGATCGTGAGGACGAGGATGGAGGTGGGGTCGACTCCTTCCACGAGCGGGTTGTGGGCGTTGTAGTGGTACCAGGGGCTCAGCTTCGCCCAGTCGGCGAGGGAATCGCTGAGCGGGAAGAACGACGCCACGGCGAAGGAGAGACCGGCGATTCCTGCGGCGATGCCCATGGAGGGCTTCCGGCGCCCTGTCACGACGCCGGCGGCGATGGTGATCGCGGCGAACAACAGACCCAAGAAGGTCGTGTGCACTGCGGCAGCGACCATGCCGGCTTCCGAGAGGTCGAGCGATCCGGTCACGTCGGCGGTCACCAGCCCGAGGTAGACCATCGCACCCATGATGACCACATAGCCGGACACGGCGACCGCCTTGGCGGTGAGGAAGCGGGTGCGTGTCACGGGAGCGGACAAGGACATGCCGAGAGTCTTGGCTTCTTCCTCGGCAGCCGTGGCGCGGAGTCCGCTGATCACGGCCAGGGCGATGATGCCGCCAGGGGCAACCATGGACAGGAGCTCTGCGTTGGCCCAGCCGGCGGCTGTCGTCAGGTCGGAGCCGGGCAGGATCTCCATGAGGGTCGGCGGGATGTCGAACGAGGAGAACGCGTCTTGGAGTGGTTCCCAGAGCAGGCCGATCACGAGTCCCATCACGATCGCGTAGAACGCGAAGATGGCCAGCAGCTTGACCTGAGCGGCGAAGGCGTGCGCTGCGATCGCCCGTAGCGGTGCTGATGCTCGTGGGGCGGATGTGTCGGTGATGGTCATCGCTCAGCCCTTCAGGTCTCGGCGGGGGAATGCCCAGGCGGCCACGGCGAGGGCGATGGCTGCGATCCCTGCCAGGACGAACAGGTGCACGAGGTCCACGCCGTCGTTGAGGGGGTCGCTGCCGAGGTAGTAGTACCAGGGGCTCGCTTCTGCGGCAGTGTCGTACCCGGCCAGGGGGAGCATGGCCTGCATGAAGTAGGCGATGACCGCGATCGTCCCGGCGGTGGCCGAGGCGATCTGGGGTCGGCCGGTTGCCGCTGCTACGGCGAAGGCCAGCATGCCGAAGGCGAGGCCGAGGAACAACAGGTGGACACTGCCGGCGCCGGCTTGCGCGAGGGAGAGCTCGACGTCGAACAGCAGGCTACCCAGGGCGAGTCCGGCCCAGAAGATCGCCACGGCCGCGGTCAGTGCCAGAGCGAGGGTTCCGGCCTTCGCCCAGAGGATCGATGCTCGGGACACGGGGTGGGAGAAGAGCATCCCCATGGTCTTGCCTTGTTCCTCACCGGCGAGGATCGAGGCGCCGCCGGCGACGGCATAGGCGACGACGGCGATCGGTGCGATCAGGTTGAACACCTCGCCGACCACGTAGCCGCCGGGGGTATCGGCCCCGAGGAAGGCCTGCAGCGCCGGTGTGAGGTTGTCGGTGATGGCGTCGAGCATGTCGGCCATCGGGATCGACATCGCCAGCGCGAAGAAGGAAAGGGCTCCGAGGGCCAGGCCGAGCACGAGCACGCCGGTACGCCGTTCGCTCAGGTCGTGGCGCAGCACGTCAGGAGACATCGGCGCCACCCGCCGGGGCCTCGTCGCGGTAGTAGGCCAGGAAGATCTCCTCCAGGTCGGCCTCGCGGCTGTGGAGGTTGACCACCTCGTGCTCCATGGCGGCACGCAGCACGCCGTTGACGGACCCGTCGAACGAGACTGACACGCTCCGTTCGCGGGCCTGCACGTCGCGCACCCCGTCGACGCCGTCGAACAGCGTGGAAGGAACCGGCACCCCGAACTCGAAGTCGAGGCGTCGCACCGCCTTCTTCTTGAGGCCCTCGACGCTCTCCACCACGACCAGCCGGCCGTGCCGGATGATGCCGACGCGGTCGGCGACCCGCTCGACCTCCGACAGGGTGTGCGACGACAGGAAGACGGTCCGGCCCGCTCTGCGCACCTCCCGCATCATCTCCATGAACTCCTGCTGCACGAGCGGATCGAGCCCGGAGTTGGGCTCGTCGAGGATCAGCAGGTCGGGCTGGTGCATGAACGCCTGGATCAGACCGATCTTCTGACGGTTACCCGTGGAGTACTCACTGATCTTCTTGGTCAGGTCCGCCTGAAGCCGTTCGGCCAGCTCGTCGATCTTGCGCTGCTCGACACCGCCTCGCAGACGGGCGAAGTAGCGCAGCGTCTGCGCACCCGTCATCGACGGGTACAGCGCGAGGTCGCCAGGCACGTAGCCGACCCGTCGGCGGATGTCGAGGGTGCCGCTCCGCACGTCGCGGCCCAGGACGCTGGCCTGTCCGGCACTGGGACGGATCTGGTCGAGGAGCATCCGGATGGTGGTCGACTTCCCGGCGCCGTTGGGGCCGAGAAACCCGAAGATCTCTCCTGGCTCCACGGACAGGTCGAGGGAGTCGAGCGCCGTGAAGTGCCCGTACTTCTTGCTCAGCGCCCGGGTGTGGACCGCAGGTTCGGCCATGGGTCATGCCCTCTCGTCGTGGTAGCGGTGGATGAGCTCTGGCAGATGCTTTTCGAGGAAGGTGAAGAAGTCGACCGTGTCCTGGAGCCGACGCCGATCTTCCTCAGGCGCGCCGGACAGGACCTCCAGCCCCTTCTCCGCGACCCGGCGCAGCGCGCCGGACACGCGGAGCTGGTCGCTGATCACGGCGTCCCACGCCTCGGGCCCGACCCGGTAGTGGGCGCGCCGGTCGCCGGGCACCGCGATCTTCTCGACGAATCCGAGCTGGACGAGCATGCGCAGGTTGGTGCTCACGCTCCCGCTGCTCGCCTCCAGCGCCTCCTCGATCTGCTGCGCCTGCTGGCCTGGCGGATCGCAGGCGAGGAGATGTCCAAGGATGCGACCGGCTGCTCGGGGCAGCCCGGCGGACTCCAGCACCAGGCCCATGTCCTCGACGAACTGTCGCATCGCGGCTCCCGCCGCCTCCTGCTCGCTCTTCATTCATCTCACGATAGAGTGAAATAAATGAAGCGTCAAGGTCTCGGGCGTCCTGCGTCCGGCTGCCTGACCGGGCGTGCCGCAGCTCGCCGTCTGGCCGGTAACTGCCCGCTCGTGCAACGCGAACGGCTCGATCGGGTTGCGATGGGAGGCTCGCTCGCTACGACGAGAGCGGGGAGGCAGCGGGAGACGCGCAGGGCCCGTGCCGGGGACGTGGAACACAGCGACCACCGCCAACACATACCCGGCCGACAGCGACGACTTCCCGGTTCGAGTACTGATGGGACCTGCCCATGATCACGACACCCATCAGGGCCACGGTCACGACTCCGGAAGCTGATGCCCTTCGATCGCGCGCCATACGGCGTCGTGGACGGTCAGCCCTTGACGAGCTTCGCGAAGACGATCACGTTGTCGAGGTGCCGCCCGGCGTCCTTGTCGAAGGTGCCGCCGCAGGTGATGACCCGCAGCTCGGGGCCGTCGGTCGCGCCGTAGACGTCGATGCGAGGAAAGTCGTCCTTCGGGCTTCTCCTGACCTCGGTCACGTCGAAGGTCGCCGTGCTGCCGTCTGCTCGGTCGACCTCGATCCGGTCACCCTTCCGGGTGTTCCCGAGCTCGAAGAAGACCGAGGGGGCGTAGCTGGTGCCCGTGACGTGCCCCTCAAGGACGGCGGGGCCGACCTCACCGGGCGTGGGCGACCCGTCGTACCAGGCGACCTCGTGGTAGCGCTCCCCCGAGGGGACCTGAAGCTTCCCCTGCTCGTCGAGCCCGAGCCCGTGGACGGGCGACTCGATGCCGACGCCCGGGATGCGTACCGCGACGGGCGGCGAGGCGGGCAGCGGCTGCACCCCGGGCGACGCTGTTGAGCGCGGCGCGCGAGAGTCGCCCTCCGTTCCGTCGGTGGCCGGAGGCGGCGCCGCAGGCGGTCCCACCTGTTGTGTGGCCGCCCAGCCCATGGCGCCGCCGCCGGCGACGAGCAGCGCGGCGCACGCCGCCACCACCGGAGAGTGGTGGCGGCGTGCGCCGTTCTGCCCAGAAACCGTCTGCTTCACTTGGTGGTGTGGCGGCGGGCGGCGAAGAGGCCGATACCGCCGAGGCCCAGCGCCAGGGCGCCGAGGGTGAGCGCGACCGGGTACTCGATGCCCGACGTGTCGACCCCACCGGTCTCGACGCCGCCCTCCGGCATATCCATCTGAGCAGCGTTGAGCTCGCCGCAGGCGGCCGGGTCGGTCGCCTCGGACGGCAGGCTCGGGTCGAGGTCGGACTCCGTGTCGCCGTCGTAGGCGCCGGAGCCGTCGTGGTCGACACCGTGGACGACGACGACACCGTCACCCGCCGCGATCTGCTGCGCCACCTCGTCGGAGACCTCGATGGTCCGCGAGTAGGAGTAGCTGGCCCCGACGGGGAAGTTGTCGACGTCCAACCCGGCGTCCGGGCCGGTCTCGCCCGGCTCCATGGTCAGCGACACTGCGATGCCGCCGTACTGGTCGGCCGCGTCAGTGGTCTGCAGGGCGCCCTCGAAGCCGCTGCCCTCCTGGTCGTTGGACGGGCAGGTGTTCTGCCCACCGATGTGGATGTGCTGAGCATGCGGCGCGTCCCCGAGCAGACCCTGAGTCTCGACCTTGACCTCGACCGTGGTGCCGTCGACCATGGCCCAGGCCGTTCCCGAGGCACCCGAGTCGTTGAGCTGGGTGAGCTCGGCGGTGAGCTCGCCGACGTGGTCATCGGCGCTGGCAGGCGCCGCCGCCAAGGGCAATCCGACGAGGGCCGCACTGGCGGCGAAAACGCTGAGTCGTGACGTACGCATAAACGAGTCCTCCTGGATACCGGCAACAAGTGCCGACTGAACGGACAAAGCCAACTCAACATAGAACGGGGCTCCTTCGCCCGCATGTCGAAAGGCATTTACCCACCTCAAAAAGGGCGGAGCGCACAAGGTTGTCTTGAGAGGGCTGGCTCTATCTCCGGCAGGATGCCCTTATCGCACTGTTTTCGTCGATCCGGTCGATGATCTGGCTTGCGCGCCGTCGTGCCGTGCGAGCGGAGAATCCCCGCGATCCGGCCGGCGACCGCTGGCGAGGTCGACCCTCCCCGACCCACGTTTCGCGGTGCGTCGAGGGCGTCGGCCGCCAGCCCGCGCTCAGCCGAGATCCGCCATTCGTCGATATCGACGACCCTGGCCGCGCGCGACGCAAATCGGCCGAATGCCATTCACGACCGCCTCCGACATGCCGGTACGACACGAAAGTCAGGCTGGGTCAGAGGTCAAATTGTCAGCACTGCCGGAGGAGCCGATCGGATCGGAAACAAATGCGCCGAAACCTGGCTCGCCAGGTCACACGAGATCTGAGCTGAATATCGTCGGATTCAAGGAATTCTTGATTGCACGGGAGCGCCGCGAACGGGGAATGTCCGACGGCGTCAGGTCCCGGCTGCAGGCCGCGGTGGGGGCTACCGGAACGGCATCGCCCCGGCCCGAGCCCAGCACCTGGACCACCCGGCCGGCAGGTGCCTTCCCGGGAAGGATGCTCCTGTTCTTGCGGCCGGCGTGCAGCACTTCGTCGGCGCCCTGGACGAGACCGACCTCTCGGCGACGAGGCAGGACCTCGTCCGGTGGGCGGTCCTCCCGCTGGACCGTGCTGAGTCAGAGCGTGATGGTCGTGCCGGGCGGAAGGATCGTCAGGGGAACCTCGGTCAGCATCGCGGGGCTGAGGAACCGTGCCGTGGCCTGCTGCCCGATCTCGCTGAGCATGGCCTCGTGGATCTGGACGAGCCGCCCGGGCCGGACCGCGCGCACGTAGTCCGCCGCCAGGCTCAGCTTGGTCCAGGGGCCGCTGGTCGGCAGGAGGAGCGTGCCGACCGCCGCGGACGGGACGTGGTACGCGTCGCCGGGGTGGTAGACGGTGTCGTCGATCAGGTAGCCGACGTTCGCCGGGCGGGGGATGTCGGTGTGGATCTCCGCGTGCGTGGCGCCGTGCGCGACGACGTCGAACCCCGCGGTCGTGAACCGGTCGCTGCCGGCCACCGCGACGACCTGGCCGGGGTGCTCGCCGCGCCACCGGCTCACCACGGCGTCCGGGCCGTGGACGGTCAGCCCCGGACGGGTGGCCAGGGCAGCGGTGATCACGTCCTCGTCGACGTGGTCGGCGTGCTCGTGGGTGATCAGCACCGCGTCGGCCGCGGCGACCACCTGCGCGGCGTCCGGCGTGAACGCACCAGGGTCGACCACGAGCCGGCCTCCGTCCTTGTCCAGGCTCACGCACGCGTGGGCGTGCTTGGTCAGGTCCATGGCCTCGGTCCTTCCGTCGGGTGGCCTCAGACTATGCGGGTTCGAACGGAAGACGTCCGGGGTCGCCACCGGGGCAGAGCGGGCGAGACGGCGGCGAAACGAGAAGACGGCCCCGAGCCCGAGCCCGGGGCCGCGGGACTGCCGGGAATACCGGACGCCCCGTCGTGGCTCCGTCTCGTGTGGAGTGGAAGATGACGGCGCTGCGGCGCGAGAAGCTGTCGGTCGGTACGGCCCCGTCGGGGCCCGCCGCGCTGTGGGCGCTGGTCCTGTCCGGTGCCGTGACGCTCGAGACGGCGGACGGTCGCACGCAGGTCCTGCCGGGCGACGCCGTCCTCGTCGGCCCGCGGACGGCGCACCGGCTCACGGCCGACGTCGAGACGGACCTCGTGTACGGAGACCTGCGGCGGTCCGTCCCGGACACGCCGCTGCCACGCCCGCTGCTCCTGCGCGGTTTCGCACGGGAGCACGACGCCATCGTCACGCTCGTGACGACCTGCCCGCTCACGGTGCAGTGCAAGGCCGACCTGTTCGCGGAGGCCTACGCCGGCCTCCTCGGTGCGGCGATCTCATCGGTGTGGCACGAGGCCGAGGGGCTCGGTGGCCGGGGCGCGGAGCCGCGCGGCGCGGCCGACGACGCGCAGGTCGCCGAGGTGGTCGCGGCGCTCGCGGCCGCGCCGGGCGAGCAGTGGACCCTCGACCGGATGGCGGGTCTGGTGCACCTGTCGCGCTCCGCGCTGACGGAGCGCTTCCGCCGCGCGACCGGGTACAGCCCGATGCGGATCCTGCGCGAGGCCCGCATGAACCACGCCCGCACGCTGCTCGCGCGGCAGTGCCTGCCGGTGACGCGGGTCGCGTTCGAGGTCGGGTACGGCTCGGTGGCCGCGTTCAGCAGGGCGTTCGCCGCCGACCACGGCAGCTCGCCGCTCGCCTGGCGGGCCGCACCCGACGCCGTGGCACCGGGTGCGGCCGCGCTGGCCGGCACGGCGTTCTCCGGACGGTCAGCGCTGGGGTATCCGCAGGAACGCCCAGCCGAGCCCCGCCGCCACCGCGGCCCCCGCGCCGACCATCAGCAGCGGCCCGACGCCGTACCCGTCCAGTAGGGTCCCGCCCAGCGCGGCGCCCACGGTGATCGCCACCTGGAACGCCGTGACGGTGAGCGACATGGCCGACTCGGCCCGCGCGGGCTCGACCCGCGCACCCCAGAGCTGCGTGATGACGGGGATCATGTTGAACGAGAACCCCCACAGGACCACCGCGAGCGTCAGGACCGGCACGGACTCCGCGGTCGCCGCGAGCACCAGGGCGAGGCCGAGCGCGACGGGCGCGGCCGCGGCCAGCGGCCGCAGCCACCGTGCGAGCAGCCCGGCGACGACGGTCCCCGCGACCGCACCCGCACCCCATGCCAGGAGCATCCCGGTCGCGGCGCCAGGCTCGACGCGCTCGATCGCGATACGGATGTACGGGTAGGCCGCGAAGTTGCCGAACGCGACGAGGACGACGCAGCCGATGCCGGCCATCAGCCGCCTGTTGCGCAGGGCCTCCCGCAGCATCCGCAGGCCGGCCGTCGGATGGGCCGGGACGGAGGGCATGGCGACGGCGAGCGCCACCGCGCTGAGCGCGGTGAGCACGGCGGCGCCCCCGAACGCGGTCCGCCAGCCGACGGCGTCACCCACGAGGGAGCCGAGGGGGACGCCGAGCACGGTCGCGATGCTGACGCCGAACGAGATCGCCGACGACACCACGCGCTCCTTGCCGGGTACCGCGTGCGTGCCGGCGCCGAACGCGAACGACCAGTATCCGGCGACGGCGACACCGAGCAGGAGCCGGCCGATCAGCAGCAGGGCGAAGCCGGGCGCGACGGCGACCGCCAGGTTCGACAGGGTTGCCGCCGCGAGCAGCCCGACCAGCACCGTGCGCCGGTCGGTGCGGGGGAGGAGGACGGCGATGCTCGGTGCGGTGAACGCCCCGGCGATCGCCGTCACGGCGACGGCCAGGCCCGCCGTGCCCTCGCTGACCCCGATGTCGGCCGCGAGCGACGGCAGGACGCTGGCGGGCAGGAACTCGCTCGCGACGAGGATCGCGATCCCGGAGCTGAGCGCGACCAGCGGCGTCCAGCTCGTCCGGGGCGAAGCGGTCGGCTCCGTCGTGGTCGGGATGGCCGGGGCGGCCGGCGGGGCGGCCGGCGGGGGCGCGCCGGCCGGGGTGGCGCTCTGTGTAGGCATGTCTCGAGCCTGGGCGTGGTGTGCGTGCGGTGGTTGATCGTACGGCGGACGTTGTTGATCGACCGGCCGGCCGCGCTCCGGCCCGGGCGGGGGCGTCCCCGTGCCCGGTGGGCTCAGGCCTCGGGCCGGTCCACCACGCGCGACATCACGATCGAGGTGCGGGTCTTGACGACGTGCGTGGCGGACCGGATGCGCTCCACCGTGCGCTCGATCCCGGCCATGTCGGCGGCGACGACGTGCACCATGGCGTCGGCGTCGCCGGTGACGGTCGCCACCCGGACCACCTCCGGGATCGGGGACAGGTCGCGGCGGAGCACGGCGGGAGCGACGATGCCGTCGCAGAAGATCTCGACGTAGCCCTCCAGCGTCCAGCCCATCGCCTCCGGCGTGACGTGCACGGTGAACCCGGCGATCTCCCCGCGCGCGACCATGAGGTCGACGCGGCGCTTCACGGCCGGTGCCGACAGCCCCACGGAGTTGCCGACCTCCTGGTACGTGGCACGCCCGTCGCGCAGCAGGTGCTCGACGATCGCCCGGTTCAGCTCGTCCATGTGCGCATGGTGTGCCGTGCGGGAGGCGGGTGCAAGCCGCCGGTCGCGTGCGCGCCCGGTGCCCGGCGTCGTCGGCGATCGAGCATCCGTGGGGCGTGGGAGGGCCGCGTCGTGACGTTGTCCGGCGCATTCGGCAGGAACGGCCGTGGGGCGTAAGATCATCGGGATAGCCGTGCACCTGTCGCACGATTCTGCATCCCCGCGCCCGCCAGGTGGCTCCTGTCGTCGTGACTTCTCTACGGCCCCAGGCTCCCGGGTGAGCGCACCACCGATCCTCTGGAGACCAACGAAGTGAAGAGCGCCGTCGAGACCCTGGACCCCACCAAGGTCAAGCTGACTGTCGAGGTGGACTACGACGAGCTCGTGCCGAGCATCGACCACGCCTACAAGCACATCGCGGAGCAGGTGAACATTCCCGGCTTCCGCAAGGGCAAGGTCCCCCCGCGCATCATCGACCAGCGGGTCGGCTGGGGCGCCGTCGTGGAGCACGCCGTGAACGACGGTCTCAACGACTTCTACCGCCAGGCGCTCACCGAGAACGAGCTGCGCCCGCTCGCGCAGCCGTCGGTGGACGTCACCGAGGTCCCGGTCAAGGCCGGCGAGGGCCAGCTGAAGTTCACGGCCGACGTCGAGATCCGCCCGGAGCTGGAGCTCCCCGAGCTGGACAGCATCGACCTGCGGGTCGACGCGGCGGCCGTCACGGACGAGGACGTCACCGAGCGGCTCGACGCGCTCCGTGAGCGGTTCGGCACGCTGGTCGGCGTGGACCGCCCGGCCGCCGACGGCGACTACGTCGTCATCGACCTGAACGCCACGATCGGCGACGAGGAGGTCGACTCGGTCTCCGGCGTGTCCTACCAGATCGGCTCGGGCAACATGCTCGAGGGCCTGGACGAGGCGCTGACCGGCCTGTCGGCCGACGAGACCACCACCTTCACGGCGCCGCTCGCCGGCGGCGACCACGAGGGCCAGGACGCGAACGTCACCGTCACCGCGACCAGCGTGAAGCAGCGCGACCTCCCCGAGGCCGACGACGACTTCGCCCAGCTCGCCTCCGAGTTCGACACGCTCGACGAGCTCAAGGAGGACCTGCGCACGCAGGCCGCCCAGGGCAAGGGCTCGGACCAGGCCGTCGCCGCGCGAGACGCCCTCCTGGAGAAGCTGCTCGAGACCGTCGAGGTCCCGGTCCCGTCCGGCGTGGTCGAGGCCGAGGTGCACCGTCACCTGGAGCAGGAGAGCCGCCTGGAGGACGACGAGCACCGTGCCGAGGTCACCGTGGACGCGACCAAGGCGCTGAAGAACCAGATCCTGCTGGACACGCTCGCCGAGAAGCTCGAGGTCAAGGTCGGCCAGGGCGAGCTCGTGGAGTACCTGGTCAGCATGTCGCAGCAGTACGGCATGGAGCCGCAGCAGTTCATCCAGACGCTCGAGCAGGGCGGCCAGGTCCCGGCGATGGTCGGCGAGGTCGCGCGTTCGAAGGCGCTGGCCGTGGCGCTGCGCCAGATCGAGGTCAAGGACACGGCGGGCAACGTCGTGGACCTGGCCGAGTTCATCGGCTCGGACGAGATCGACGACCAGCAGTCGGCGCTGGAGCAGGCGATGGCCGACGCGCAGGCCGCCGCCGACGCGGAGGGCGAGGGCGAGCAGCCGGAGGGCGAGCAGTCCGAGGCCCCGGCCAAGGCGTGACCTGACCGTCCGCCGGGCCGTGCACGACGACGCCCGGGGTGGCCTTCCGCAGGGAGGGGCCCCGGGCGTCGTCGTCCCCGGGTGGCCGCGATCGGCGGCGGGCGCGCCCGCGCGACCCTCCGGATTACGCCGAGGGCAGCGCACGTGCGCTGTCGGCGAAACGAAGGCCTACGAGGGAGTTCCGGCGGCAGCGGGCGCGTTAGGGTCGATCGACATGCTTGACCAGGAACCTGCCGGACACTGAGGAGTGGGACGTGAACGATCTGCGGACAGACGCTGGGCCGGTGGCGCGGGGGGAGGGGTCGAACCTGGGCCTCAACGACTCGATCTACAACCGGCTCCTGAAGGAACGCATCATCTGGCTCGGCTCGGAGGTGCGTGACGACAACGCCAACGCGATCTGCGCCCAGATGATGCTTCTCGCGGCCGAGGACCCGACCAAGGACATCTGGCTCTACATCAACAGCCCCGGCGGCTCCATCACCGCCGGTATGGCGATCTACGACACCATGCAGTTCGTGCAGCCCGACGTGGCGACCGTGGCCATGGGCATGGCGGCCTCGATGGGTCAGTTCCTGCTCAGCTCCGGCGCGAAGAGCAAGCGCTACGCGACCCCGCACGCCCGGGTGATGATGCACCAGCCCTCCGGCGGCATCGGGGGTACCGCGACCGACGTGCGGATCAACGCCGAGCTGATCATGCACATGAAGAAGGTGCTCGCGGGGCTCACGGCGGAGCAGACCGGCCACACGCTGGAGGAGGTCACCCGCGACAGCGACCGGGACAAGTGGTTCACGGCGCCCGAGGCGCTCGAGTACGGCTTCATCGACCACGTCGTCGAGAACGCGGCCCTGGCCGGCGGCGGCGGCATGAACAGCGCGTCCTGACGGCGCCGAGAAGACTTCGAGGATCGAGGAGACCACAGTGAGCCCTGAAGCCCAGTTCCTGGCGGCGGCCGAACGCCTGGCCGGTTCGTCCGCACGCCGTCCCGGCGGTGTCGGACTGCCGTACGGCGCGCCGTCGAACCGTTACGTGCTGCCCCAGTTCGAGGAGCGCACCGCCTACGGATTCAAGCGGCAGGACCCGTACACCAAGCTGTTCGAGGACCGCATCATCTTCTTGGGCGTCCAGGTGGACGACGCGTCCGCCGACGACGTGATGGCGCAGCTCCTCGTCCTGGAGTCCCAGGACCCGGACCGCGACATCATCCTGTACATCAACAGCCCCGGCGGCTCGTTCACGGCCATGACGGCGCTGTACGACACGATGCAGTACATCAAGCCGCAGATCCAGACGGTCTGCCTCGGGCAGGCCGCCTCCGCGGCGGCCGTGCTGCTCGCGGCGGGCCAGCCGGGCAAGCGTCTCGCGCTGCCGAACGCCCGCGTGCTCATCCACCAGCCGGCGATGGAGGGCGGTGGCTACGCGCAGGCGTCGGACATCGAGATCCATGCCAACGAGCTCATCCGGATGCGGGAGTGGCTCGAGGAGACCCTGGCGCGGCACTCCGGCAAGTCCCAGGAGGCGGTCCGCGACGACATCGAGCGCGACAAGATCCTCACCGCCGCCGAGGCGAAGGACTACGGCCTGGTCGACCAGGTGCTGGAGTCGCGCAAGCCGCTGGCCCTCCCGGCCTCCTGACCACGGTCGCGCTGTGCCGGGGAGGTCGCTCCCCGGCACACCGCGACACGGCGGGCGGAAAAACGAGACACGCCGCCGAAATCATGGCAATCTTGCGGGTGCGGGCGAAAACTGCACCTGTACGACCCGCCGAAGGGCTGGCTGACAACCCGGCCTCCGGTGGTGTCCAATAGAAGGTAGTCGACCTGGGGCCGGCGGCCCCGCCTGGAGATCTGGAAGTTTCCCGACGAGACAGGATCGCCCGACCAGAGCCCGGACCGCTCGGAAGAGCGCAGGAGCGAGGAGACGAACACGTGGCGCGTATCGGCGACGGCGCTGAGCTGCTGAAGTGCAACTTCTGCGGCAAGTCCCAGAAGCAGGTCATCAAGCTGATCGCGGGCCCTGGCGTCTATATCTGCAACGAGTGCATCGAGCTCTGCAACGAGATCATCGACGAGGAGATGAACGAGTCGGCGGAGGTCGGGCTCATCGAGCTGCCGAAGCCTCGCGAGATCTTCGAGTTCCTCGAGCAATACATCATCGGCCAGGATTCCGCCAAGCGGGCCCTGGCCGTCGCGGTCTACAACCACTACAAGCGGATCCAGGCGAGCACCGGCCCGAAGGCGCCCGGGAGCCAGGAGGACGCCGACCAGGTGGAGATCGCGAAGTCGAACATCCTGCTGATCGGGCCCACCGGCACGGGCAAGACATACCTGGCCCAGACGCTCGCCAAGATGCTCAACGTCCCGTTCGCCATCGCCGACGCCACGGCGCTGACCGAGGCCGGCTACGTGGGCGAGGACGTCGAGAACATCCTGCTGAAGCTCATCCAGGCCGCCGACTTCGACGTCAAGAAGGCCGAGACCGGGATCATCTACATCGACGAGGTCGACAAGGTGGCCCGCAAGGCGGAGAACCCCTCGATCACCCGTGACGTGTCCGGGGAGGGCGTGCAGCAGGCGCTGCTGAAGATCATCGAGGGGACGAGCGCCTCGGTCCCGCCGCAGGGCGGGCGGAAGCACCCGCACCAGGAGTTCATCCAGATCGACACCACGAACGTGCTGTTCATCGTCGCCGGCGCGTTCGCCGGGCTGGACGACATCGTGGCGTCCCGCGCCCGCAAGCGCGGCATCGGGTTCGCCGCGCCGATGGAGACGGGGACGGACGAGGACCTGTTCGCCGAGGTCCGTCCCGAGGACCTGCAGAAGTACGGCCTGATCCCCGAGTTCATCGGGCGCCTGCCGGTCGTGGCGTCGGTGTCGCCGCTCGACCAGGGCGCCCTGGTCCGCATCCTCACGGAGCCGCGCAACGCGCTCGTGAAGCAGTACCAGCGCATGTTCCAGATCGACGGTGTCGAGCTCCAGTTCGAGGAAGACGCCGTCGGGGCGATCGCCGACCAGGCTCTGCTCCGGGGCACCGGCGCCCGCGGCCTGCGAGCCATCCTCGAAGAGGTGCTGCAGCAGGTCATGTTCGACGTGCCGAGCCGGGACGACATCGAACGCGTGGTCATCACGCGTGACGTCGTGCTGGAGAACGTCAACCCGACGGTGGTCCCGCGACGCAGCACGGTCCGCGGCCGCCAGCCCCGCGAGAAGTCGGCCTGACCGCCGCGCGAGGCTGCCTCGCACCGGAGACGTCGCGGCCCCGGCGGCCGGCCGAGCCCTACGGGGCGGCGGCCGGGGCCGGGTCGCTCGTGGCGTAGAGCTCGTCCACCAGGTGGGCGAGGTCCTCGATCACCATGCCGCGCTTCACCTTGGTCGACGGCGTCAGGTAGCCGTTCTGCTCGGTGAAGTCGAAGTCCAGGACGTTCACCTTGCGGATCGACTCGGCCTGGGACACGGTGGCGTTCGCCTGCTGGACCGCCTCGTCCAGCGCCTTGAGCACCGCGGGGTGCACCCGCGCCTCGGAGACGCTCAGGTGCGGCAGCCCGCGGTTGGCGCACCAGCCGGGCAGCATCTCGGGGTCCAGGGTGACGAGGGCGCCGACGAACGGCCGCTGGTCGCCCACGGCGACCACCTGGCTGACGAGCGGGTGCGAGCGCACGGCGTCCTCCAGCGGAGCCGGCGCGACGTTCTTGCCGCCCGCGGTGACGATGATCTCCTTCTTGCGTCCCGTGATCCGCAGGAACCCGTCCTCGTCGAGCGTCCCGAGGTCGCCGGTGCGGAACCAGCCGTCGACCAGGGCCTCCGCCGAGAGCTGCGGCTGATGGTGATAGCCGCGGAAGAGGTGCGGCCCGGCGAGCAGCACCTCGCCGTCGTCGGCGATCGCGACGGACGTGCCCGGCAGCGGCGGTCCGACCGTCCCGATCTTCGTGTGCGCCGGCCGGTTGACCGACGTCGGCGCGGTGGTCTCCGTCAGGCCGTAGCCCTCGAGGATCGTCACGCCGACGCCACGGAAGAAGTGCCCGAGCCGCTCGCCGAGCGGCGCGCCGCCGGACACCGCCCACTCCAGGCGCCCGCCCAGGCCGGCGCGGAGCCGGGAGTAGACGAGCCGGTCGGCGATGCCGTGCGACAGACGCAGGCGGGCTCCCGGTCCCGACGGGGTGTCCAGGGCGGTCGAGAAGCTCGCGGCGACCTGGACCGCCCACGAGAAGATCGCGCGCCGCACGGGGGAGGCGGACGCCTTGGCCTCCGCCGAGTTGAACACCTTCTCGAACACGCGCGGGACGGCGAGCAGGTAGGTGGGCCGGAAGGTGCCGAGGTCGGCGACGAGGTTCTTGACGTCCGGCGCATGGCCGAGCACCGAGTTCCCCGCGACGACGGCGACCTGCACGAAGCGCGCGAACACGTGCGCGAGCGGAAGGAACAGCAGGGTGCGGGACCCCGGGGCGGCGAGCATCTCCGGGATCGCCACGGCGGCGTTCATCGTCAGGTGCGCGAAGGCGCCGTGGGTGATCTCGACGCCTTTGGGGCGACCCGTGGAGCCCGAGGTGTAGATGATCGTGGCGAGGTCGTCCCGGCGCACGGCGTCGCGGCGCTCGGTGACGGCCAGCACGGGCAGGTGCGAGCCCGCGTCGCGCAGGTCGGCCACCGCGCCGTCGTCGATGACGAGGACGTCCTCCAGACCCGGGAGCGTGTGCCGGACCCGCCCGATGGTCTCGTCGTGCCCGGCGGACTCGGCGAAGACCAGCCGGACTCCGGCGTCGGAGCAGATCCACCGGACCTGGTCGGCCGAGGAGGTCTCGTACACCGGGACGGGGACGGCCCCGGCGGCCCAGATCGCGAAGTCGAGCAGCGTCCACTCGTAGCGGGTGCGGGACATGATCCCGATCCGGTCACCCTGGCCGACGCCCCGGGCGATCAACCCGCGGGCCACCGCCAGGACCTCGTGCTCGAACGCGGTCGCGGTGACCGGGATCCACGGACCGTCGAGGGTGTCGCGACGCTCGATCAGCGTCTCGCCGCCGGCCCGGGCGACACGGTCCCGCAGGATCGTGTTGATGCTGGTGCCCTCGGGCACGTTCACCACGGCCGGTGTGGAGGCTGCTGTCATGGTGCTGAGCTCCGCTGGATGAAGGGGGTGTGGGACGGGGCCGGGTCGCGCTTCCCGCGCACCGGCCTCCGGTCGCAGGCGTGCGAACCAGACTGTACCCCCGGGTACGACCCGTGACAGAACTCGCACAGGTCCTGCGGTCCGAGGACCGGCACGAGCGAGCCCGACCTCGCGCGCGGGGTTAGCCTCGTGTTCATGACCTCGGATCCTGCCGCTTCGCGGATGCCCACGGAGATCCTCCGCCTGCGCGCGAGCATCGACAACATCGACGCGGCCCTGGTGCATCTGCTGGCTGAACGCTTCGAGCTGACCCGTCAGGTGGGGGAGCTCAAGGCCGTGGGCCACCTCCCGCCGGCGGACCCTTCGCGCGACGCCCAGCAGATCGACCGGCTCACGGGGATCGCGGAGGCCTCGGGGCTCGACCCGGACTTCGCCGTGCAGTTCCGGCAGTTCATCGTCAGCGAGGTCATCCGGCGACACGAGCTGATCGCGCGCGAGCACGCCGGGGAGACGATGCCGGAGCTCGACACCTACGCTTGAAGAGATGCCTTCTGATCGAGGGGAGCTCTCTGCCCGGAGCCGCAGGCGGCACCCGGCGTCCTCCTCATTGTCATGAGATCGCCAAGAAAAATCCTGGTTCAGGGGTGGCGTCGGCCAGCGATTCGTCGGAGGCTGGAGGGATCGATGAGGATCACCGTCGGACCAGGAGGCCGGAATGAAGATCGACTGGCTCAAGCCGCTCCTCGGACACCCGGGACCGTTCGCCACCCTGTACCTGGACGCCACGCCGTCCGACAAGGCCGCTGATCGCGACGTCGCGAACCGGTGGCGCGCCGCGCGGAAGTCGCTCGCGGCACAGGGGGCGCCGGCCGGTGTGCTGGACCGTGTCGAGGAGGCGGTCGACCGACCGACCTGGCAGGCGGGACCCCACGGCCGCGTCGTGATCGCCGACGACACCGGTGTGCTGGTGGACCGCGTGCTGCAGGAGCCGCCGACGTCGACCACGGCGACCTGGTCCCCGGTGCCCGAGCTGCTCCAGGCGGTGCGCGCCGCGGACGAGACGGTGGAGCTGCTGGTGGCGGCCATCGATCGGCAGGGCGTCGACTTCACGCGGGCGGGCAGGGACGGTCGTTCGCACCAGCAGTACACCGCCCCGCACGACGAGATCGGGAAGCCTGGCTCGCCCGGCACGGGGCAAGCGCGGATCGAGGCCCGGGCCGAGGACTCCTGGGAGCGGAACGCGACGGCGGTCGCGGCCGAGATAGGGCGCCGTGTGGAGGAGCACAAGCCTGAGCTCGTGGTCCTCACGGGCGACACGCGCAGCGTCTCGCGCGTGCGCGAGTCTCTGCACCGCCTCGTCTCCGACAGCTGCGTCGAGCTTCCCGGAGGAGTCCGGGGCGGCCTCGCGGACGTCGGCGGCACGGGGTCGAACGGCGCGGCGGGCAGCGTGTTCGCCGAGCGGGTCGCCGAGGCGCTGGACAGCTTTCGCGAGCGACGGCGCGAGCGCGTGCTCGCGGACCTGCGGCAGGGTCTCGGGCGCGACGAGGGCGCGGTCGCGTCGGTGGGCGACGTCGTCGCCGTGCTCGGGCGCGGGCAGGTGGCAGAGCTCGTCCTGGACGAGGAGTACGGGGCCGGCACCGGGCGGATGAACGGGCGCACCCTCTGGATCGGGCCGGACCCGGTACACATCGCGCAGGACCGCGCGGGGCTCGAGGCGCTGGGGGTGCGCGACGGCATCGAGGAGCTGCCGGCCGCCGTGGCGCTGGTCCGCGCGGCGATCGGCCAGGACGCCGGGCTCACGTTCTCTCCCGAGGGTTCGGTGGGCGTGGGGCCTGGCGGCATCACCGACGGTGTCGCCGCGACGCTCCGCTGGCACGACGAGGACACCCCGCGCGAGGTCGCGGCGGCCATGTCGGGGGACGACGTCCGGCTGCGTGGTGAGCGCGCCTGAACGGCTCGGGACCGTCCGGCCGCGACGTCCCCGTCGGCGACGCCTCTGACCGCTACGTCCGGTGTGCCTTCTGTGAAGCCGCTTCGCAAACGCCCACGAATGTGAAGCGTTTGTAAAGGGTGCTGGCGTTCAGAGGCGTTGCGGACGGTCTGTTCGTTATGCCCGACCCGCCGTGTGACGTGAGTCGCTAGCGTGCCCGGCCATGGGCAACTACGAGGGGTACCGACCGAGCCTCGCCGCGGCGTTGAGCGGAGTCCACTGCGAATACGCACGGCTCGGCGCAGACGACGCGGCCAGGGCGTCCGGCGACGACGAGTGGGTGGCTGCGCGCGTCGAAGCGCTCGCCGACGAGTGGGTGGAGCGCGACGTCCCGCCCACCGAGGCGCAGTACTTCACCATCGGCCTCGCCTGGGGTGGCCTGCACGGGCTCCTGCGGGAGCACGGCGGTCTGGGGATCGACGTCGTCCAGGGTGGTGAACCGCTGGGCCTCCCGGGCGCGATCGGCACCGCCCGCCTGCTCCCGTCCGACGCCGTCGCCGTCGCCGCCGGGTTCTTCACCGGGACGCCGTTCGACGAGCTGGCGACCCACTACGACGTCGCGGTGTGCGAGGGCTGTCCGGACCCGACGGAGCACCCGCCGGAGGAGCGGATCGACGTCCTCGCCGGTGTCTATGACGAGCTCGGCCAGTTCTTCACCGCGGCCGCCGACGCCGGCGACGCGGTCGTCCTGATGCTCAACTGACTCGACTGACTCGACTGACTCGACCGACGGGGCCGGTCGCCTCGGTACAGCAGGACGGCGGGTCTCGCCGCCTCGGGCACGACGGCCGGAGGCGGCGAGACCCGCCGTCGTGTCAGCCCTTCTTGCGGGGCTCCGGCTCACCGAGCTCGACGCCGGACGTCACGATGCCGCCCTGGACCGTCAGGTCGAACTCGCCGCTGGTGGCCGCGACCAGGGTCAGGTCACCGGTCACCCGGCCCGCCGCGCGGACGTCGCCGACGGCCGCCTCGACGGCCGGCAGGCTCTCCGCGGGCACGGTGAGGGTGGCGGCGAGCACGGGGGCCCGCATCGACGTCTTCGCCTCCGACTTGACCTTGCGGAGCGCCGCCAGCGCGTTGCCTGCCGCGGCCAGGTGGCTTGCCTCGGCACCCGCGGCGGCCGCCCGCAGGGGCTCCGCCGTCGGCCAGTCGGCGCGGTGCACGGTGCCCTCACGCCACCAGGACCACACCTCTTCCGTGGCGAACGGCAGATACGGTGCCAGCAGGCGGAGCACCGTGTCCAGCGCGATCGCCAGCGCGGTGCGCGCCGAGACGGTCTCGGCCGAGGGCTCCGCGTCCGCGCCCCCGTAGGCCCGGTCCTTGACGAGCTCCAGGTAGTCGTCGCAGAACGTCCAGAAGAACGTCTCGGTCACTTCGAGCGCCCGCGTGTGGTCGTACGCCTCCAGCGCGGCCGTGGCCTGCTCGGTCACCGTCGCGAGGCCGGCGAGCATCGCACGGTCGAGGTCGACGGTCACGGCGGACGGGTCCAGCAGGACCTCTCCCGTGCCGGACTCCGGGTCCAGCCCGAAGGACAGTGCGAACTTCGACGCGTTGAGCACCTTGATCGCCAGGCGGCGGCCGACCTTCATCTGGCCCACCTCGAACGCGGCGTCCGCGCCGAGCCGAGCGGACGCGGCCCAGTAGCGCACCGCGTCCGAGCCGTGCTCCACGAGCAGGCCCATCGGCGTGACCACGTTGCCCTTGGACTTCGACATCTTCTTGCGGTCCGGGTCGAGGATCCAGCCGCTGATCGTCGCGTTCTTCCAGGGCAGCGCGTCGTTCTCGAGGTGCGCGCGCACCACGCTGGAGAACAGCCAGGTGCGGATGATGTCCTGGCCCTGTGGGCGCAGGTCCATCGGGAACACGCGCGGCCACAGGTCCTCGTCGCGCTCCCAGCCGCCCACGATCTGCGGGGTGAGCGACGACGTCGCCCAGGTGTCCATCACGTCGGCGTCGCCCACGAACCCGCCGGCCTGGCCGCGCTGGTTCTCGGCGTAGCCCGTGGGTGCCTCCGACGTCGGGTCCACCGGAAGGTGCTCCTCGGGGGGCACGATCGGGTTCTCGTGGTCCACCTCGCCGGAGGCCAGCACCGGGTACCAGAGGGGGATCGGCACGCCGAAGAACCGCTGCCGGCTGATCAGCCAGTCGCCGTTCAGCCCGCCCACCCAGTTCTCGTAGCGCACGCGCATGTGGTCGGGGTGGAAGTCGAGCTCCTTGCCACGGGCCAGCAGCTCGTCGCGCAGCTTCACGTCCTTGCCGCCGTTGCGGATGTACCACTGGCGCGACGTGACGATCTCCAGCGGCTTGTCGCCCTTCTCGTAGAAGTTCGCCATGCGCTGCGTCGCCACCGGCTCGCCCGCCAGGTCGCCCGAGGTACGCAGCGCATCGACGATCGCCTTGCGCGCGCTGAACGTCGTCATGCCGGAGATCTCGCCGAACAAGGCCTCGCCGGCACCGCCCTCGATCCAGGCGGGCACCTCGCGGGTGATCCGGCCGTCGCGCTGCACGATGGAGCGCATCGGCAGCCGCAGCTCACGCCACCACTGCACGTCGGTCAGGTCGCCGAAGGTGCAGCACATCGCGATACCCGCGCCCTTGTCCGGCTCGGCCGCGTGGTGCGCCAGCACCGGCACCTCGACGCCGAACAGCGGGGACGTCGCCGTCGTGCCGAACAGGTGCTGGTAGCGCTCGTCGTCCGGGTGGGCGATGAGCGCCACCACGGCCGGGATCAGCTCCGGGCGCGTGGTCTCGATGAACACGCTCTCCCCGTCAGGCCGGCCGAACGCCACCTTGTGGTAGTGCCCCGGGTAGTCCCGCGCCTCCAACTCGGCCTGCGCGACCGCCGTCTGGAACGTCACGTCCCACAGCCCCGGCGCCTCGGCCTGGTAGGCCTCGCCGCGCGCGAGGTTGCGGGTGAACGCCCGCTGGGCCGTCGCGATCGAGCTCGCCTCGATGGTCTGGTACGTCTGCGACCAGTCGACCGACAGGCCGAGCCGGCGCCACACCTCCTCGAACTTCTGCTCGTCCTCCGTCGTGAGGCGCTCGCAGAGCTCGATGAAGTTGCGGCGGCTGACCGGCACCTGGTCGGCGGGCTTCACGTTCTTGCCGTCGGTGCCCTCGTGCGGCGGCTCGAAGCCCTCCACGTAGGGCAGCGACGGGTCGCAGCGCACGCCGTAGTAGTTCTGCACGCGGCGCTCGGTGGGCAGGCCGTTGTCGTCCCAGCCCATCGGGTAGAACACCTCGTACCCGCACATGCGCTTGTAGCGGGCGACCACGTCGGTGTGCGTGTAGGAGAACACGTGGCCCACGTGCAGCGCGCCGGACACCGTGGGCGGCGGCGTGTCGATCGAGAAGATCTGCTCACGGGTCCTGCTGCGGTCGAACGCGAACGTGCTCTCGTCGCTCCAGCGCGCGTCGAGCTTCTCCTCCAGCCCGTCCGTGCTCACCCGATCGGGTACCCCCTTGACCACCGCGCGGACGACGTCGGCACCGGCGGCCGCGGAGGCCGGGTGCGACAGGGTCGTCTCAGATGCGTCGGCGGTGGTCATGGCCGGGTCCGTGTGCCCGGCGGGGATCGGAGTACTCATGCGACAAGTGTCCCAGACTCCGCACCGCCCGGCGCTCCGTCATCCACAGCCCGGATGGGATCCGACCGCTGTGCGGGCCTCTCGGGTCCGCGAGGGTCTCACGACTCCCCGAGGACGCTCTCGTCGCACTCGTCGGTCTCGACCGGTCCGGAGATCTCGACGACCGGCGGGTACGCCGCGACCTCGAGCTCCCAGCCGGTCGGGTCGGTCGCCGACACGTACACGTCGCCCCCGTTCTCGGGGTAGATCACGGCGGACAGCGGGTCGAAGCCGTGCTTCTCCAGCACCGGGTCGAGATCGGCGGCCAGGTCGGCGAGACCTCCGGTGGACTCGTACAGGTCGCCCTCGCTCAGGCTCTCGGCGAGCACGAGCACGCACCGGCCGTCGTCCTGCTCGGTGAGCTGCGGGAAGCGGTCCTCCGCCGTCCACTCGACGTCGGGAGCCGAGTGCTCGAGCGCGTCGACGACGTCGTCGTAGGCGGCGGTGTACTCCGTCGTCGCGGAAGCAGGCTCCGGCGGCTGCTCCAGGGGCCCGGCCTCCGAGCCGCCCGAGCACGACGCCAGCACACCGACGCCGAACAGCACCACGCCGGTCCGTCGCAGCTGAAACATGGACCGCATCCGTCTCCTTGGTCGCGTTCACCAGCATCGGGCCAGGTGACGTCCCTGCCCCTCAGGTCGGGGACGCTACCAGGGCGCGTCGCGCCTTGTCGTGGCCAGGCATGGTGTGCGCAGCGGGGACTTCTCCCCGTCCCGCCGTGGGTGTCGTCGCGTGGAGATGACCCCGACCCCGACCGTGACCGTGATCGGTGTCTTCGTGAACCTGCTCGGGCGGTCGGGATAGGGTCGCACCGTGGCGACGATCGGTCTGGCGGCGATGCTCGAGACGCTGCACCCGCGGGACGCGGTGGAACTGGCGGCGTACGCGGAGGCGCGGGGCCTGTCCGGCGTCATGGCCACCGACCGGTTCCAGCCCTGGACGCCGCGGCAGGGGCAGGCGGGGTTCGTCTGGGACGTGCTCGGTGCCGTGGGGGAGCGGACCGCCGGTGATCTCGGCCCGGTCGCCGTCCCCGGGAACCGGATGCACCCGGCGGTGCTCGCGCAGGCGTCGGCGACGCTCGCGGCGATGAACCCCGGGCGGCACTGGCTGGGCGTGGCGAGCGGCGACGCCGTCGACGAGCACGTCACCGGCGGCTACTGGCCGGAGGCACCGGGGCGGATCGCGCGGCTGTTCGAGGCGGTCGACCTCGTCAAGAAGCTGTTCGCGGCACCCTCCGGGCGCGACGTCCGGTTCGCCGGCCAGTACTTCCGGCTGGAGGCGACCCGGCTGTGGACCGCGCCGGACACGGCCCCCGAGGTCCTCGTCGCCACGGGCGGGCCCGTCACCGCGCGGCGCGCCGGCCGCCAGGCCGACGGCCTGATCACGATGGCCGCGCCGCCCGAACGTCTCCAGGTGCTGCTGGACCGGTTCGCCGCGGGGGCACGCGAGGCCGGGAAGGACCCGGACACGATGCCGAAGGTGGTCCAGGTCCCGGTCTCGTGGGCGCCGGACCCCGCGCAGGCCGAGGAGAACCTGCTGGCGAACCCGCCCGTCGGGTCGGCCCGCCTGCCCCGCTCCGACCTCCGCTCACCGCACGACGTCGCCGTCGTGGCACGTCTGCTCCGGCCGGAGGACTTCGCGGGCCGCGTGCTCGTCTCCGACGATCTCGCGGCGCACCGCAAGCACCTGCAGAGCCTGCTCGACCTGGGGTTCGACCGGATCTACGTGCACGACGCCGGCCCCGGCACCCGGGCCTGGGTCGACGCCTACGCGGCCGAGGTCCTGCCGGGGCTCACGCACTGAGCCTTACCGGGACCGGACGGCACGCGGGAGACAATGCCGCCATGCACCGCCTCAGCGTATGGGCGCCCGACGGGCTGCCCGAGATCGCACCCGGAACCGACCTCGGCGTCGTGATCGGCGACCTGCTCGCCGCGCAGGACCGTGACGACCGGCCCGCCGACGGCGACGTCGTCGCCGTGACCTCGAAGATCGTCTCGAAGGCGGAGGGCCGGGTGGTCGCGGCCGACGACCGTGAGCAGGCGATCACCGACGAGACCGTCCGCGTCGTCGCGACGCGCGAGCGCCCCGGCGTGCCGCCGCTGCGGATCGTGGAGAACCGGCTCGGCCTGGTGATGGCCGCGGCGGGGGTGGACGCGTCGAACACCCCCGAGGGCACGATCCTGCTGCTGCCGCAGGACCCGGACGAGTCCGCGCGCCGGATCCGGGCCGCGCTGCAGGGCCGGTTCGGGCTGGACCGGCTGGGGGTCGTCGTCACGGACACCGCCGGCCGGCCCTGGCGCGACGCCCTCGTGGACATCGCCGTCGGCGCCGCCGGCCTCTCACCCACCGACGACCTGCGCGGCGGCACCGACAGCCACGGCAGGCCCCTGAACGTCACGGTCACGGCCGTGGCCGACGAGGTGGCCTCCGCCACGGAGCTGGTCCGGGGCAAGGCGACGGGGCGCGCGGTCGCCGTCGTCCGCGGCCTCGCGCGGTACGTGTCCGACGACGACGGCCCGGGCGCGCGTTCCCTGGTGCGCCCCAGCACCGACGACCTCTTCCGAGAGGGCTCCCGCGAGGCCTACGAGCGCGGTCTCGCCGACGCCCGGACCCCGGCGGGACCTCGCTGACCGTCGCGGCGGACCGCTACGCGGTGGGCGTGGGCTCGGCGACCTGGGCCCGGTCCAGGGCGACGACGTCGATCCGCGAGTCACGCCCGTCCGTGCACGTCGCCAGGCCGACGCCGCCCACGTACTCCTCCAGCGTCTGGAGCAGCTTGAGCGGGGTCGCCAGGATCATGTGGAACCCGAAGTCCCGGAACGTGTCCATCGCGGTGCGCGTGAACGCGGTGTCGGCCTTGTCGAAGGCCTCGTCCAGAATCACCGACCCGTACGCAGGGGTGCCGTCGTCCGACACCGCGAGGCGGTAGCGCAGGGCCGCGGCCAGGCAGAACACCACGAGCTTCTGGCGCTGTCCGCCGGACAGCCCGGCGGACGACTCGTGCACGTCCAGCGTCATGCCCGCGCCGTCCAGCTCGACGCCCGTGAAGCGCACGTGCCGCCGCGTGTCCAGGCACAGGTCGCGCCACGCCCGGTCCGCCGGGTCCGCCGACGCGAGCCGGCGCATCAGGCGCTCCAGCCGGGGCATCGACGCGGCACGGTCCGCCGCGAGACCGTCCAGCGCGTCCAGGAACTCCCGCACGGCAGCGGGCTGCTGCTCCTTGACCCGGATCTCCAGGTAGCGGCCGGGACCGTACGCGGAGCGGCGCAGCGACTCGTTCACCGGCACGATCCGCTCCCGGATCACCGACGGGGCCTGCCGGATCTCGGCGGCGAGCCGGTCGAGCGCGCGCTGCGCGCCCCGCAGCAGCATCTGCTCCAGCTCGGCCTCCAGCTCGGGCAGGCGCCGGGTGCGGATCTCCTCGGCGAGCCCGAGGTAGCGCCCGCGGTCCCCGACGTTCCCGCTGAGGTCGCGCGTGAGCGCGGGCCAGCTCCGCCGGAACTCCCCGAGCAGCGCGCTGATCTCCCGCTCGGCCGCGCCCGACGTGCGCAGCCCGGCCTCCCGCTCGCCGTCGAGCGTGCGGGACACGACGAGCGAGACCTCGTCCACCACCTCGTGCGTGACCGTCGGCCGGACCTGCGCGTAGCGCCGCTCCAGCTCGGCCCGGTGCGCGTCCGGGATCGTGCCGGACCCCGTGCCGCGCAGCTCCTTCACCACCCGCTCGATCGCGCGCCGCGCGGCCCGGGCCTCGGCGAGCACGTCCGCGGCGGCGGCCGAGGTGAGGCGTGCGGCGGTCAGCCGTCGCTCGGCGGCCGCGACGTCGTGCTCGGCGGCGGCGAGGTCCTGGGTGCCGCTGAGCAGCGAGTCGAACGTGTGCTGTGCCTCCGCCAGGTCCTGCTCGGCCGTCTCGATGTCGACGTCGCGCCACTCGCGGCGCTGCACCTGTCGCAGGGCGAACGCGCGCTGCAGGCGGTCTCGCTCGGCGTTCGTCGCGGCGGCGACCGCGTCCTCGGCCGCGGTGAGGCGGGCCTGCACGTCGCGGGCCTTGCCGAGCAGGTGGTCGAGCTTGTCGGTGACGTCCGTGCCGAGGATCCACGTGGCCGGGTCGCCCGCCGCGTCGTCCTTGGTCACGTGGTCGCTCGCGTGCTTGACCTGGCCGGCGGGCGTGACCGCGCGCTCCGCGTCGTCGAACCCGGAGGCGTCCTCGACGCAGAGGTAGTCGTAGTCCGACAGGTGACGCTGCAGCCAGCCCGACGCCGGGCCGTCGGCCACCCGGACCTTGTGGATCAGGGAGTCCGGCGCCGACGCCGCGCGCGGTGCGTCCTGGCGCACACTCACCACCCGGTACTCCAGGCGCGTGCCGAGGTCCGCGGAGTCCACCGCGTACCGCACCGCCTCGCGGTGCGCCGACGGCACGAGCAGGGTCGTCGCGAGCGGACGCAGCACCCGCTCGACGGCGCCCGTCCAGCGCTCCTCGCCGGGCCGGATCTCGATGAGCTCCGCGGCGAACCGCAGCGCCGACTCGGCGATCCCCGTCGCCTCGCACAGCGCGCGCCGTGCGGCCAGCAGGTCGGCCGGGAGGTTGCTGCCCGACGTCCGCAGCGCCTGCACCTGTGCGGAGATCTCGGCGTGCGCGATGGCGACCGCCGCCCGCGTCTCGTGCGCCTTGCGCATCTGCGCCACCGGCCCGGTGAGCACGGGCAGCGACCCCGTCAGGGCGTCGGCGCCCTCACCGGCGGCCAGCTCCGAGCGAGCGAGCTCGCGGAGCGCCGAGAACTCGGCGTACGAGTCCGGGGCGGCCAGGCCCACCGACCGCAGGTCCGCCGCGAGCTCCCCGCGCCGGGTGCGGATGCCCGCCGCGATCTCGCCCGCCCGCTGCAGGCGGTCGCCCTGCGTCGCCATCGCCTGGCCGCCGCGCACCTGCGTGACGTTCACCGCCTGCCGGTGCGCGCTCAGTGCCTGTTCCACCTCGGCGTCGGCGGCGTCACGGTCGTGGGCGGCCGTGTCCTCGTAGCGCTGCGCGTCACCGAGCGCGGCCGTGGCGAGCTCCAGCTTGAGCGCGTCCCGGTACGGCTCCAGCGACCCGTGCAGCGTCGCGGCCTGGACCGCGGAGGCGGCGCCGTCGTCGTACCGCCGGCACAGGGGCGCGAGCTGGTCGAGGGCCTCGAGCTGGCGCCGCGCCTCCGCGATCCGGGTGTGGGCGCGCGACACCTCGGCGAACTGCTGCGAGGCGGCCTCGGCCAGGCCGAACGTGATCGGCTCGTCGAGCATGTAGTCCCGGAAGAGGCTGTCCAGGCTGCCCAGGTTCTTCGCCGACTGTGTCCGGTGCAGCAGCACGAGCGCGCTCGGGTCGCCCACGCCGAGGCGCTCGCTGAACGCCGACGCGAACCCGGCGTGCCGGTCCGACACCGTGGCCTCGGGAAGGTGCGCGCGCAGTCCGGGGGCGTCGAGCCCGGTGCGCACGAACGGTTCGAGGTCGAGCAGGTCGACCGCGCCCGGCTGATACACGTACATGTCCGAGGCCTGTGCCGCGGCACGTCGCAGCAGCATGAGGCGCACGAGCGTCGCGACCTGGCCGGTGCCGTCGTCGTAGCGCAGCAGGACCCCGCTCCACGTCGTCCCGGGACGCAGGGTCTCGGCGACGGCCTCGCCCGTGGCGTCGTCGGTGCGGTGCCGCCAGGCGCCGCGCACGTAGCTGGTCACCGACCGGTCGCCCCGCCCGCCCGCGACGGCGGCGGCCGCGGCGGCGTTGAACCGCAGGTCCGCGGGCGGCGTGAGGACCGCGGCCACGGCGTCGACCAGCGACGACTTGCCCGAGCCCGAGTGCCCCGTGAGCAGGAAGCCCTGCCGTGCGACGTCAATGCGGTGGTGGCCGGTGAACGTCCCCCAGTTGACGACCTCGACGCGGGCGAGGCGCCACTGTCCCGGGTGCGTGCCGGTGCTCTGCATGCTCACAGCCCCTCCCTGCTGAGTCGGGCGTACTCGGCCT
The DNA here is from genome assembly GCF_054777735.1 of Myceligenerans cantabricum. Lineage (NCBI taxonomy): Bacteria > Bacillati > Actinomycetota > Actinomycetes > Micrococcales > Promicromonosporaceae > Myceligenerans > Myceligenerans cantabricum. The sequence goes on from NZ_BAAHAJ010000008.1 coordinate 85,455, forward strand.
GGACGGCCTGGATCTCGTCGGCTCCGAAGAGGGTGCGCAGGACGGGTGACACGACGCAGCGCCGGCCCGAGCCGGACGGCCGGAGGATCCCCGCCGCGACGAGCCGGTCCCACCCGGCTTCGAGCCCCGCGTCGAACCCCATGCCGTCGACGCCGCTGCGGCGCCGGAACGGGTGCAGGCGGTCGCTGACGTCGTCGAGGTCGGCCACCACGTCCTGGCCGGGCGACTCCAGCAGGCGCGTGCGCAGGTGCAGCAGCAGGACGGTGTCGAGGAACGACAGCGGCACCTCGCGCACCACCGGCGGCGCGTCCGTCGCGGCCGTGGCGTCGCGCACGAACGCGATCTGGTCGTCGTGGTCCAGAACCACGTCCAGGTACATGTCGGCGAGCCGCGCGCGGACGGCGTCGAGGTGGGCCAGCAGGTCGCGCCAGGTCTCGTCGTCGTCCGCGCCCGACAGGTACGGGCCGCGGACCAGGGCTGCCAGCGCCCGCCGGGCGGCCGCCGGCAGCGTGCCGGGATCGCCCTGCCAGAGGCGCGCGGCCGGTTCGTCCCCGGCCGGGTCGTGCTCCGCCGTCGGCACCGGGAGGTCACGGCCGGGTTCGGCCGTGACCGCGGCAGCGGGAGCCACGGGGTGCTGCGCCGTGTCGTCGGACCGGGGAGGGCGCACGACACGGGCCTGCCCGCTCCCGCCGGGGCGGGAGCTGCTCAGATGTTCCATGGGTCCGGTCACGGGACGGGCTCCTCGAAGCGGTGGCGGGGAATGCGGGCGTTCCGCAGGCTACCGGTGGCGCCCGGCCAGGCGATGTCCTCGCTGCCGCTGCCACGGCGTCCGTGGCGCTCGGCGAGCGAGAGCAGCCCGACGACGCTCGCCAGGCCCTGCGTCGCGGGGTGGGCGCGGAGCACCTCGCCGATCGTGGCGGTGCCCTGGCGGGTCACGACGTCGTTCACGTTGCCGCGCAGCTCGTCCTCGTCGATCTCGGCGGACCGGGCGAGCGCGCGCAGCGCGGAGAGGTCGGCGGGGGCGCCGGGGGCCGGCGGCCGGGGGCGCACGAGCGGTGCGGGGCGGTCGTCGGCGGGATCGTGCGGCCGCAGGCCGGCGGGGGAGGCCGGGGCGACGGCGCCGAGCCTCAGGGTCAGACGGGTCGGCACCTGCGGCAGCACGTCGTCGGCGAGCTCCAGGGCGGTGGCCTCGGCCTCGCGGAGCCGGCCGGCGAGGGCCTGCTCCTGGGGGAGGTCGCCGGACCTGGCGGCGCGCTGGAGCGCGCGGCGCAGGGCCGTCATCGTGCCGGTGGCGTCGTCCGTGGCCGCGCGCAGCTCCGGCACCAGTCTGCGCAGGGCGTTCACCTCGGACGGCGTGAGCTCCGCGGCGGTGCCGGGGGCGCGCAGGAGCCGGGTGACGTGCTCGACGGCGTCGTGCTCTCCGGCGTCGAGCACGTCACCGAGGCCCGCGATGTTCCGCCCCGCGGGCGTCTCGGCGAGGTGGTCGACGCCGCGGAACACGTCGTCGACGAAGGCGTCCCGGGTACGGCTCGACTCGGTGAGGCCCCGGCGCAGCTCGGCGTCGGTGGCAGCCAGCGTCGCGCGCACGCGCAGCAGGTCGGCCGGGATGTCGGTGGCGAGCGCGAGGACCTCGCGGGCGCGCTCGGCGGCGTCGGCGGGGTGCAGGGGCGGGGCGGCACCGCGCCGGACGCGGTCGATCTCGGTGTCGAGCCGGTCCCGCTGCGCGCGCAGGGCCGCGAGGCGGGCCTCGGGGTCGGTCTCCGCGGCGTCGGCGAGGTCACGCAGGGCGTCCAGCACGATGGCGAGCCGGGTGGGGGTGGCCACCGGGTGCGGGCGCGCGAGACGGGCGACGAACGTGACCGCGGCGAGGCCGCCGTCGGACAGCTCGAGCTGCTCGGGGCCAGGGGCGCCGTCGGGCCGCACCGTCGGACGGCGCACCAGGACGCCGTCGCGCAGCCACTCGGTGACCTGCGGTCTCGCTGAGTGCGCGAGCTCGAAGCCCTGGCGCCGCAGCTCGGCGATGTCGTCCTCGAGCCGCGTGACGAGCTCGTTCTCGCCGATGCGCCGCGTGCCGCGGGCGAGGTGCCGTCCGAGCAGCGCGACGGCGCCCGCCGCGTGCCTCGATCGCAGCAGCATCCAGGCAGGATGCTCGGCGGCGAGGCGGCGCGCGGTGCGCGCGGTCGAGACGGTGCTCATACGCGCAGAGGGTACTGGGTTTCGCTGACCGTTATGTGGGAAGCAATACCTGACGTCGTTATGGGCCGCAACATTTCGCGGGACGTCGGACCTTTGGACGTGACAGCGGAAAACTAGATGAATAGGCTCAGGGCTAGACAAGGTCTGCCGGCGGGGAATCGACCGGCAGACCTTGTCGTGCGTCCAGGCAGGCACCACAGCGCGGAGGAATACCCGTGAGCACAGCATCCGAGATCGTCGCTCGTATCCGGAGGGAACGAGGGCTGAGCATGAGCCTCCTCGCCGACCTGGCCGGCGTCTCGAGGTCCACGGTCAGCCGGATCGAGTCGGGGAAGTTCGAGCCGACCTTCGCGCTGCTGCAGCGGGTCGTGGAGGCCGGCGGGTTCGACCTGGACGCGGAGCCCGAGGAGGAGAACGAGTCGTGAGATGCGCGTTTCTTCCGCTACGTTGTATCCGCATGCCGCTGGTCAACGATCGGAAGCGCTCGCGACATGAATGAAGAGGCCCGTGACCCACGGTATCCGGGAGAGGCCATGTCGTCTGCCCATGCCGTGCGGCGCTCTGGGTCGTATGGTCCAGATATGCCGAACGTCATGATCCCCGCCGCTGTGCGGGAGGACGTCGAGATGCTGTGGGCGTTCCACGACCTGCAGCAGGCTCCCCGTCCTGTCGACGTGTGCATCGGCCTGGGCGGCCACGACACAGGGGTGGCGGACTACACGGCCGACCTGTACCACCGCGGGTACTTCCCCAAGATTCTCTTTACCGGTGCGAACGCGACCACCACGCTCGAGGCGTTCCCGCACGGCGAGGCGGTGGGATACCGCGACCGGGCCGTCGCGCAGGGCGTGCCGGACGACGCCGTCCTGATCGAGCCGCTGGCGCGCAACACGGCGGAGAACGTCGAGTACAGCCGCAAGCTGCTCCGCGAGCACCAGATCCACGCGGGCTCGGTGATGTTCGTCACCAAGCCGTACCATCAGCGGCGCGTCTATGCGACGTGCCAGATCGTGTGGCCGGAGGTGGAGGCCTACTGCGTCTCCCCGCCGTTGCCCCTCGACGAGTACGTGTCCAGCATCGGCGACGTGGACCGGGTGATCGACATGCTCGTCGGCGACACCCAGCGGCTCACCGTGTACGCCGAGAAGGGCTTCATCGCGGGCGGCCAGGAGGTGCCCGGCGACGTGCAGAGCGCGTTCGACCGGCTCGTCGCGGCCGGCTACACGAGCCGGCTGGTGCCCGAGGAGCCGGTGCACGTCTGACGCCGTCGCGAGATCGCATCACGGACTTTGAGGGCAAGCCTGGCGAGTCGCACAGAATTCCGTTACGTTCGCACGCATGAACTGGAAGCAGATCATCGCGCTCGCGGCGTCGATCGGGACGATTGCGAGCCCGATCGATCTGATCCCCGATGCCATCCCGATCCTCGGCCTGTCCGACGACGCGGTGGCCGTGGTGGTCGCCGGGTTCACCCTCTACAAGGCAGTCCAGTCGTTCCGCGCGGCCCGGGCCGCGAAGGCGGGGGGCGGCGGCGCCAAGGGTGCCGGGGACGCGGCGCCGGGCACCGCGAAACCGACGGGTTCGCAGGGGCCCACGGGCAAGGGGGCCAAGATCATCGTGGACCCGGGCGCCGTCCCGGGGAAGAGGCGGAAGTAAGCGTCCTTGCGGGACATGTAGTGACCCCGGCTGTTTGCCCGGTTCTGGTATTTTCACTTCCATCATGACTAAGGGGAGTGAGACGGTGAACGAGCCGGGTGCGGAGCAGAGTGTGGCGGAGGCCGTGGAGCCGGCCGAGGTCGGGACGGAGGCACCCGACGTCGACGCCGGTCACGAGGACGACGTCGCGACGCACGCGGCCCCAGCCGACGACACGACCGCAGCGCCCGCCGCTGCGGTGGAGCCCGCGGAGGTGGAGCCCACCGACACCGATCGCGCCGGCAACGGTCTCCAGGGTCACGCCGCCGAGCGCCTGCACGCGCTCGTCGAGCGGGGCGCCGAGCGGATCCCCGGCGACCAGGGCGGCGCGGTCTCGAAGTTCGCGGTCGCACTCCTGTCCTTCGGCAGCGCCATGACGCAGCGAGGTGACGACAAGAAGGAGACCTCGGCCCTCGCGACCGACGCGGTCAAGCTCTTCAAGAGCCTCGACGACGACCCGAGCAAGCAGCGCGAGGCGATGGAGAAGGCGATCTCCGACCTCGGCGCGAACCTCGTGGGCGCGGAGGAGCGCGACAAGGTGGTGGACGTCGCGCAGGAGGCCATGGGGCTGTGGAAGAACGCCGGAGGCGGCGTGGCCGGTGCGGCGGGCGCGGCGGCGTCGCTGGCGAAGTCCGACAGTGCGCTCTCGCTGCGTTCTCTCGCCGGGCTGCTGCGCCGGGGCGGCGACGAGGACGGCGCCGCCAAGTCGGAAGAGGAAGCCCGCAAGCTCGAGGAGTGACCGCCAGGCCGCCTGTGGACGAACGGGTCGTCGACGAAGTCCATGACGTCGAAGCCCAGGGGCGTCAGCGGGTCATGCGCAGCTCGGTGACGTCGGGGAGGTCCTCTCCGGTGATCCGGGCACCCTCCAGGGCGAACCCGTTGCGTTCGTAGAAGCGCCGGGCGCGGGGGTTGTCCTCGGCGACCCAGAGCTGGCACGGCTCGTCCGGCGGGACGACGGCGTCGAGCAGCGCCTGGCCGACACCCGTCCCGTGGTGCGCGTCCAGCACGTAGAGCATCCAGAGCTGTGTGTCGCGGACCGGCGTCACGCCGTACTGGGTGGCCGCCCCGGCGGCGTGCGCCAGGCCGACCACCTCGCCGTCGACCTCGGCGAGCGTCGGCGCGAAGCCGCGCACGAGCAGCCGCTGCCAGGCACTGACCCGCGCCTCGAGCGTGTTGGTCTCCCAGAACTCGGCGGGGAGGACGTCACCGTAGGTGGCGACCCAGGTGGCATGGTGCACCCGGGCGCCGGCGGCGGCGTCGGCGAGCCGGGCCGTCCGCAGCCTCACGCAGCGGCCTCGTTCTCCTGCGGGCCGTCCTCCGAACGGAGGCGGGGCTCGACGCGGTTCTCCGGCCGCACACCCGACTTGTCCGCGTAGAACGCGCGGACGCGGTCCATGTCCGCCCGCACGTCGCCCGTCATCTCCAGGGACGGGCCGAGGCCCACGAGCCGCCGGTCGCCGTCGACGTAGCCCAGCGTCACCGGCATCCCGGCGGCGCGGGCGATCCGGTAGAAGCCTGACTTCCAGTAGCCAGAACCCGCACCGCGCGTCCCCTCCGGGGTGACGACCAGGTGCGACACCGTGCCGGACCGCATGCCGTGCAGGAGCTGGTCGACCACGGCGGAGGGGTCGCTCCGGTCCACGGCGACCCCGCCGAGCGCCCTGATCACCCCGCCGAACGGGCCGCGCAGCCACGAGTCCTTGATGAGGAACTTGATGTGCAGGTTCATCTCCCACGCGATCGCGAGCATCAGGAAGAAGTCCGTGTTCGACGTGTGCGGCGCACCGACGAAGATCGTGGGCCGGTCCGGTGCCGTGCTGGGAGAGAGTCGATACCCGGTGGAGAGCCAGATCAGTCGCGCTCCCGCGCGCCCCAGGGCGCGGGTGACGGCGGACGGGCTGGTGCGAGGCATGGGCTTCCTTGGTCTCGGGGGAGAGCGGTATCCCAGTCTGGCAGACCTGCGCCGCCCGGCCGTACCGGGTGGCCCGCCGGCTCAGGCCGTCTCGTACGCCTGGTCGATCTGCTTCAGACGCCGGTGCTTGCGTACCCCGCGCACGATCATGAACAGCCCGACCGCGAACAGGATGAGCACGGGGATCATGAGGAACGGCAGCGTGATCCCGAGGAACGAGACGCCGACGGCGGCGACGTCCTCCACCGTGCTCATCACCGGCGCGGCGGTCCCACCGCTGATGGTGTTCGTGATGACGCGGCCGCCCGCCTTGGCCGCGTGCACGACGAGCGCCAGCGCGATGCCGATGACCACGGTGATCCACTCGCCGCCCGCCAGGAGCGCCTCCGGGTCCTGGACCGTCACCGTCTCCGACGCCGACCCGGCGCCGAAGGCGATGCCGCCCGCCGTCGGCCGGATGAACGTCTGCAGGACGTCGTTGAAGGAGTCCAGGGCGGGGATCTTGTCGGCCGTCATCTCCAGCACCAGGAGCACCGCGAGGATCGCCATCACCCAGGGGTTCTCGAGCCAGCCCCAGCCGGACGGCAGCGTGAGCAGGTCGCTGAACCGGGAGAGCAGTCCGAGCAGGAGCAGCGGGATCCAGGCGTTGACCCCGGCTGCCATGGCCAGGCCACTACCGGTGGCAAGTTCGAGCATGCGCCGAGTGTTCCACGGGACACCGACACCGCACCACGAAATGCCGTCCTTGTCCGATCCGTGATCTTGCGCGTCCGGCCCGCTCGCTGCGGCGCGTCGCGACGGACCGTACGCTCCCGGCCCTGCCGCTCATGTGGGAATCCCTCATTCGTGCTGGTCAAAGCTGTTGCTAGGGTCGCAAACAAATAGGCCGCAGAACATTTTGCGGCACCCTCAGAACACGGACCGAGGTGGTTTACGTGAGATCCCGTCGAAAGCCTTTCCTGCTCGCAGCTCTCACTGCCGCGATCCTGGCGACAGGAGCGGCCCTCATTCCGGGCATCGCGGCCCAGGCCGCGCCGGCCGAGTGCAGCGCGGGCGGCTGGAACAGCGGCGCCGTGTATGTCGGCGGCGACTCCGCGACCCACAACGGCAGCGCCTGGCGGGCCAAGTGGTGGACCCAGGGCGAGGAGCCCGGCACCACGGGTGAGTGGGGCGTGTGGGAGCGGATCGGAGCCTGCGACGGCGGTGGTGACGATGGTGGCGGTGACGACGGCGGCAGCGACGGTTTCGTCGTCAGCGAGGCGCAGTTCAACCAGTTCTTCCCCCAGCGGAACTCGTTCTACACCTACGGCGGGCTCGTCGCCGCGCTGAGCGCGTACCCGGACTTCGCCTCGGCCGGTGGTGACGCCGTCGCGAAGCGGGAGGCGGCAGCGTTCCTCGCCAACGTCTCGCACGAGACGGGCGGCCTGGTTCACATCGTGGAGCAGAACACCGCGAACTACCCGCACTACTGCGACACGTCGCAGCCCTACGGCTGCCCGGCGGGCAACGCCCAGTACTACGGGCGCGGCCCGATCCAGCTCAGCTGGAACTTCAACTACAAGGCCGCGGGTGACGCGCTCGGTCTCGACCTGCTGCACAACCCGAGCCTGGTGCAGAACGACTCGGCCGTCGCCTGGAAGACCGGGCTCTGGTACTGGAACACCCAGAGCGGGCCGGGCACCATGACGCCGCACGCGGCCATGGTGAACGGTGCCGGGTTCGGCGAGACGATCCGCAGCATCAACGGCTCCATCGAGTGCAACGGCGGGAACCCGGCCCAGGTGCAGAGCCGGATCGACACCTACCGGCACTTCACCGGGCTGCTCGGGGTGGATCCCGGGGGCAACCTGAGCTGCTGATCCGGCAGGTCCGAGTCGCAGGGCGGGGCGGGTGCCGGACCGGCACCCGCCCCGCTCGCACTGCTGCACGCCCGAGCCCTCTCCCGCATCCGGCCGGGCTCGCTACGGCGTCCGGTTCCTGGCCCGGTCCCGCGCCCGAGCGGCCGGGCGGGACCGGGTGGCGGGCTCGGACGGGATGAGCCGCCAGGACACGACCGCGGCGGCCAGGGTCAGCACCGAGGCCACCAGGCAGGCGGTCTGCAGCGCCCCCACGAAGGCGTCGCGGGCGGCATCGAGGACCTCGGGCCGGTCGCCCGCGGCGGCTACGGCGGACGCGAGCGAGTCGGACACGCGCGCGCCGACGTCGCCGGGCACATCCTGCGGGACCGTCACGCGGGCGCGGTAGCCCACCGTGACGAGCGACCCGAGCAGCGCGATGCCGAACGCGGCGCCCAGCTCGTAGGCGGTCTCGGAGATCGCGGACGCGGCGCCCGCCTTGGCCGGCGGGACCGCAGAGACGACGGCGTCCGTGGTCAGGGTCATCGCCAGGCCGACGCCCAGTCCCGTGGGCACCAGGGCGAGAGCGAGCCACGCGTAGTGGTCGGCGCCCTCGGCCGCCGCGACCGCGGCCATGCCGAGACCGGTGGCCGCCAGCCCGGCGGCGATCGCGCGCCCGCGCCCCAGACGTGTCACGGCCACGCCCACCAGGGCCACGACGGCGATGGAGGCGATGGTCGCGGGCAGCTCCGCCAGCCCGGCCACCAGCGGGCTGAACCCGCGCACGAGCTGGAGGTACTGCGAGAAGAAGAACAGCAGGCCGGTGAGGGCGAAGATCGCGATGAGGTTGGCGAGCACCGCCCCGGTGAACGCGGGCACGCGGAACAGGTCGATGTCGAGCATGGGTGAGCGCGAGCGGGCCCGGAGGTGCCGCTGACGGCGGACGAACGTGACGCCGGCGCCGACCGCCACCAGGAGCGCGGCGGCCGTGGTGGCGTCGAGGCCGTCGCTCACCGCGTGCTTGACGCCGTAGACCAGCGGCATGATCGCGGCGAACGACAGCGCCGCCGAGACCAGGTCGAGCCGGCCCGGGGCGGGGTCGCGCGACTCCGGCAGCAGGACGCTCCCCGCGCCGACGAGGACCAGGACCACCGGGAGGTTGACGAGGAAGACCGACCCCCACCAGAAGTGCTCCAGCAGCGCGCCGCCCACGAGCGGCCCGGCCGCGGCTCCCGCTCCGGCGGCCGCGGACCAGATAGCGATGGCCTTCGTGCGCTCCCCCGCGTCGGGGAAGATCGTGCGGATCAGGGACAGGGTCGACGGCATGAGGGTCGCCCCCGCGACGCCGAGCAGCAGCCGGGCGGCGATGAGCACCTCGGCGGTGGGTGCGAACGCGGCGAGCGCCGAGGCGGCACCGAAGGCGCAGGCCCCGACCAGGAGGAGCCGCTTGCGCCCGACCCGGTCGGCGAGGGTGCCCATGGTGACCAGGAGGCCGGCGATCGCGAGCGAGTAGACGTCGCCGATCCAGAGCACCTGGGTGGCGGTCGCGGCGAGGTCGCGGGTGAGCGAGGGGACGGCCAGGTACAGGACGGTCCCGTCGATCGCGAGCAGGCCGACCGCCAGGACGAGGACGGCGAGCGCGGCCCACCGGCGCCTGGTGGACATCTCGGTGGCGTGCACGGTCGTGATCATGGGCGCTACTGTACCGTCTGGACGGTACAGTAAGCGCTCACGGGGTTGTTGTGACAGGGTGGGGCGGCCGAGCCGGGAGAGGGTGCAGCGGGTGAGCAGGGTTGCGGGACGGGACCGGGAAGCGACGCGCCGCGCGCTGCTGGACGCGGCGGCGCGCGTGGTGCGCGATCGTGGCGTCTCCGGATCGCTCGACGACGTCGCACGCCGCGCCGGGGTGTCCAAGGGCGGCCTGCTGTACCACTTCGCGGGCAAGGACGCGCTGCTGCGAGCCCTGGTGGTCGACCGCCTGGAGCGGTTCCGAGCCGCCGTCCTGGCCGACGTCGACGCGGACGACGAGGCGCCCGGCCGGCTCGTGCGGGCCTATGTCCGCGCGAGCGTCGACGCAGCGAAGGACGCCGCCGCGGCCCGCGAGGAGCTGGCGCTCATCGCGCACCTGTCCACCATCGAGGCGGTGGGCGAGCTGGCCCAGCAGGACTCGCGCCGGTGGCGCCGGGATCTCCGGGAGGACGGCCTGCCCGACGGCCTGCTGTCGCTGGTGGTCGCCGCAGCGGACGGCGCCGCCGCCCAGCCGATGTGGGGCGACGAGCCGTCCCCGGCCGAGCTGGCGACGCTGCGGGACCGGCTGCTGGAGATGACGTACGTGTAGCGGCGGGTCGGCGGGCGCCCCGCCGGGTCTCAGCCGCCGGCGCCGTCGCCGGCCGCGCGGTGCGTCAGGACCTCGTCCATGTGGGTCTCGGCCCACGCGCGAAGGCCGCGGGTCAGGTGGTGCAGGGAGAGGCCGAGGTCGGTCAGCTCGTAGGTCACCGTGACCGGCACGGTCGGGGTCACGGTGCGGGTGACCAGGCCGTCGCGTTCCAGGGAGCGCAAGGTCTGGGTCAGCATCTTCTGGCTGACGCCGGCGATCAGGCGGGCGAGCTCGGAGTACCTCAGCGGCCGCGGCCGGCCCCGCTCGCCCGGCTCGGCGTGGGCTACGGCGTCACCGCCGAGCGCGCACAGGACCAGGGTGACCCACTTGTCGGAGATCCGGTCGAGCAGCCGGCGGCTGGGACAGGCGGCGAGGAACGCGTCGTACCGCGCCTTCGCGTCGGCCTTCTGCTGTCTCGCGGTCGTGGTGGCCATCACTGACTCCAGGTACTCGTGGGTGGGTTACACACTTCGAGGTGGCTACTTCCCCTCAGGAAGTCACCTTCGAATACTGGGGCACGGAGCCGCGAGGCGCCACCCCTGATCCCTGACGAGAGGTACTGCGCGATGAACACCGCTTCGACACCCCTTCCCGGAGGCACCTGGATGCTCGGCGACCTCCCGGTGACCCGGTTCGGGTACGGCGCGATGCAGCTGGCCGGCCCCGGAGTCCTGGGCCCGCCCGCCGACCACGACGGCGCGCTCGCCGTGCTCCGGGAGGCCGTCGAGCTGGGCATCACCCACATCGACACCAGCGAGGCCTACGGGCCCCGGGTCACCAACCGGCTCGTCCGGGAGGCCCTGCACCCGTACCCCGGGTCGCTGCACGTGGTCACCAAGGTCGGCGCGACCCGGGACGCGCAGGGCGGATGGCCGCCGGCCCGGCGTCCCGACGACCTGCGCCGTGCCGTGGAGGAGAACCTCGAGTCCCTCGGCACGGACGTGCTCGACGTCGTGAACCTCCGCCTCGGCGACGCCACGGGCCCCCGGCCCGAGCCGCTGGCCGAGGCCTTCGAGACGCTCGCCGAGCTGCGACGAGAGGGCGTCGTCCGCCATCTCGGGGTGAGCAACGCGACGCCGGAGCAGGTGGCGGAGGCGCAGGCGATCGCACCGGTCGTCTGCGTGCAGAACTGGTACAACCTCGCCCACCGGCACGACGACGCCCTGGTCGACCGGCTCGCCGCGGACGGCGTCGCCTACGTGCCGTTCTTCCCCCTGGGCGGGTTCAGCCCGCTCCAGTCCTCGGCGCTCTCCGCGGTGGCCTCCCGCCTGGACGCCACGCCGATGGCGGTCGCCCTGGCCTGGCTCCTGCGGCGTTCGCCGAACATCCTGCTGATCCCTGGCACCTCGTCCGTGGCGCACCTGCGCGAGAACGTCGCCGGGGCGGGGCTCGTGCTCTCGGACGACGATCTCGCGACGCTGGACCGGATCGGCCGGTAGCTCCCGGGCGCGGGCGGGCCGACCGGCCTCCCTCCCCGGGAGGCCGGTCCTACCGCTTCGCGCGGACCAGCCCCGACTCGTAGGCCCGCACGACCATCTGGGTCCGGTCGCGCAGCCCGAGCTTGTTCAGGATGCGTGACACGTGCGACTTGACCGTCTGCTCGGCGAGGACCAGGGTGTCGGCGATCTCGGCGTTCGACAGCCCGGTGGCGACCTGACGCATCACGTCCAGCTCACGGTCGGTCAGGCCGGAGAGCGTGGTGTCGGGCTGGGCGCGGGCGTCCGGCACCGCGGTGTAGTCGGCGATGAGCGCCCGCGTGACCTTGGGGGACAGGAGCGCCTCGCCGTCGGCCACCACGCGGACCGCGTGCGTGAGCTCCTCCGGCGGGGAGTCCTTCAGCAGGAACCCGCTCGCGCCCGCCCGCAGCGCGGCGAACACGTAGTCGTCGGCGTCGAACGTGGTCAGCATGATCACCTTCGGCGGCGTGCCGGGCATGGCGAGGATCGCGCGGGTCGCGTCCAGGCCGTTCACCTTCGGCATACGGATGTCCATGAGCACGACGTCGGGGCGGGTGCGGCGGACGACGTCGGTGATGCCCGCGCCGTCGTCGGCGGTCCCGACCACCGTGATGCCCTGGCGGGCGTCCAGCAGCGCGGCGAAGCCGGCGCGGATCATCGACTGGTCGTCGACGACCAGGACCCGGACGTCCCGCTCGGGTGTGTCGGAGGTGGGGACCATGATCTCAACCTATCCCGGTGTCCTGCCGCTCCCCGAAGTGGATACTCCAGAGTGACGCGGCGGCCCTGCCGGGCGCCTAGTCTGACGGTGATGGACCGCCCTCACGAATCCCGCTTCTCTGCGGTCATGCGCGCCCTGACACGGACCGACGGCGTCACCGTCTCGCCCGAACGCCGCGCGGTCGTGTGGCTGTGGACGGTGGTCTCGGTCGGCACGGTCGTGCTCGTCGCCGTCGGCTGGCCGCTGACGGCGTCCGGCTACGGCACCCACCCCTCGGCGGCCATGGCCGGCACCCTCCTGCACTGTGCCGCCGCCCCCCTGGCGGTCCGGTGGCCCTGGGCGGGCCTGGGCGCGTCGATCGCCGGGGCGCTGATCCTGATCCCGATCACCGCCGGCGCGGCGCCCGAGTGGCCGTGGCCCTGGCCGGTCACCGTGCTGCTCGCGCACTGCCTCACCGTGTTCGTCCTCGCGCTGCGCCATTCCTGGTACTGGGCGGCGTCCCTCTGGTCGGCCGGGGCGATGCTCACCGTCCTGGCACCGGCCGCCATCCACCACGACGCCGACGACGCCGTGGTCGCCAACGGCGTCGTGCTGCTCTCGGTGAGCGGTGCGTTCGCCCTGGTCGGGCTGCTCGTCCGGCTCTGGATCGCCAGCGTCGGCCGCGTCGAGGAGGCCCAGCGGCTCAGCGCCGCCGAGGTCACCCGGCGCCGTGAGCTCGAGGAACGCAACCGCATCGCCCGCGAGCTGCACGACATCGTCGCCCACTCCATGTCCGTCATCACTGTCCAGGCCACCACGGCCCGCTACCGCCGCGCCGGCCTCGACGACGGCGTCCAGCAGGAGTTCGAGGAGATTGCCGCCTCGTCCCGGCGCGCGCTGGGGGAGATGCGCGGCCTGCTCGGCATCCTGCGCGGGCACGACACCGCCCCCACCGCGCCCCTGCCCGGCCTGCCCGACGTGGCCGGCCTCGTCGACTCCACCCGCGCCTCCGGCGCCGACATCGCCTACTCGGGCACCGACGCCGAGGTTCCCGAGGCCGTCGGGCTCACCGCGTTCCGAGTGGTCCAGGAGGCCCTGAGCAACGCCCTGCGGCACGCCCCGGGCTCGTCCGTCGTGGTCACCGTGTCCGAGGACGGGCACGACGTCACCGTCCGCGTCACCAACACCGCCCCCGAGAGGGTCGCCGAGCCCGCCCCCGGCGCCCGGCTCGGGCTGGCCGGCATCCGCGAGCGCGTCGGCGCCCTCCGCGGCTCCGTGACGGCGGGCGAGACGGCCGGCGGTGGCTTCGAGCTCACCGCCGTCATCCCCGTCGTCGAGGACGAGGACCCGCTACTCAGGTAGGGGGCGAAGTTGGCTCCCGGGAGGGACGCGCTCGGCACCACCTCCTTTCTACGTTGCACCTATGACGATCGATGCCCCGGTTCGCGCGGCACGGCCGGTCCGGCCGGCCCGGACCCGCTCTGCCCGCAATCCGCAGACCAACGACTACTTCGATCTCATGCGCCGCGTCTCCGACGCGGGTCTCATGGCGCGCCGGCCCGGCTGGTACGTCTGGCGGACCGTGGCCCTCGCCGCCGAGCTGGCCGTCATGCTCGTCCTGCTGCTGACGCTGGGCCAGACGTGGTGGCAGCTGCTCGTGGCCGTGGGCTTCGCCGTGGTCTTCACCCAGGGCGCGTTCCTCGCGCACGACGGCGCCCACCAGCAGATCTTCGTCAGCGGGTCCCGCAACGCCTGGTACTCCCGGATCATCGGCAACTTCGTGGTCGGGCTCAGCTACGGGTGGTGGACCCGCAAGCACAACAAGCACCACGGCAACCCCAACGTGATCGGCAAGGACGGCGACATCGCCACCGGCGCGCTCGTGTTCGTCCCCGGCGAGGAGACGGGCCGCACCGGCCTGCTCGGCTGGGTGACCCGGCGGCAGGGCTGGCTGTTCTTCCCGCTGCTCACGATGTTCGGGCCCGTGTTCCACGCGACCGCCATCCACAGCCTGGTCACCACGCCGGCGATCAAGCACCGGGCCGCCGAGGGCTGGCTGCTCGGCATCCGGCTCGTCGGCTTCCCGCTGCTCGTGATCGCGACCCTCGGGCCCTGGCTCGGCGCAGCCTTCCTCGTGGTGCAGCTGATGGCGTTCGGCCTGTACATGGGTGCGGCGTTCGCCCCGAACCACAAGGGCATGCCGCTGCTCCCGAAGGACGCCGACGTGGACTTCCTGCGCCGGCAGGTGCTCACGTCTCGCAACATCCGCGGCGGCCGGTTCGTCGACTGGGCGATGGGGGGCCTCAACCTCCAGGTGGAGCACCACGTGTTCCCGCGCATGTCGTCCGGCAACCTTCGGCAGGCGCGCCTGATCGTGCGCGAGTTCTGCGCCGAGCGGGGCATCCGGTACACGGAGACCGGGCTGCTGGAGTCCTACCGGATCGTGATCCAGTACCTCAACCGTGTGGGGCTCGGCCACTCCGACCCGATGGAGTGCCCGATCGCGGCGCAGTACCGCTGACCGGGCGTCGAGGGTTGCTCGGTGGTGTTGTGCGGCTGATGGGCTACCCGGATCACATGGTCCTCGCCGAGAAGATCGTCACCGCCGTCGAACGCGGCACCGCGAACACTCGCCGGCGAGACCTCGTCGACGTCGCCGCCGTCGCTCGGACTCGGTACATCCGCCAGTCCGACCTGGCTGCCGCGACTTCACAGGCCCAGCACTTGACGGCAGCTCCGAGGGCCGCACGTGGGATCCCGAGGCACGCACGTGGCGGGTGCCACGGGGTGGCTTCGGCGACCGCGTAGGTGTCTCCGACGGATCGCCGGTCGCGCGGGCTCACGCAAGCCCGCGCAACCGGTACCCAGGACCGGCCTGAGCGTCTGCATCAGCCCGCGGCCTTGGCTGCCGCCTTCTTGGCCTTCTTGAAGTCGCGGACCCTCTGGAGGGTTTCGGGGCTGGTGACGTCGGCGACGGAGCGGTAGCCGTCCAGGGCGTAGTCGCCGGCGGCTTTCTCCCAGCCCTCGGGGCGGATGTTCATCTGTTTGGCGAGGAGGGCGATGAAGACCTTGGTCTTCTGGTCGCCGTATCCGGGCAGGGCCCGGACCCGGGCGAAGAGGTCGTCGCCGGAGGTGGCCTCGCGCCAGATGCGGGTGGCGTCGCCGTCGTACTCGTCGACGACGTGTTGGGCAAGGTCCTGGACCCGGCCTGCCATGGAGCGTCCGTAGCGGTGGATCGCGGGCGCAGTGGTGGCCATGGTGACGAACTCGTCGGGGTCGGTCTCGGCGATCACGCCCGGGTCGATCGACCCGAGCCGGGACTTGATCTTCCACGGCCCCCGGAACGCGTGCTCCATCCCGTACTGCTGATCCAGCAGCATCGCGACCATCACCGCGAAGGGATGCTCATTGAGGACGGCGTCGGCCTCGGGTAGTCCTGTGACCTGGAAAGACATGTAGTCACCCTCCGAATGCTGTGCATGGCCGGCGGATCTTGTGGTCCAACAACATCCCCGTGAGCAACGCGATCGGGTCGTCGCTCGGCAATCGGGCCGTGTCGGGGTCGCCGGTGATCCAGAGCTCGGTAGCCATGAGCCCATTGTCACTCCGGCAGCCTCCGGCAGGCGCGCCTGATCGTGCGCGAGCGCCGCCCGCTGCCGCCCGCTGCCGCCCGCTGCTGCCCAGAACTCCGCCTGACGAGGGAGGTCATGGCCGCGGCGACCGCCTACCGTGGAGGGATGGCGGACGACGACGCGGAGGAACGGCCCAGGAGTGCTGAGGGCTCGGCGACCTCGACGAACGACTGGAACTGGGGCCTGGGTGTCGCGCTTGGGGTGGGTATCGGAGTCGCTCTGGGCGTGGCGCTCGACAACATGGCGTTCATGGCGCTCGGGATCGGGCTGTTCCCGGTGCTCGCGATGGTCTTCCGCACCAGGCGGCCGGACGACGGCGAGGAGGCCACGCCTTCCGGGGAGGACCCGGGCTCGCCGGTGGACAAGGACTGACGCGGCGTACGGCGGCTCCCGGCCGTGCCCTCGGCGCCGGTGGGCTCGGCGCCGCACGGTACGGGACCGCGCTCACGAACGGCGCTGCTCGTCGAGGTCGATGTCGGCGAGCAGCGGCGGGACCTTGACGTCGTCGTTCTCGAGCGTCACCTCGGCCCACTCGTCCCCGAGCCGGACGTCCACGCGGTGCGCGAGGCCGTCGTCGCCCACCCAGTACCGGATGCCGGCGTCGTCGGGGTCGACCGGCGCGACGTCGCCCGCGCTGCCGCCCTCACTGCCCCCGGCCTTCGCCGGCGCGCTCGTCGGCCCCGCGAAGACCTGCACCTCGTGCCCCGCCGCCTCGTCCGCCCGCAGCCACAGCGCTCCGCCCTGGCGGACGAGCCGCGGGTCCTCGGGCCGGTCCGCGCCGAGCCCGGCGAGCACCGCGAGCACGGCGGAGAGCGGGGACGTGCTCGGGTCGAGCGGGGCCGCGGCCCAGCCGTCGAGCGACCTCAGCGGCTTGCCCAGCCGGTCGCCGTCGGTCATGGCGACGAGGCGGCCGTCCCACATCACGCGGTCGGTGGCCCTGCCGTCGGTCGACACGAGCCCGTAGCCCGTGCGTGTCGTGTAGTCGACCCAGCCCTCGAGGCGCACCTCGTGGCCCTGCTCGTCGTACTCCGCGGTGATCGCGCGGCTGCCCGCCTCGACGTTCCCGGAGCGGACGCCCGCCAGCAGCTCGGACTCCGCGACGGTCACCGGGCGGGCCGGGCCCGGCGACGGGGCGGACGCCTCGCTGCCACTGGTGCAGCCGGCCGCGGTCAGGACCAGGAGCAGCACCGCGACCACGGCGCCCGCCGCGGGCCGGGCCACGCGCAGGGGCGGGCGCTCGCGGCGCCCGTCGCCCCGGCTCACCGGGCACCGCCCGGGTCGGCGGGGCGAGCGGTCGCGGGAACGCCGCGGAGCAGCTCGTCGCCGGTCACGGTATTGCCGCGCACAATGCTGTCGTGCTTGACGCATTGTCCTCCGTAAATTCCGGAATCGGCTGGTCCGGAGGCGCAGGAATGCCTGATGAATGACGCGAATGCCCTCTTCGGTGCCATGGCTGAAGTGTAGGCATCTCTTCGCTGAGCGCATCCGATGAATTGCCGCTACCGTCAATTCCGGTCTGACGGATTCGATATTCCCTACCGTTCCACGGGAGAACCATGGGTCGTGTGATGTCCGGAAGCGCTCGACACCCGCGCCGTGCAGCGACGGCGGTCGTCCTGATCCTCACCGCGGTGCTGGTGGTCGCTCCGGCGGCCGTACCGCCGACGCTGGCGGCACCCGAGGACGTGGTCGCGGCGGGACGGGCCTTCGAGGACGCCGACGGCGACGGGGTCTTCGACGACGACGCCACCGACGGCTTCCGGGAGCGCGGGGTCGGGGACGTCACGGTGACGGTGACGGACGCCCTCGGCCGCTCCGCGACCACCCGCACCGAGCGGGCGCAGGCGTGGGAGCCGGGCACCCCGGCCGACACCCCCGAGGACCCGAACGACCCCGCGGACCCGGACGTCACGCCCGGCCACTGGTACTGGGAGTCCGACGGCCACTGGTCGATGACCGAGGCCGAGTTCACCGAGCAGACCGGGTCGGTGCCGTTCGTCAAGGAGGGCGAGAGCACCGCACGGCTGCGGGTCACGTTCTCCGACGCCCCGGAGGGCTACCAGTCGTGGTTCGCCGGGGACCTCGCCGGAGGCGCGACCTCGGTGCAGTTCGTGCCGGCCGGGTCCGGCACCGTCGACCACGGCCTCGTGCGTCCCGGCGACCACCGCACCGATCCGCTCGACGTGATCCCGCCCCCGGCTCCGGTCGGGATCGGCAACCGCGTCTGGTTCGACGCCGACCAGGACGGCCTCCAGGGTGCGGACGAGCCCGGCATCGGCGGCGTCACCGTCGAGCTCCTCGACGCCGCGGGCGACGTCGTCGGTACGCGGACCACGCGGGAGGACGGCACCTACTCCTTCTCGTCGCGCGAGTCCGGCGAGGCGCGCCCCGTGCCCCTGGAGCCCGGTGCCGCGTACACGGTCCGCTTCGTGAAGCCCGAGGACGGCGAGCTGACCGTCGTCCTGTGGGGCACCACCGTCACGGCGCCGTGGGCGACGGTGCCGTTCACGCAGACGCAGGTGACGGCGGGCGACGACCCGCACGACCCGGCAGACGACGCGCAGGACGCCCACCGGCACGACTCCGACCCGGACACGGCGGCGGGGGAGTACGGCTTCACGCCGGGCGGTCCCGGGGAGGACGACCACTCGATCGACGCCGGGTTCGTCGCGTACGCCCCGCTGCGGGTCGAGCAGCTGATCGATCCGGAGGGCGGGGCCGCGCTGCCCGGCACCACGTTCGACCTCACGCTGGACACGTCCGACTTCCGCGGCCTGGCCGTCGGGCCGGACGTGCCGGACGCGCCGGACGAGGCCGCGGCGTTCACGTTCGACGACGTGGCGGGGTTCGAGGCGAACGCCGACCTCGTCACCGTGGCCGAC
Source organism: Myceligenerans cantabricum (assembly GCF_054777735.1). Taxonomy (NCBI): domain Bacteria; kingdom Bacillati; phylum Actinomycetota; class Actinomycetes; order Micrococcales; family Promicromonosporaceae; genus Myceligenerans; species Myceligenerans cantabricum. The sequence goes on from NZ_BAAHAJ010000008.1 coordinate 104,141, forward strand.
CCGGACGGTGTCGCCGACGGCGTCCTCACCGTCCAGGTCGGCGAGGACGGGACGGTACCCGCCACCACGGTCTGGTTCCCGCTCGGGACGACGGTCGAGGTCGCCGGGGCCGTGCCGGACGCCGTCAAGGAGGTCACCTCCGTACCGGAGGGGCCGGTCACGCTGATCGACGCCGCCGGGGCGACGCCGCTCACGGTCCAGGTGACCAGCCGGCTCTCCGCGGCGGCTTTCTCGGTGACGACATCGGTCACGGGCGAGGCCGCCGGACAGGTGCCCGACGGCGCGGTGTTCACCGCGGAGTACTCCGTGGACGACGGCGCCACCTGGACCGACCTTCCGGTGCCGTACGACGGCGACGGCGACGGCACGCCCGCGCCGGCCGTGTCTCCGGACCTCCCGACGGGCACGCGGGTGCTGCTGTGCGAGACCGACCTGCCGGCCCCGCCCCCCGGTGTGGAGTGGGGCGATCCGACGTCGTCCGGCGACGGGGTGCGGGTCGATCCCGGCACCGGGTGCGCGTCGTTCATGGTCCGGGGTGAGGGGACCGTGGTCGACGTGGGGCTCGCGAACGTCGCCCGGCCCGCGCCCCGTGACGAGCCGGTGTCGCAGGTCACCATCGCCGACACCGCCGCGGTCGCGCCGGGCAGGTTCACCGTGACCACGACCCTCCAGGGCGAGGCCGCCGCCACCGTGCCGGACGGGACGGAGCTCGTCGTCGAGTACTCCCTCGACGGCGGCGAGTCCTGGGCGGGCCTGTCCGTGCCGGTCGGCCGGTCCGTCACGTCCGGCGACCTGCCGCCGGGCACCGAGGTGCTGCTGCGCGAGGGCCCGCTGCCGGAGGTCGAGGGCGTCGAGTGGGGCGATCCCGTCGTCGCCCCGTCGTGGGTCGTCCTGGGGGCGGGCACCACCACAGGGGTGTCGGTGACCGGCACGGCGCACCTCGCGCCCGGGGCGTTCGCGGCGAGCAGGGCCCTGGCGGGCGAGGCGGCCGGCGACGTGCCGCCGGGCACGGAGCTCGCGCTGGAGTACTCGGCCGACGGCGGCGGCACCTGGGAGCCCTTCGTGGTGACCGCCGGCGGAGCCGTGGTCACGTCCGGCGACCTGCCGGCCGGGACCGGGGTCGTGGTGCGGGAGACCGGGGACCGCCCGGACGTGCCCGGCGTGGAGTGGGGCGACGTCGTGCTCAGCGTGGACGGCGATCCGGTGGACGGCGACAGGGCCTCGTTCCTGATCGGGGCAGGGACCGTGGCCGAGGTCGTCGCGACGAGCACGGCCGAGCACCTGCCGGGCACGTTCACGGTGGAGAAGGCAGCGGCGGGAGAGTCGGCCGGGGGCGTCCCGCCGGGTACGGAGTTCACGGTCGGGTACGCCGTCGAGGGGGAGCCCGCCACGGCCGCCGTCGTCGTCGGCGAGACCTGGACCTCGGACGAGCTGGCTGCCGGGGCCGAGATCACGGTCTCCGAGGTGGTGCTGCCGGAGGTCGACGGCGTGGTCCGGGGCGATCCGGCCCTCACGGTGGACGGCGTCCCGGTGGACGGCGACACGGTCGCCTTCGAGATCGGGGCGGGCGCCGAGGTCGGCGTGGTCGTGGCGGAGACGGCGGCGTCGCCGGCCACGGTTCCCGGCCTGGCGCCCGCCCCGGGCCCCGATCCGGCGTCACCCTCGCCGTCCCCCGCTCCGCCGGATCCGGCCCCGAGCCCGACCTCAGCCGCCCAGGCGTCGGCCCCCGGGACGGGCATGCCGGTCACGGGCGCGGCCAGCCTCCTGGTGCTGATCACGGCATCGGCGGCGTTCCTCCTGATCGGCGGCGCCCTGGTGACGCTCCGCGGCCGCCACCCCTGACGGCCCGGACCAGCCACGGACGCGCCGCGGCGGACCTCAGCGCACGAGCCGGACCTCGAGGACACCGTCCTCGCCGGTGGCGTTCGCGGCGTCGGGCAGGAAGCCGTTCTTCTGGAAGAACTTCCGCGCGCCCGTGTTCGCGGCCGCGATCCACAGCTCGGCGGACCGCGCGGGCGGGAGGGCGGCGTCCAGCAGGGTGCGGCTGACCCCGCTGCCGTGCGCCTCGGGCATCACCCACAGCTCGTGCAGGGCGAGGTCGCGCTTCGGCGCGTGCCCGAGCCGCGGCGCCGCCCGTCCGACGACGGTGAACCCGACCACGAGCCCGTCCACCTCGGCCACGAGCGGCGTCTCGCCCGCGACGAGCCGGCGCCGCCAGCCCTCGATGCTCGCCTGCTGCGTGTCCGTGGCCCAGCGCTCCTCGGGGACGAGCGGCAGGTAGACGGCGCGCCGGCCGGTCCAGTGGACGGCCGCGATCGCGGGGGCGTCGTCGATGGTGGCGTCGCGCAGCGTGAGCTCAGGCATGTGCCGAAGGTACCCGGCGCAGCCGGCCGACCAGGCACTCCTCCACGGCGAAGGTCTGCAGCAGCTGGCGAGGCACGGGCGCGAGGATCGTCACCGCCTCCTCCGCCGGCAGGACGCGCAGCAGGTCGACGGAGAAGTCGTCCGACCCCCGGGTCATCACGAACGACCCGGCGCCGGTGATGTTCCGCATCCAGTCGGTCCGCGGGCCCCAGGGGAGCGGGACGACGGCGAGGATCTCCGCGGAGTCGGGGTCGCGGCCGGCGAACGCGGTCACCGGTGTCGTGTAGTCCTGTCCGGTGGTGCGGCCGGTGTGGTGGACGACGGCGAACGGCGGGAAGCCGTGCGCAACCTTCTCGAAGGCGGGGTTGACGGTCTTGGCCAGGGCGGCGACGGGCTCAGGAAGGTCCATGCCGTACATCATGGCGAGAAGGGGGTCCCGTGGCGAGCCGCCGTGCGACGTCTCTCAGATTCGTGCCGGTCGTCAGGTTGGCGTTATGGTCGGTTGGGAAGGGAAAGGGCGTGATGAAGACGACGACGGCGGGGGTACGCCCCCTGGAGAAAGGCATCCGGACAGACTTCCGGGAGGAGATGGACTACGCCTCCTACCTGGCCTTGGACGAGATCCTGGCGGCGCAGCACCCGGCGAGCGATCCCGAGCACCACGACGAGCTGCTGTTCATCATCCAGCACCAGACCACCGAGCTGTGGCTCAAGCTGGTGCTCCACGAGCTCCGTGCCGCCCGCGCGCACCTCGACGCGGACGACCTGCTGCGCGGGCTCAAGGCGGTCGCGCGCGTCAAGCACATCCAGCGCACCATCACCGAGCAGTGGTCGGTCCTGGCGACGCTGACGCCGAGCGAGTACGCCGAGTTCCGGGGCGTGCTGGGCTCGTCCTCGGGGTTCCAGTCGTACCAGTACCGTGCGGTCGAGTTCGTCCTCGGCAACAAGAACGCGAAGATGCTGCCGGTGTTCCGCGGGAACCCTGCGGCCTACGAGATGCTCGACGGGCTGCTGCACGAGCCCACGATCTACGACGCATTCCTCCGCCTGCTCGCCCGGCGCGGCCACGCCGTGCCGCAGGCGATCCTGGACCGTGACGTGACGGAGCCCTGGGTCGAGCACGCGGACCTGATCCCGGTGCTCCAGGGGATCTACCAGGAGCCCACGGCCCACTGGGACGTCTACGAGGCGTGCGAGGACCTCGTGGACCTCGAGGACGCGTTCCAGCTCTGGCGGTTCCGGCACCTGCGCACGGTGCAGCGCACCATCGGGTTCAAGACCGGCACGGGCGGGTCCTCCGGCGTGGACTTCCTCCAGCGCGCGCTGGAGCTCACGTTCTTCCCGGAGCTCATCTCGGTGCGGACGGAGGTCGGTGCCTGATGGCGCAGTCGCTGCTGCCGGCCGTTGTCGACCGTCACGTGCACCTCGGGCTGGTGGACCCGGAGCGGCTCGCCGGGTCCGTGCTCGCCGAGGTGCACGACCTCGGCTGGGACCCGATGATCGTGGCGGCCATCGCGAAGGCGCCGCCCGCCGGGGTCGTCGTGCGCTTCGCCGGCCCGTTCCACACCGCCCCCGGGGGCTACCCGAGCGGGCGCGCCTGGGCGCCCCGGGCCGCCGTCCGGTCCGTGTCCGGCCGCGAGGACGCGCGGCGCGCGGTGGCCGACGTCGTCGCCGCGGGCGCGTCGTTCGTGAAGATCGCGCTGCATGCCGGCATGCCGCTGCTCGACGACGTCACGCTGGTGGCCCTCGTCCGTGCCGCCCGCGCGGCCGGGCTCCCCGCCGTGGTGCACGCCGAGGGCACCGGCCAGGCCGCCCGCGCGCTCGGTGCCGGCGCCGAGGTGCTCGTGCACGCGCCGTGGTCGGAGCCGCTGCCGGACAAGCTGCTGCGCGCGTCGGCGGGCCGCACCACCTGGATCTCCACGCTGGCGCTCCACGACGGCGAGGCGCTCGCGACCGCACTCGACAACGTGAGCCGGTTCGCCGCCGCCGGCGGCGCCGTCGCGTACGGCACGGACATGGGCAACGGGGATGCGCCGGTCGGCGTGCACGAGCGGGAGATCGAGCTGCTGGGCGAGGCCGGCCTGGCCGGGAAGGCGCTGCTGCGCGCCGTGGTGGGCGGCGACCCGGACCGGATCGTCCCCGGGCGCGCGCTCATCTCGCCGCACTCCCGTCCGGAGACCGCCGACGAGCTGGTCACCTGGCTCGCGGACGCCCGCCGCCTCACCCCCGCGGACCTGGAGGCGCTGTCGTGACGGCACCGGACACGGACGTGCCGGACGCCGTCGCGCTCACGCCGCCCGCGCTCGCGGAGCGGGCTGCCGCGCTCGACGCCACCGACCCGCTGGCGCACCACCGGGACCGGTTCGCCGACAGCCCTGGCCTGGTCGCCTACCTCGACGGGAACTCGCTCGGGCGCCCGCTGCGCGCCACGCGCGACAGCCTCGCCGGCTTCCTGGACGAGGTCTGGGCGTCCCGCCTCATCCGCGCGTGGGACGAGGGCTGGATGGACGCCCCCACGGAGCTCGGCGACACCATCGGCCGGGTGGCGCTGGGCGCCGCCGCGGGCCAGACGGTGGTCGCCGACTCGACCACCGTGATGCTGTACAAGCTCGCGCGGGCCGCCGTCGGGGCGCGCCCCGGCCGCGACGAGATCGTCGCCGACACCGAGAACTTCCCGACCGACAGGTTCGTCCTCGAGGGCATCGCCGCCGAGCGCGGGATGACCGTCCGCTGGATCGAGCCGGACCCGGCGCGCGGCGTGACGGTGGACGACGCCGCGGCCGCCGTCTCGGAGCGCACCGCGCTGGTGCTGCTGAGCCACGTCGCGTTCAAGTCCGCCTACGTCGCCGACATGCCGGCGATCACGCGCGTCGCGCACGACGCCGGGGCGCTCGTGCTGTGGGACCTGTGCCACTCGGCGGGCTCGGTGCCCGTGGAGCTCGACGCCTGCGGCGCGGACCTCGCGGTGGGATGTACGTACAAGTACCTCAACGGCGGGCCGGGCGCGCCCGCGTTCGGCTATGTCGCGCGCGAGCTGCAGGACGAGCTGCGCCAGCCGGTCCAGGGCTGGATGGGGGCGGCCGACCCCTTCGAGATGGGTCCCGACTACGAGCCCGCGGCCGGGATCCGGCGCTTCGTCAGCGGGACGCCGCCGGTGCTCGGGATGCTGCCGATGCGGGACATGCTCGCCCTGATCGAGGAGGCGGGCGTGGACGCGGTCCGCGCCAAGTCCGTCGCGCTGACCGAGTTCGTGGTCGAGGCCGCGGACGAGCACCTCGCTCCCCTCGGGGTCCGCGTGGTCTCGCCGCGCGACGCCGCCGAGCGCGGCAGCCACGTCATGCTGGAGCACCCGGGGTTCCGGGCGGCGACGGCGCTGCTGTGGAAGTGGGGCGTCGTGCCCGACTTCCGTCCGCCCGCCGGGATGCGGATCGGGCTGTCGCCGTTGAGCACGTCCTTCACCGAGGTCGCGCGGGGCCTGGCGCTGGTCGCCGAGGCCTTGCGCGATCCCGGTGCCGACGCCCGGCCGTGACGGTCCTCGACGACCTCGAGTCCCGTCCGGGCAGCGCCACGTCGCTGCTGCGGACCGTCGTCGGCGCTACCCTGCGGGACCAGGGCGGATGGATGCCGGTCTCCGCGACGGTCACGCTGATGTCCGAACTCGGTGTCCCGGCCACGCGGACGCGCACCGCCCTCGGACGGGTCAAGGCCAAGGGGCTGCTGGTCGCCGAGCCCCGCGACGGGGTCGCCGGCTACGCCGTCGCCCCGGCCGCGCGCGACATGCTCGCCCGCGGCGACCAGCGGATCTTCGGCGCGCGCGGCGCGGGGGACGACGCCGGCCGCTGGTGCCTCGTCTCATGGAGCGTGCCCGAGGAGAAGCGGGACCTGCGGCACCGGCTCCGGCGACGGCTCGCGATGATCGGTTGCGGCTCCGTGTCGTCGGGGCTGTGGATCTGCCCGGAACGCCTCGCCGACGAGGTCGCGCTGGTCCTCGACGAGCTCGGGATGACGGGCCGGGCGACGATCTTCCTCGCCTCCGAGATCCGCTACCCGGGCGGCCCCGCGGCCGCCGTCGCCCGCTGGTGGGACCTGCCCGCGCTCCGGGAGCTGCACGACCGGTTCCTCGAGGGGCACGCCGAACCGATCGCCCGCCTGCTCGACGAGGGGCCGCAGCCCGAGCCCGCCGACGCGTTCCGCACCTGGATCCGCGCCCTGGACGCCTGGCGTCTCGTCCCGTACCGGGACCCGGGGCTGCCGCCGTCCCTGCTGCCGCCGGACTGGCCGGGCGCCCGCAGCGCGGACCTGTTCGCCCGCCTGACCCACGTGGCCCGGGACGCGGCGAACACCCACGCCACGCAGATCGCCGCCGCCGCCTTCCGCTGAGCGGGGAGTGACGTCCGGAGCTCAGGCGCGAGCGGGGGCGAAGGTGAGGACCGGGAGCCCCGTGCGGGGATGGGTGAGGACGTCGCTGCTGACGCCGTAGACCGGGTCGATCACCTCCGGCGTCAGGACCTGGGACGTCGGGCCGGCCGCGACGACCCTCCCGGCCGCGATCAGGACCACGTGGTCGCAGGACGTCGCCGCCAGGTTGAGGTCGTGCAGGGCCGCGAGCACGCTGACGCCGTCGTCGGCGAGCGTGCGCAGCACCGCCATGGTGTGCAGCTGCGCCGCGACGTCCAGGTGGTTGGTGGGCTCGTCCAGCAGGAGCAGGCGCGGCGTCTGGGCGAGCGCCCGGGCCAGGTGCACGCGCTGGCGCTCGCCGCCGGACAGCGTGGCGATGTCGCGGTTCGCGAGGTCGGCGGCACCGGCCCGCCGCAGGGCGCGGCCGGCGACCTCGCGGTCCTCGCCGGAGCTGCCCGCGAGCAGGGCGCGGTGGGGGATACGGCCCAGCAGGACGGCGTCGCGCACGGTGACGGGCAGGTCGGTGCTCGCGTCCTGCTCGACGAACGCGAGCGTCCGGGCGCGGGCGCGGCGGCCCATGCGCAGGAGGTCGTCGCCGTCGAACACGACGTCGCCACCGTCCGGGGGCACGACGCCCGCCACGGCCCGCAGCAGGGTCGACTTCCCGGACCCGTTCGGCCCGAGCAGCCCGGTCACGCTCCCGGCGGGCGCGCGCACGCCGATCCCGTCGAGGATCAGCCGCCCGTCCACGCCCCACGAGACGCGTTCGGCCGCGAGCCCGCCGGCGGGCCGGTCGTCGTCGTTCATGTGCGGGTCCTGCCCTTCCAGAGGAGGAACGCGAAGACCGGGGCACCGATCGCGGCCGTGACGATGCCCACCGGGAGCTCACGCGGGGCGAAGATCGTCCGGGCCAGGGTGTCCGCCCAGACCAGGAACGACGCCCCGGCCAGCGCGGACAGCGGCAGCAGGAGCCGGTGCCGGGCGCCGGTCACGAGCCGCACGGCGTGCGGCAGGATCAGCCCGACGAACCCGATCGACCCGCTCTGCGAGACGAGCGCACCCGTCAGCAGCGCGACGGCGACCAGCAGCCCCCAGCGCACCCGCTGCACGTCGATGCCCAGGGTCGCCGCCGCCGTCGTGCCGAACGTGAACGCGTCCAGGATCGACCCGCACAGCATCAGACCCGTCCCCAGCACCAGCGTCGCCGCGCCCGTGACGGCCACGGAGACCCAGTCCGCGGACCCGACCGAACCCATCAGCCAGCTCATCACCTCGCGGAACGCGTCACCCTTGACCGACCAGAAGATCACGAACGACACGGCCGCCGAGCACATCTGGCTGATCGCGAGGCCGGCGAGCACGGTGCGGGTCGGCGTCACCTGCCCGAGCGCCCCGGCCAGGCCGAGCGCCGCCGCCAGCGCGAGCACCGCACCGCCGAACGCCGCGACCGGCAGCAGCGCGAGCGCGGCGCCGCCGCCCGCCACCAGCACGAGCACCGCGCCGAGCGACGCCCCCGAGCTCAGCCCGAGCAGGTAGGGGTCGGCCAGCGGGTTCCGGGTCAGGGACTGCATCACCACGCCGCACACGGCGAGCCCCGCGCCCACGGCCGCCGCCGTCAGCGCGCGCGGCGCGCGCAGCTGCCACACCATCCCGTCGCGGATCGGCGACAGCGGTTCGGCGCCCAGGCCGAGCGGCTCCAGGAGCAGGTCCAGCCGGAGGTGGACCGCCAGGGAGCGGCCCACCTCCGCGGCGGACAGGTCGGCGGGCCCGATCAGCACCGCGGACAGGAGCGATACGACGAGCACGCCGGCGAGCAGCAGCCCGGCCGTCAGGGCACCGCGGGTCCGCCCCGGCGCCTCGGGCCTCACGGGTCGAGGTCTCCGAGCTGGTCGACGACGTCGGCCACCGCGTCCACGTTCCGCACGCCCGCCTCTGTCGCGGGGAACGGTACGACGACGTAGCTCTCGTCCCGCACGGCGCTCAGCTCCGCCGTCGCCGCGTTCTCGGCGAGCTGCTCCATCTTCTGCTCGGCGCTGTTCCAGGCGGCGTCGACCAGCACGATGACGTCGGGGTCGGCGTCGACGACCTCCTCCCACGCGAACGAGGTCCAGGTGTCGTCCACGTCGCCCGCGACGTTCTCCAGCCCGGCCGCGTCCATGATCATCTGCGGCGCGCCGATGCCTGCGCCGACGTACGGCACGTCGTCGCCCGAGGAGTACCAGAGGGCGGTCAGCCCCCGGTCGTCGGCCTCGATCTCCTCCAGCGCGGACCGCTGCTCGGCGACGAGCTCCGCGGCGGCGTCGTCGGCCTCGAAGATCGCGCCGGTCTCCTCGATCTCGGCGAACACGTCGTCGAACGTGAGGGGGTCAGGCATGTACGCGGGGTCCTTGCAGGCCGCGGGGGAGACGTACGTGGCGACGCCGAGGTTGGCGAGCGTGTCGCGATCACCCGCCGTCTCCGCGGTCACGTTCGACTCCCAGCCGGCATAGACGAGATCCGGCTCCAGGTCGAGCACCGCCTCGGCGCCGGGCGCCTCGTCGGCCATGGGCTCGGCGACCGCCGGCACGTCGGCGGCGGCGTCAGCCAGTGCCTCGGGTACCGGCCCGTCGAGGAACGCGGTGCCGACGATCCGCTTGCCCAGACCGAGCGCGAGCAGCATCTCGGTGGTGGACGACTTGATCGTCACGACACGCTCGGGCGGCGCGAAGATCTCGGCGTCGAAGCCGCAGTTGTCGAGCCGGACCGGGAAAGGGCCTGACGACGACGCCGGGTCGCCGTCGTCCCGCACGCTCGACGCGGTGGACGAGCAGCCGGCGACGGCGAGCAGCGCGAGCGCGGTCACGGCCGGGCGGAGGACTGAGGTGGGGGTGCGCACGAGGACTCCTGTGCAAGGTCGCTGAGTTGCCCGCGCCGTGCGGCGGCGGGCCTGGGGCGACGCGCGATCTCGCGCCGGCGGACGAGCGACCCACAGCCCGGGCCGCACCGACGGGGCAGGTGCACGGCCCCGCGATCCGGTCCACAGCATACGACGCGCCGGGAGGCATCCGGCGCACCGCCCTTCACCTGATGCAGGTGGTGAAGCTCTTGCTGTCGAACGACCACGTCGCGGCAGCCCAGCCGTCCTTGGCACGGACGGCGAACGAGTAGCCGCCCGCGGGCAGCGTGAGCGTCGTCGCCCGCGCCGTGCGGCACTTCTTGCCGCCGCCCGGGATCGTGGTCGACTCCGTCTCCTTCCCGGACCACACGGCGTACAGCCCGTGACCGGTGGCGTTGCGGACGGTCAGGCGCAGCGTGCCGGCGCCGCCGTCACCGGTCCGCCGCGGCCGGTCCAGGTGGCCGCCGCCGTCCAGGGCCCGCTTGACCTGGTTCCGGAGCTTGGCGACCCGGCGCCGTTCCTCGGCGACCTCCGTCGCCTTCGCGGAGGCCCGCGCCTTGACGGCCGGGAGCGTCTCGAGGTGCTCGGCCGCGAGCCGGCCCGGCTTGGTGTCCGGATACTTCTTCGACGCCTCGGTCAGGGGCGACCTCGCCGCCACGAACGTCTTCGGCGCGTAGCGGGCGTCGCGCGCGGCCCGCTGGCCGCGGGCGATCCGCTCCTCGCCGCAGCGCAGCAGCGACCAGGACAGCGTGTGGTGCGCCTCCTGCCGGACCTGCTGCAACGGCTCGCCCCCCAGTCCCGTCCAGACGCGCGCGGGCCTGGTCCGCCGGCACGGGCTCTGCTGCTTGCGGGCCTCGACGTCCTTCGCGTACAGCGCCCAGATGCGCTTCTCCGCCTGCTGCTCCTGGCTCGTCCCGGGTGCGTCGGTCATGACCGTGGCGTACTGGCGCACCGCGCGCAGCTCCGCCTGCCGGGCCTCCAGGTCCTGCCCGAGCGCGATCCGCGCGTCGGCCTGCTCCTCGAGGGCGTTCGCGTACAGCGCCGACCCCGACCCGAGATAGTCGCCGAACCAGCCGATGGCCTTGCCGTACTCCTCACGGCCGACGAGGTGCCGTGCACGCTCCAGGTCCTCGCAGGCGGTGATCTCCGCGCGCAGGTCCGCACGGTCGACCGGCGGGTCGAGGAACGCGGTGGTGCCGGAGTCCAGCGCGGACTTCAGGTGCCGGTCCGCCGCGTCGCAGTCGCCCGCGGCATGGGCGCTCCGCCCGAGGGCGGCCTCGGTCCGGGCCTCCGCCCGCGTCTCCTGCAGCAGGTTCATGAGCAGCCAGACCACGGCCGCGGTCACCAGCACGAGCGCGACGGCGAGGGCCACCGACCGGCCAGCTCGCGACCGCGGCTCCTCCGGCAGGCCCGGCGCCAGCAGGTGCAGATCGCTCATGTCCGAAATGATCCCACGTGGTCCGTGCCGCGGCGCGAGAACGTCCCGCGTAGTGTCTGCCGCATGAGCACGACGGAGAGAAGAGCACTGGTCACCGGAGCGTCCTCGGGTATCGGCGCGGCGACGGTCCGTCGCCTCATGGCCGACGGGTGGGACGTCGTCGCCGCGGCCCGCCGCCGGGAGCGGCTGGAGGCGCTCGCGGCCGAGACGGGCGCGGAGCCGTACGCCGTCGACGTGACCGACGACGACGCCGTGGCCGGGCTCGCCCGGCACCTGACGGCGACCGGCGGGCTCGACGCGGTGGTCAACAACGCGGGCGGCGCCCTCGGCCTCGACAGGGTCGAGGACGGCGACGTCGCCGGCTGGCGCTGGATGTACGAGGTGAACGTGCTCGGTACGCTGCGGGTCACGAAGGCCGTGCTGCCGCTGCTGCGCGAGGCGGGCGCCGCGCGCGGCGTCGCGGACGTCGTGACCCTCACGTCCACGGCGGCGCTCGGCGCGTACGAGGGCGGCGCCGGGTACACGGCGGCCAAGCACGGCGAGCACATGCTGTCCCAGACGCTGCGCTGGGAGATCGCGGGCGAGCCGGTGCGGGTCATCGAGATCGCGCCCGGAGCGGTCGCCACCGAGGAGTTCTCCCTGGTCAGGTTCGAGGGGGACGCCGAGAAGGCGGCCCGCGTGTACGAGGGCTTCACGCCGCTGAGCGCCGAGGACGTGGCCGAGACGATCGTCTGGGCGGTCTCCCGCCCGGACCACGTGAACATCGACCTGGTCACCCTCCGTCCCCGCGCCCAGGCCCACAACAGCAAGATCGTCCGCAGCACGGGAGCGTGACCCGCGGTTCTTACAGGGTCATGACGGAAGCCCGCAGATCCTGCCGTCGAGCCGGCAGGATGACAACCTGACACCATGGACGTAGGCAAGAAGCGGGGTATGTGGGCGGCTGCGGCCGGGCTCGTCGCAGGTGGTCTCGGGCTCGCGGTCTCCGAGCTGCTGGCGGCCGTGATCGCGCCCGGCGCGAGCACGATCTTCGCGGGGGGTGCGGCGGTGGTCGACGCCGTCCCGCCGGGGCTCAAGGACTTCGCCGTCGAGTGGTTCGGGACCGCCGACAAGGCGGTGCTGCTGGGCTCGATGGGCGTCGTGCTGGCGGTGGGCGCGGCCCTCGCCGGGTGGCTGGAGCGCCGCCGGTCCGGGATCGGCGTCACCCTCCTCGCGCTGGTCGGTGTCGCGGGTGCGGTGCTCGCCGTCGTCCGGCCGGGCGCGACGCCCCTGTGGGCGCTGCCGAGCCTCATCGGCATCGGCGTCGCGGTCCCGGTGCTGCGCGCCGCGATCAGGGCGCTCGGTCCCCGTCCCGACGGCACGGAGCCGCCCGGGCCCACCGCGCTGCCGGAGCCGGATCGCCGCCGGTTCCTCCAGATCACCGGGATCGCCGCGGCCGGTGCGCTCGTCGCGCTCGTCGCCTCGCAGGCGGTCGGTGCCGGCGGCCGGGCCGTCGAGGCGGTGCGCGAGAAGTTCCGCCTCCCGGGCGCCGCCCACCGCGCGGATCCCGTCCCGGACGGAGCCGACCTGGGGGTCGACGACCTGGCGCCCTACGTCACGCCGAACGACGCGTTCTACCGCATCGACACCGCTCTTCGCGTCCCGGAGGTCGACCCGGCGGACTGGTCGCTGCGCGTGACGGGCATGGTGGACGAGCCGTTCGAGATCGGCTGGGACGAACTTGTCGCGCTACCGATGACCGAGCACTACGTGACGCTCGCCTGCGTGTCGAACGCCGTGGGCGGCGACCTCATCGGGAACGCACTCTGGCTCGGGTACCCGATCCGGCAGCTGCTGGAGCGGGCGGGCGTCCAGGACGGCGCCGACATGGTGCTCTCGCGGTCCGTGGACGGGTTCACCGCCGGGACGCCGCTCGACGTGCTGACGGACCCGGACCGCATGTCGCTCCTGGCCATCGGGATGAACGGCGAGCCGCTGCCGACCAGCCACGGCTTCCCGGCGCGCCTGGTGGTGCCGGGACTGTACGGCTACGTGTCGGCGACGAAGTGGGTGTCGGAGCTCAAGGTGACCACGTTCGAGCAGGACGAGGGCTACTGGACACCGCGCGGCTGGTCCGCGCTGGGTCCGATCAAGGTGCAGTCGCGCATCGACGTGCCGCGGGGCTTCGCGAACGTCGACGCGGGAGAGGTGGTCGTGGCCGGGGTCGCGTGGTCGCAGACCGTCGGCGTCGAGGAGGTCGAGGTCCGGGCCGACGACGGCGACTGGATGCCGGCCGAGCTCGCCGAGGTGACCGGGCCGGACACCTGGCGCCAGTGGCGGGCCGTGCTCGACCTCGACGCGGGCGACCACACGGTCTCGGTCCGCGCCACGAACTCCGACGGCGAGACGCAGACGGACGCGGAGGCGCCGCCTGCCCCGGACGGCGCGACGGGCCATCACTCGGTCGCGATCACGGTGGGATAGCGCGGTTCGTCGCGTCCGGCACGGACATGGTCCCACCGCGCGGGACGGCGTGGTCGCCCCCTGTCGGAAGTCCGCCGGCGGTCTGGCGATAGGATGAGTCCACAGGCATCGATCCGGCGATCACCGGTGAGCCTCCGGAAGAACGGGCAGCCACGGGCTGCCTCAGTAGAACCGGACGGGGCAGGCCCGTCACAGCCGTCGACGAGCGGTCGCTCGCGTCAGCGAGCGGCAAGCGGGGTGGTACCGCGGCACGCAGTCTGTTGTCGTCCTCGTAGCAGTCTGCCGGACCGACCACCACCGCAGGAGCCACGAGACCCATGGCAGAACCCGCCCGTTATCCCTTGCACCGCGACAGCGTCGACGGTGAGAACGCCGTCGTCCCGTCGCCGGACCTGCCCGCGCTGGAGCGCGAGGTCCTCGACTACTGGGAGGTCGACGGGACCTTCCAGGCCTCCATCGACCAGCGTGACGCGGGCGAGGACGGGAAGAACGAGTTCGTCTTCTACGACGGCCCGCCCTTCGCCAACGGCCTGCCCCACTACGGCCACCTGCTGACCGGCTACGCGAAGGACGTCGTCCCCCGCTATCAGACCATGCGCGGCCGGCGCGTCGAGCGCCGCTTCGGCTGGGACACGCACGGCCTGCCGGCCGAGCTGGAGGCGATGAACCAGCTCGGCATCAAGACCAAGGACGAGATCGTCGAGCTCGGCATCGACAGGTTCAACGAGGCCTGCCGCAGCTCCGTCATGAAGTACACGGACGAGTGGCGCACCTACGTCACGCGCCAGGCCCGCTGGGTCGACTTCGCGGGCGACTACAAGACCCTCGACCCCACCTTCATGGAGTCGGTGATCTGGGCGTTCAAGTCGTTGTTCGACAAGGGCCTGATCTACGAGGACTTCCGCGTCCTGCCGTACTGCTGGAACGACCAGACGCCGCTGAGCAACCACGAGCTGCGCATGGACGACGACGTCTACCAGAACCGTCAGGACCCGGCGGTGACGGTGGGTTTCGACGTGCACACGGTGCCGGACGGCGCGGCGTCGGCGGTGCTGCGGCCCGGCGACAAGCTGCTGGTCTGGACGACGACGCCCTGGACGCTCCCCTCGAACCTCCTGGTCATGGTGGGACCGGACATCGACTACGTCGTGGTCGAGTCCGGGTTCGGCGGCACGGACGGCCGCTACGTGATCGCCGAGGCGCGGCTCGGCGCCTACGCGCGCGAGCTCGCGGACGACGAGGAGACCCGGGTCGTCGGCCGCCTGACGGGCCGGGACCTGCTCGACGTCGCCTACACGCCGCCGTTCCGCTACTACGAGGGCCGCGCGCGGGCGCACCGCGTCGTCGAGGCGGACTTCGTCACCACCACCGACGGCACGGGGCTGGTGCACAGCGCCGGCGCGTTCGGCGAGGACGACAAGATCGTCTGCGACCGCGAGGGCGTCGAGTCCGTCATGCCGGTCGGGGCGGACGGCCGCTTCACCCACCCCGTCGACGAGTACGCGGGGCTGCAGGTCTTCGACGCGAACTCGCCGATCATCGACCACCTCAAGGCGCGCACGCGGGGCGGGGGCGACGACGAGACCGGCTCGGTCACCGCCGGCACGGTCCTGCTGCGCCGTGAGTCCTACGACCACTCCTACCCGCACTGCTGGCGCTGCCGTCAGCCGCTCATGTACATGGGCGTGTCCTCGTGGTTCGTCGAGGTGACGAAGTTCAAGGACCGGATGGGGGAGCTGAACGAGGACATCACCTGGGTGCCCGACCACATCCAGGAGGGGCAGTTCGGCCGGTGGCTGGAGAACGCCCGCGACTGGTCGATCACCCGCAACCGGTTCTGGGGCTCCCCGGTGCCGGTGTGGAAGAGCGACGACCCGGAGTACCCGCGCCTCGACGTGTACGGGTCGTTCGAGGAGCTGGAGAGGGACTTCGGCCGGCTGCCGCGCGACAAGGACGGCAACCCGGACCTGCACCGCCCGTTCGTCGACGACCTGACGCGGCCCAACCCGGACGACCCGACCGGCCGGTCCACGATGCGGCGCGTCGAGGACGTGCTCGACGTCTGGTTCGACTCCGGTTCCATGCCGTACGCGCAGGTGCACTACCCGTTCGAGAACGCGGACTGGTTCGAGAACCACTACCCGGGCGACTTCATCGTGGAGTACATCGGGCAGACCCGCGGCTGGTTCTACACGCTGCACGTCCTGGCGACCTCCCTGTTCGACCGCCCGGCGTTCAGCACGGCCCTGTCGCACGGCATCGTCCTCGGGTCCGACGGCCGCAAGATGTCCAAGTCCCTGCGCAACTACCCGGACGTCAACGAGGTCTTCGACCGGGACGGCTCCGACGCGATGCGCTGGTTCCTCATGTCCTCGCCCATCCTGCGCGGCGGCAACCTCGTCGTGACCGAGGACGGCATCCGCGACGCGGTGCGCCAGGTCCTGCTGCCGCTGTGGAGCACGTACTACTTCTTCACGCTCTACGCCAACAGCGTGCAGGGGGCCGGCGACGACGGGTCCGGGGAGCGGGGCCGGGTGGCGCAGCCCCTCTCGCCCGAGCGCGTGCCCGGGCTGGGGGCGATGGACCGCTACCTGCTCGCGCGGACCCGCTCCCTGGTGGAGGACGTGACCGCCCGGCTCGACGAGTACGACATCGCGGGCGCCTGCGAGTCGGTGCGCCAGTACCTGGACGCGCTGACCAACTGGTACGTCCGCACGCAGCGGGACCGGTTCTGGGTCGAGGACGCCGACGCGTTCGACACCCTCTGCACCGCCCTCGAGATGCTGTGCCGGGTCATGGCGCCGCTCGCGCCGCTCACCACTGAGGAGGTCTGGCGCGGCCTGACCGGCGGCCGGTCGGTGCACCTGGCGGACTGGCCCTCGGCGCAGGACGCGATCCTGGTGTCCGACGACGCGCTGGTGGCCGCCGTGGAGTCGGCGCGGACCGTCGTGTCGCAGACCCTCGCGCTGCGCAAGGCGAACGGGCTGCGGGTGCGTCAGCCGCTCCGGTCGCTGGTCGTGGCGGTGCCGGACCCGGACGGTGTCGAGCCGTTCGCGGCTCTGCTCGCCGGTGAGCTGAACCTGAAGTCGGTCGAGCTGCTGGCGTTCTCGCCCGAGGCGGCGTCGTCGTACGGGATCACCGAGCGGCTCGCCGTCAACGCGCGGGCCGCGGGCCCGCGCCTCGGGAAGGGCGTGCAGGCGGTCATCAAGGCGTCGAAGGCCGGGGCGTGGGCCAAGTCCGCGACGGGCGCCGTCGTCGTGCGGACCGACGACGGCGACGTCGAGCTGCTGGAGAGCGAGTACGAGCTGGTCACCGTGGTGGGCGAGGACGCCGGGACCGACGTCGCGGCCGCCGTCCTGACCGGCGGCGGGTTCGTCGTGCTCGACCTGGCGCTCGACGACGAGCTGCGTGCCGAGGGCTACGCGCGGGACGTGATCCGCGACGTGCAGGAGGCACGCAAGGCCGCCGGCCTGCACGTCACGGACCGGATCGTGCTCGCGCTCGACGTGCCGGCCGAGCGGGTCGAGGCGGTGCGGGCGCACCAGTCGCTCGTGGCGGCGGAGACGCTCGCGGACCGGGTGGACGTGACGACCGCGGCCGGGCCGGACCGCGCGGTGTCGGTGCAAAAGTCCGCATAGTTGACCACAATGGAGATATGTTGCCAGGATCGCCCGCGTGAGCGGTGAGAAGCGCGCGGGCGATCCCGGCCAGGCCCGCCGGAGTGTGTGGTTGACGACGAGTGTGCTGGTCACGGCGGCGGTGGTGTGGTCGGCGTTCGCCGTCGTCCCCGCGCGCCTGGCGGAGGCGATCTCGGCCGAGCCGCCCGGGCACGGGGCGGTGATCGCGGGAGCGGTGGCGGGTGGCGCGGCGGCCGGGTGCCTGGCCGGGCTGGTCCGGCGTCGTGCGCGGGCCCGTGCCGGCGGCGAGCGGTCAGGGCACGGGTTCGTGGGTGCGGCCGCCCTCGTCGGCGTGCTCGGGGCCGCGGCCGCGACGCTCCTGTGGGGCGGCGACGGGCCGGAGGGCCCGGCCGTCCGCACGGGGATCGCCGTCGTCGTCCTGACCGCCACCGCCGTCGGGCTCGGCCTGGGGCTGCTCGCCACGACCGGGCCCGTGTGGTGGCGCGCGTGCGCGCTGGCGCTGCCGATCATCTTCGGGCAGGACGCGCTGGACGCCGTCCTGCCGCCGATCCCGGTGCTGGGCATCGACGGGCACTGGTTCGTCGCCGTGCTCGTGGGGTTGGCGCTCGGGGTCAGCGTCGCGCACGGCCGGCCGTGGACCTGGCTGATGTGGATTCCCGCACTCGTGCTCGTCTGGGTGGCGCAGTCGCTGGTGCTCGCCATGGACGCGACGTTGCAGCAGCTGCACCTCGGCTCCGGATACCTGCGGGAGTACCCGCTGGAGCCGCTGATGACGCTCGGGGGTCACCTGTCGCAGACCCTGGTGACGCCGGGCGACCACGGCGTGGTGGCGATGTGGGCGATCGCGCTGCAGGCAGGGGTGGTGGTCGCGGCGTGGCGGCTGCGCGAGCGGACGGAGGCCGAGGCTGAGGCTGAGGTGGTCGGGTCATGAGGCGCGACGTGGTGGCGGTGGGGCCACGGAACCGTGGTCTACGTTGGGGATCATGACGAGCGAAGCGACCTCCCGACTCGGGACCCCGGTCACGTCCGCCGCGGAGCTGGAGGACGTCGTCGGACATCCTCAGGCGACGGCGCGGGACAAGACCCGGGCCGCGCTCCACGAGCTCGACCGGCAGTTCCTCGCGGCATCCTCCCTGTGCTTCGTGGCGACCGGCGACCCCGAGGGCCAGCTCGACGTCTCGCCGAAGGGTGACCCGGCCGGCTCGCTCGTCGTCGTGCTCGACGACCGCACTCTCGGCATCCCGGAGCGCCCGGGCAACCGCCGCGCGGACGGGTTCCACAACCTGCTGGCCGACCCGCGGGTGGGTCTCGAGTTCATCGTTCCCGGGCGGGGCGACACCCTCCGGGTCAACGGGACCGCGCGCATCGTGCGGGACGCGCCGTGGTTCGGGGACCTCCAGGTGCGCACCCACGTCCCGGTCCTCGGGCTCGAGGTCGAGATCGCCGAGGTCTTCTACCACTGCCCGAAGGCGTTTCTCCGCTCGCGCACCTGGGACCCCGAGTCGTGGGAGCCCGAGGCTGTCCCGCGCCGCGCCGTCATCTCCCAGGCGCTGGAGCGTCAGGGCGATTCGCTCGCCGAGCTCGACGAGTACTACGGCCCGGCGTACGCGGCGAAGATCTACGGCTGACTCCGCGGGCGGCCGGTCCGGCCTCCGGGACGGCCGGCTGAACTCGCGGGTCAACCGATCGGTTGAATCCAGGTCCGTCCGAACGGTGCTGGCGCGCACCGGGCGCCACGCGGAAGCATGATCGGCATGCGGACGGACAGAGCACCGGTGGCGATATCGGCATCGGGACCGGCACGGGACGGGGCGACGCTGCGCGTGCGCGGGCTGCGCAAGACGTATCGCCCCCGTGGTGGAGCGCGCGGGCCGCGCACGGCGGCGGTCGACGGTCTCGACCTGGACGTCGGGCGCGGCGAGATCTTCGCCGTCCTGGGGCCGAACGGCGCCGGGAAGACGACCACGGTCGAGATCCTGGAAGGTTTCCGGGAGCGCGATGCCGGGGAGGTCTCGGTGCTCGGCGAAGATCCGGCTCGCGCCGGACGGTCGTGGCGCGCCAGGATCGGCGTCGTGCAGCAGGACTCGCGAGACCTGGGGGAGCTGACGGTCGCCGAGATGGTCGGCGCGACGGCGCGGTACTACCCGGCGCCGCGCGACCCCGCGGGCGTCATCGAGGCGGTCGGCCTCACCGAGCACGCCCGCAAGCGCGTCCGGGCCCTGTCCGGCGGCCAGCGCCGTCGGCTGGACGTCGCGCTCGGCATCGTCGGGCAGCCCGAGCTCCTCTTCCTCGACGAGCCCACGACCGGCTTCGACCCGCAGGCCCGCCGTGCCTTCTGGGACCTGCTCACCGGCCTGCGCGACGACGGCACCACCATCGTGCTGACCACCCACTACCTGGACGAGGCCGCCTACCTGGCGGACCGTGCCGCCGTCGTGGACCACGGACGCGTCGTGGCGACCGGGGCGCCGGACAGCCTCGGCGGCGCCGAGGCCCGTACCCCGGTGATCAGCTGGCTGCACGACCGCGAGCACCGCACGCTCCGCACGGACCGCCCCACCGAGGCGGTGGCGCGGCTCGCCGCCGAGCTCGGTGGCCCGGAGGGCGAGGTCCCAGGTCTCACCGTGACCCGCCCGACCCTCGAGGACGTGTATCTCGACCTGATCGGCAGCGGTGCCCAGGCCGGCCGGGACGAGCCGGAGCACCCGGCCGAGGAGGACCCGCGATGACCGCCACCACCGCCACCGTCGGCCGTGCCCGGCCGGCACGACCAGCACGGCTGCCGGGCCCGCTCGCGTTGGGTCTGGTCCGTGCTCGCGTCGAGCTGCTCGGGTTCGTCCGGGAGCGCGACGCGATGATCTTCATCTTCGCGTACCCGCTGATCATGATGGCGATCTTCGCCTCGGTGCTCAGCGACGACGCGCAGGTGTTCGACGTCGGCACGGGAGATCTGGAGATCGGCTTCGCCCAGTACTTCCTGCCCGGCATGATCGCCACCGGCATCATGCTGTCGAGCTTCCAGACCATGGCGATCTCGATCGCGGTCGAGCGCGACGACGGCACGCTCAAGCGCCTGCGCGCCACGCCGCTGCCTGCGGTCTCGTACTTCCTCGGCAAGGTGGGGCAGGTGCTCCTCGTCTCGGTCGTGCAGGTGGGGGCCCTGCTCGTTCTCGCCGCGACGGTCTTCGACGTGCCGATGCCCGACAGCAACCGGTGGGTCACGTTCGCCTGGGTGTTTGCCCTGGGCACGGCCACGGGGGCGGTGTGCGGAGTGGCGTTCTCGACGGTTCCGCGGTCGGGACGTTCTGCGTCGGCGGTCGTGACGCCGGTGGTGCTGGTGCTGCAGTTCATCTCCGGAGTCTTCTTCGCCTACCCGTCCCTGCCCGGCTGGATGCAGCAGATCGCGCAGCTCTTCCCCCTCAAGTGGCTGGCGCAGGGCATGCGGTCCGTGTTCCTGCCGGACGAGTTCGCCGTGATCGAGCCGTCCGGCACCTGGCAGCACCTCTCGGTCGCGACGGCGCTGGGATTCTGGTTGATCCTGGGACTCGTGATCGGAGTACGGACGTTCCGCTGGCGGAGGCGCGATGACGGGTGACGAGGCGGGCGCCGGTGGAGGCCGGCCGCAGGCGGCCGTCCGGACGGCGGACGTCCAGACCGACGACCTGCCACCGGCCCCCGGCGGTCCGTACGACTCCTGGGGGCGGATCGTCGTGTGGTGGGACGTCGCCTTCTGGGTGGTGCTCGCCCTGACCGTGCTGCAGATCGTCCTGCAGGGCGCACGCGGCGTGGACCTGCTGGTGGCCTGCGGGGCCGTCGGCGCGATCGGCGTGGCGTACGCCGGGTGGGGTGCCCGTGCCGCCCGCACCCGGGACCAGGTGCGGGCGGGCCTGCATCTGGTGGTCGTCGTGATCGGCGTCGGGGTGGCGCTCGCCGTCACCGGTGAGGCCTCCTTCCTGCTGTTCGTGGCGTTCGCGCACTGCTGGATGCTGCTCGACCGCCGTCTCTGGTCGTTGCTGGCCAGCGTGGCGCTGGCGGTGTCGGCGACCGCGGGGACGCTGTTCCGCGTGGGTCTCGACCGGGAGGCCCTGACGGGCGTCCCGGCCCAGATGGCGGTGGTCCTCGTGTTCGCCGTCGGGCTGGGGATGTGGACGGCGTGGACGATGCGGCGGGCTGAGGAGCACGCGCGCCTGGTCACCAAGCTGCAGGCCGCGCAGGACGCCCTGGCCGGATCTCATCATGCGGCCGGTGTCGAGGCCGAGCGGGCACGGATCGCCCGGGAGATCCACGACACGCTCGCACAGGGTTTCACGAGCGTCGTCATGCAGGCACAGGCCGCGTCAGCGCTGCTGGACGCCGACGGCCCCGAGGCGGCGCAGGATCGTCTCCACCTGATCGAGGAGACGGCCCGCGACAACCTCGCCGAGGCCCGGGCGCTGGTCGCGGCGTTCGCGCCGGCAGCCCTCAAGGAGAAGTCCCTGGCGGAGGCGCTCGGCCGGCTCGTGACCCGGTTCGGTGACGAGACGGGGACGGAGGCGTGGCTGATCCTGGACGGCGTGCTGGGCCTGCCGCCGTCGGCCGAGGTCGTGCTGCTGCGGGTGGCGCAGGAGGCGCTCGCCAACGTGCGGCGGCACGCGGACGCCAGCGCGGTCGAGGTCCGTCTCGTGTGCGCGGACGATGCCGTCCGGCTCGAGGTGTCCGACGACGGCCGCGGGCTGCCCGCGAGCTTCGGCCTGGGCGCCGGCGAGGGGTTCGGCCTGACGGGGATGCGGGAACGTGTCGCGACGGCGGGTGGCGGGCTGTCGATCGGCCCCGGCGCGGAGGGCGGTACGCGGCTGGCGGCGTGGCTGCCGCTGACGTGTGCCGAGGGAGCAACGGGCACGACAGAAGGGTGGAGCAGATGATCCGGGTGCTGGTGGTGGACGACCATCCAGTGGTGCGTTCCGGCCTGATCGGCATGTTGACCGTCGAACCCGATCTCGAGGTGGTCGGTGAGGCGGGCGACGGTGCCGAGGCCGTCGAGCTGGCCGGTGCGCTGATGCCCGACGTCGTGCTCATGGACCTGCGGATGCCGGTGCTCGACGGCGTCGGGGCGACGTCCCGGATCCGGGCAGCGGACGCCTCGCCGCGCGTCGTCGTCCTGACCACCTATGACACCGATGCCGACATCCTGCGTGCGGTCGAGGCCGGTGCCACGGGCTACCTGCTCAAGGACACGCCGCGCGCGGACCTGGTCGCCGGGGTCCGCGCCGCGGCCCGGGGCGAGACGGTGCTGGCGCCGAGCGTGGCGACCCGCCTGGTGTCCTCGGTGCGCACCGACCGGCTCAGCCCGCGCGAGGTCGAGGTGCTGTCCTTGGTGGCGAACGGCGACTCCAACGCGCAGGTCGGCGCCCGCCTGTTCATCTCGGAGGCCACCGTGAAGACGCACCTGATCCGTATCTTCACCAAGCTCGACGTCCAGGACCGCACGGCCGCGGTCTCCACGGCCCGCGAACAGGGGTGGCTCGTCTGACCCTGCCGACCGCCCGCGCCGATCGGCCGAGGGGAACGCCAACCTGACCGATGCCACGTGACCGTCAGTGTTTCCGCCCCAATGGAGTGGCGCGCCTATTGCCCATGCGGAGGCGGCTGAGGCCCAACAGGGCTGTGGCGATCGCACCCACGGTGAGGACGAGCCAGTTGGGGTCGTTCAGGGCGGCTCCGGCGAGGGCGAGTGATGCGACGGGAATGATGAGGTTGTTCAGGTTCCTTGCCAGGACGGAGCGAGTGCTGCGCCGAACGGTCACGATTGACGCGGCAGGCAGATGCATGAGGTGGCGCAGGGCGGTGGGGACACGGATCGCGAGGTGCGGTGACATGCCCATGGCGGGCCCGGGCTTGGTCGGGTCGTGCGACCGACCTGGAGACCTGACCCCGGCCGAACCGTCCTCAGGGGTGGTGCCTTCCGGTGCATGGTCCTGCAGGACGGTGATCTCGGTCTCGTTTCCCAGCCAGTTGAGCACGGCCTTGTCCCCGGAGCGCACGCCAAGTCGCGACAGCGCACCGTCCGTCAGGCTGACGACGTGCTGGTGCTCGTCGTACGGATGAGCGAAGACGACCCGCATCGCCTGCTCCTCGGCCCGGAAGAACCACCGAAGGCCACCTTCTGCGGTCGCCTGAAGAACGCGGCTGACGGTGGCGATCCAGCGCGGTCTCCGGTCGCCACTGATCATCTGGGGGATATTCGTGAGCCTCCCGCGATGCAGGTGAAGAAGAACGACGCTCGGGCTACCCGGTCCGGCCGCGGCCGCCGGCTCGGTGATGACGCGTAGGTGGTTGGAGATCCGGGCCGTTCCTGATCGCACGTGGTCCCGGACCACGATGACCACCGACGCCGCCACTCCGTTCCGGATCATCACGGCCGCGCCCTCGGGCCCCGGGAGGCCGGCAGGCACCTGGACCTCGTTGCTCCTGGGCAGGTCGTCGACGAGCGGCATCACCGGCGAGAGCGTGACGGGCACCGGTACATGGACCGAGACGGCACAGAGCTCATCCCGGGTGCGGCCGGCGATGCCGAGCCGCGACGACAAGATCCTGCTGAGGGCGAAGGTCGGCGCTGCTGCTGAGACGGACCGGACCGTCGGCCGGTCCGCGCCGCTCCACGCACGCTCTGCCCATGCCCAAGCCCCCACTTCCCGCCCGTCGTGCTCAAGAGTGACCGGAACAGGGCCCTCGGTGAAGCGCAGGACGTTGTCGGGGACGACGAGCATCGGTATCGACGACGGGACTCGTGACACTTCGGCGACTCCGTCGAAGGTGACATACCGGCTGGTCGCAGCGTCGTCGGGCACCTGACGAGCGTAGTCAGTCCGGTCGCTGCGGTTCCAGGTCCGTCCGGATTTCCCGGGTGGCACGGCCATGAGGGTGAGCGACTGGTGGAGACGCTCGGCACGATGGTCAGAGCCCGAACGCACCTGCGGACTCGTCGCCCTTCGCGGCCTTCGCGTGCCTATCCTCGTCACGTGAGCGACGCCTTCAAGACCGTGACCCGCGAGATCTTCTCCCGGATGCCCGAGCACAAGATGGACCCCACCCTGGAGCGGGTCGAGCGGGTGATGGAGCTGCTGGGCGACCCGCACCGCGCCTTCCGGACGGTCCACCTGACCGGCACGAACGGCAAGTCCTCGACGGCCCGCATGGTCGAGTCCCTGGTCCGTGAGCACGGCCTGCGCACCGGCCTGTTCACCAGCCCGCACCTGTCCAGCGTCACCGAGCGCATCCAGATCGACGGTGAGCCCCTCGACGAGGACCGCTTCGTCGAGGTCTTCGAGGACGTCGCCCCGTACCTCGGCGTCGTCGACCGCGAGTCCGAGGCCGACGGCGGTCCTCCGCTGAGCTTCTTCGAGGTGCTGACCGTCATGGCCATCGCCGCGTTCGCCGACGCGCCCGTGGACGTCGCGGTCATCGAGGTCGGCCTCGGCGGCGGCTGGGACTCCACGAACGTGGTCGACGCGCAGATCGCCGTCCTCACGCCCGTCGCGATGGACCACGAGAAGTGGCTCGGCCACACCCTCGCCGAGATCGCCGCGGAGAAGGCCGGGATCATCAAGGACGGCGCGACGGCGGTCGTGGCCGCCCAGCGCGACGACGCCGACACCGAGATCAGGACCCGCGCCGGCCAGGTCGGCGCACACCTTGTGCGCGAGGGCATCGACCTGGAGGTCGCGGGCCGGCAGCTCGCCGTCGGCGGTCAGCTGGTCGCGCTGCGCACTCCCGCCGGCCTCTACACGGACGTGTTCGTGCCGCTGCACGGCGCGCACCAGGCGCACAACGCCCTCCTCGCGCTGGCCGCCACCGAGGTGCTGATCGGCGGCGGCAAGGCGCTCTCCGGTGCGGTGGTCGAGGCGGGGTTCGCGCAGGTCACCAGCCCCGGACGGCTCGAGGTGGTGCGCTCGAGCCCGCTCACGATCGTCGACGTCGCGCACAACCCCGCCGGGGCCGACGCCATGGTCGAAACGCTGGGAGAGGCGTTCGACCTGGAGCGCGTCGTCGGCGTCGTCGGCATCATGGCCGACAAGGACGCCGAGGGACTGCTCTCCGTCCTGGAGCCGGCGCTCGCGGAGGTCGTGGTCACCCGCAACGCCAGCGAGCGCGCGATGGACCCGGAGGAGCTGGCGGAGGTCGCGAACGACGTCTTCGGCGAGGACCGGGTGCACGTCGAGCCGGACATCGCCGAGGCGATCCAGACGGCCACGAACCTGGTGGAGGCCGGGGACACCGTCGGCGTGGGCACGGGCACGGCGGTCCTCGTCACCGGCTCGGTGGTCACCGTCGCCGAGGCCCGCGCCCTCCTGCGCCGGTGAGAAGATGGGTCTGCCCGGGCCGACGAGAAAGGGACCAGCCGTGAAGAAGCTGCTCAACGATCCCGAGAACGCCGTCGCCGAGTCGCTGGCGGGATTCGCCGTCGCGCACTCCGACCTGGTGCAGGTGCACCACGACCCCACCTACGTGACCCGCACCGGCGGCGCCACCACCGGCAAGGTGGGGATCGTCAGCGGTGGCGGCTCCGGGCACGAGCCGCTGCACAGCGGCTTCGTCGGCGACGGGATGCTCGACGCCGCCGTCCCGGGCGCCGTCTTCACCTCGCCCACGCCCGACGACATCCTGCCCGCCGTCCAGGCGGCCGACGGCGGCGCCGGCGTGCTCGCCATCGTCAAGAACTACACGGGCGACGTGCTCAACTTCGACCTCGCCGTCGAGCTCGCCCAGGCCGAGGGCGTGGACGTCTCCTCGGTCCTCGTGAACGACGACGTCGCCGTCGAGGACTCGACCTACACCGCGGGCCGCCGGGGCGTCGCGGGCACCCTCTGCGTGGAGAAGATCGCCGGCGCGGCCGCGCGCCGGGGTGCCGACCTGGACACCGTCACCCGCATCGCGCAGCAGGTGGTGGACAACGTGCGGTCCATGGGGGTCGCCCTCACCGCCTGCACGGTGCCGCACGTCGGCGTGCCGAGCTTCGACCTGCCCGCCGACGAGGTGGAGATCGGCATCGGCATCCACGGCGAACCGGGCCGGCACCGCATCAAGGCGGCACCGGCCGACGAGGTGACCCGGATGCTGCTCGACCCCGTCGCGGACGACCTCGGGCTGGCGCCGGGCGAGCGTGTGTTGCTGTTCGTCAACGGTATGGGCGGAACACCGGCTTCCGAGCTCTACGTGGTCTATGGTCGAGCGCGGCGCCTGCTCGAACAGCGGGGCGTGACCGTGTCCCGCTCGCTCGTGGGGAGCTACGTCACGTCCCTCGAGATGCAGGGCGCGTCGGTCACCGTGCTGCGGCTGGACGGCGAGCTCGAGGCGTTGTGGGACGCCCCCGTGCACACGGCGGCGCTGCGCTGGTGAACCGCTACGTGCACGCGGCGCGGGGTGAAAGTACATTTGCGGACGGACTGACGGGAAGGCGTAGGTGATGCTGCGGTGACGCTGGATGCTGACTGGGCGGAACGCTGGATCCGGTACACCGCCGACGCGGTCACCGACAACCGCGACGAGCTGACCGAGCTGGACCGGCAGATCGGCGACGGCGACCACGGCGAGAACCTCGTCCGCGGATTCCGGACGGTCGTCGCCAAGCTGGACGCCCGCGAGACCACGCCCGGGGAGCCCCGGCTCGTCGGAGACATCCTCAAGCTCACCGCGACCACCCTCATGTCCACGGTGGGCGGCGCGGCCGGCCCGCTCTACGGCACGGCGTTCCTCCGCGCCGCGAAGGTGACCGGCCACGAGACCCTCGACACGCGCGCCGTCGTCGCGATGCTCGAGTCCGCCCTGGAGGGCATCACCGCCCGGGGCAAGGCCGAACCGGGCGAGAAGACCATGGTCGACGCCTGGTCGGCCGCCGTCGACGCCGCCGAGAGCGCCGCCGGCGAGGGTGAGGAGGCCGACGTGCTGCGGGCCGCCGCCGCGGCCGCCGACACCGGGGCGACGGCGACCATCCCGCTCGTCGCCACGAAGGGCCGCGCCTCCTACCTGGGTGAACGCAGCGCCGGGCACGAGGACCCCGGAGCGCGCTCGACCGCGCTCCTCCTCGCTGCCGCCGTCCGGGCGCTCGCGGAGGAGCGGGCATGACGGTCTCGATCGTCCTCGTGTCGCACTCGGCCGGGATGGCGCGGGGCCTGGCCGAGCTCGCCGGGCAGATGGCGCCGGACGTCACGATCCTGCCCGCCGGCGGTCTGCCCGACGGCGGCCTGGGCAGCGCGCTCGACGACGTGACCGAGGCGCTGCGCACGGCGGCCGAGGCCGCCCAGGACGTCGTCGTCCTCGCTGACCTGGGCTCCTCCGGGCTGACCGTGGAGTCGGCCCTGGAGGTCGACGAGTCGCTGGCCACCAGGACGTTCCTCGCGCCCGGTCCGTTCGTCGAGGGCGCGGTCGCCGCGGCCGTCGCCGCGCACGGCGGGTCCGACGCCGACGGCGTGGTCGCCGCGGTCCGTGCGGCAGGCAGGACGTTCGCGCAGGCCTCCGAGTCGACCCCGCCGGACGCCGCAGGCGACGGTGCCGCCGCGGACCGCGACGACGCGGGGAGCGTCACGACCAGGGCGACGCTGCGCAACCCCCTCGGGCTGCACGCGCGCCCCGCCGCCCTGGTCTCGCGGAAGGTGGCCGAGCTCGGCGCGTCGGTGCTGGTCGACGGCGTGGACGCGTCGAGCGTGCTCCAGCTCATGGCGCTCGGGGCGACCCAGGGGCACGAGCTGACGATCACCGTGAGCGGACAGGACGCGGCCGGTACCGCCGAGGTCCTGGCGGAGATGATCGCCTCGGGCTTCGGCGAAGTATGAGCGAGCACGAACCCGGTCTGCGCGAGCGCAACCGGCTCGCACGGCGCGGCGCCATCATCGACGCCGCCCAGCGCCTCGTCCGGGAGCACGGGTACGACGCCGTGACCACCGACCGCATCGCCGCCGAGGCCGGGGTCTCGCCGCGGACCTTCTTCAACTACTTCGACTCGAAGGACAAGGCGGTCGTGGGGATCCCGACCGACATCGGCCTCGACCCGGAGGCCTCGCGGGCGTTCGCCGACGGTGGCCCCACCGGTCACCTGCTCACCGACCTGCAGGCGCTCATCGGGAGCCTGCTGGACAAGATCGGTGACGACCCGGACCGGGTGATGACCGCCGTGGAGCTTGTCCGCCGTGAGCCGCGGCTGCTGCAGCAGCACCAGGACGGCGTCGAACGCCATCGGACCGAGCTGCTGACGCTCTTCGGTGCGCGGGAGGCGGCCGTGTCCGGCATGCCCGAGCCGGAGACGCTCCTGGCGGCCACCGGCGCGATCGCGCAGGCGACCACGCTGGCCTGGGTCCGCTCGGGGGGTGGTGCCACGATCAGCACCCACCTGCGGGACGCGACCGCGGAGCTGGGCGAGATCTTCACCGGCGGCACGGACCGGCCGTGCGGGGCCGGCTGACCGTGCGGCACGGACGTGGTGCGTCGCACCGTGCCCGGGCGGATATCGTGACGGGGTGAGCAAGGACCGACCCGTCCCCGGGGACCGCATCAAGGCCAGGCCGTCCGCACTGGTGCAGTTCACCTCCACCGTGCTGGCCTGCGAGGCGGTCCTGGTGCTGTTCGTGACGCTGGTCGCGTTCGGGCTCCGCGACCTCGCCTACGAGCGCGGCCCGCTGCAGTCCGACTCGGCCGCCCTCGTGTGGGGCGTGGGCGGCGGCCTCACGCTGCTGCTCCTGGTGCTCTCCCGGTTCACCGCCCGCCCTGCGGGGATCGTCGCCGGGACTCTCGGGCAGGTGCTGGTGCTGGCCACGGGTCTCGCCGTGCCGCTCGCGACCGTGGTGAACCTGGTCTTCGTGGTGCTGTGGGTGGTCGCGCTGCGGCTCGGCTCGCGCGTCGACCGGGAGCGTGCCGCGTACGACGCCGCGCACCCGGAGACCGCACCCAACCTCTGACGGAGCCCGGCGACCGGCGTCGGTCAGCCCCACTACCCTGGTCCTCATGACCGACGTCGCTACCGAGACCCTGCCTCCCGAGACCGCCGAGGTGCCCGTGGCCGAGCGCACGCTCGTGCTGGTGAAGCCCGACGGCGTGCGCCGCGGCCTGTCCGGCGAGATCCTTCGCCGCATCGAGGCCAAGGGGTACGCGCTGCGCGCCGTGCAGCTGCTCGACGCCACCACCGACGTGCTGCACCAGCACTATGCCGAGCACGAGGGCAAGCCCTTCTTCGAGCCGCTGGTGGAGTTCATGATGTCGGGCCCGGTGCTGGCCGTCGTCGCCGAGGGCGAGGGCGTCATCCCCGGCTTCCGCTCGCTGGCCGGCGCCACGAACCCCACCGCGGCCGCCCCCGGCACGATCCGCGGTGACCTCGGCCGCGACTGGGGCCTCAAGGTGGTCCAGAACCTGGTCCACGGCAGCGACTCGGAGGAGTCGGCCGCCCGCGAGATCGGCCTCTGGTTCCCGGGACTCTGACCGTCCCCTCCCTGCCGGGGCGGTCCGTCACCCCGGTGACGGACCGCCCCGGCCCTGTCGGATCGCGGCCTCGCCGGTCGGCGTGCCCTGCGGACCGGCGTGTTGCCGCTACGCTCTCCGGGTGCACCTCAAGACGCTCACGCTGCGGGGTTTCAAGTCCTTCGCGTCGGCGACCACGCTGAACCTCGAGCCCGGCATCACCTGTGTGGTGGGTCCCAACGGCTCGGGCAAGTCGAACGTCGTCGACGCGCTGTCCTGGGTGATGGGCGAGCAGGGGGCCAAGTCGCTGCGCGGCGGCAAGATGGACGACGTCATCTTCGCCGGCACCTCCGGCCGCGCCCCGCTCGGCCGCGCCGAGGTCAGCCTGACCATCGACAACACCGACGGCGCCCTGCCGATCGACTACACCGAGGTCACGATCAGCCGGACCCTGTTCCGCACTGGCGGGTCCGAGTACGCGATCAACGGCTCGTCCTGCCGCCTCCTGGACATCCAGGAGCTGCTGAGTGACTCCGGCATCGGGCGTGAGATGCACGTCGTGGTCGGACAGGGCCAGCTGGACGCCGTCCTGCGCGCCACCCCCGAGGAGCGGCGCGGCTTCATCGAGGAGGCGGCCGGCGTCCTCAAGCACCGCAAGCGCAAGGAGAAGGCGCTGCGGAAGCTCGACCAGATGCAGGGCAACCTGGCCCGGCTCGCGGACCTCACCGCCGAGCTGCGCCGCCAGCTCGGCCCGCTGGGCAGGCAGGCCGAGGCGGCCCGCAAGGCGCAGACCGTGCAGCGCGACCTGCGCGACGCCCGCGCCCGTCTGCTCGCGGACGACCTCGCCCAGCTCCAGGCCCAGATCGAGGCCGACCTCGCCGACGAGAGCGCGCTGAAGGAACGCCAGGCCCAGGCCGAGGCGGGCCTCGCCGAGGCGCGGTCCGAGCTGTCCCGGCTGGAGCAGTCGGCGTCGGCGACGTCCACCGAGGTGAGCCGCGCCGGCGACACGCTCTTCGCCCTGTCCCAGACCCGGGAGCGCCTGCGTGCGCTCCAGTCCCTGGCGGACGAGCGCGCCCGTCTGCTCGGCACCACGGACCACGCCCAGCACCAGGGCCAGGACCCCGACGACCTGGAGGCGCAGGCGGCCCGCGCCCGGTCCAGCGAGGAGGAGCTGGCGTCCGAGGTCGAGATCGCCCGCGAGGCCGTGGAGTCCGCGATCGAGGCGCGCACGGAGGCGGAGTCCGTCGTCCAGGAGGCGGAGCGGGCCCACGGTTCCTTGATGCGCGCGGCGGCCGACCGTCGCGAGGGTGTGGCGCGGCTGGCCGGCCAGGTCGCGGCGCGGCGCAGCCGGGTCGAGGCCGCCGAGGCCGAGCTGTCCCGGCTGCGGGAGGCCGTGTTCGACGCCGAGCACCGTGCCGAGGAGGCGGGGCGCGAGTTCGCCGCGCTGGAGTCCGAGGTGTCGGGCGTGGAGGAGGGCGAGGAAGGCCTGGACGCGGCGCACGAGGCGGCGGCCCAGGCGCTGGAGCTCGCCAAGGGCGTCGTCGAGCGGCTGTCCGAGGAGCGGTCCGCGGCCGAGAAGGAGCGCACCGCCTCGGGCGCGCGCGTGGAGGCGCTGCAGCTCAGCCTGGACCGCAAGGACGGCGCGGGCACGCTGCTCGCCGCGGACCAGCCGGGCGTGCTCGGCTCGGTCGCGGCTCTCCTGGGTGTCGAGCCGGGGTTCGAGGACGCGGTCGCCGCCGCGCTCGGCCCGCTCGCCGACGCCGTGGCCGTGTCCGGCCTGGACGCCGCCGTCGACGCCCTGCGGCTGCTGCGCGACGAGGACGCGGGCCGCGCGAGCCTGGTGGTCGGCGCCTCGGGGGCCGGGCAGCCGGCCCACCCGGACGTGACGCTGCCCGACGGCGTGCGCTGGGCGGCCGACGTCGTGCACGCCGCCGGGCCCGCCGAGGCCGGGCTGCGCACGATCCTGCGGGACGTCGTCGTCGTGGACGACCTCGCCCGCGCCCGCGCCTTCGTGCGTGACGCCCCCGAGCTCGTGGCCGCGACCCGCGCCGGCGACCTGCTGGGCGGCGCGCGCGCCTGGGGCGGCTCGGCCGCCGCGCCGAGCGTCCTGCACCTGCAGGCCGCTCTCGACGAGGCCAAGGCCATGCGCGACGACGCCGCCGCCCGCCAGGAGAGCGCCGAGACCCGGCTCGCCACGGCGCGGGAGGACCTCGACGCGGCGACCACGCACCACGACGACACCCTGGCCCGGCTCAACGAGTCCGACGCCGCCCTGGCCGCGGTCGCCGAGCAGCTCGGCTCGCTCGGTGCCTCGGCCCGGTCGGCGCGCGACGAGGCGGACCGTCACCGTGCCGCCCTCGAGCAGGCGATGGCCCGCCGAGAGGAGGACGAGATGGAGCTCGCGGCGCTCGTCGAGCGTCTCGAGGCGGCCGAGGAGGAGCCCGAGCAGGCCGCGGAGTCCCTGGACCTGGCCCAGTCCGAGCGCGACCGGGCCGCCGCCGGCGCCATCGAGGCCCGCGCGCGCGAGACCGAGGTCCGGCTCGCGCTGCGGACGGCCGAGGAGCGGGAGCGCGCGGTCTCCGGCCGCGCGCAGGCCCTGGCCCACGCCGCGCAGCAGGAGCGCGAGGCCCGGGCGGCGGCGGCCGAGCGGGCGGCCGCCCGGCAGCGGGACGCGGCGCGCGCGGTGGTGGTGCGCCAGGGCGCGGCCGTGGCGCTGGAACGGATCGGACGGTCCCTCGCTCGTGCGCAGGAGGAGAAGGCCGCCGCCGAGGAGGCGCGGTCCGCGGGGAACGCCCGCCTGGGCACCGTGCGGAGCACCGTCGAGTCGCTGACCGCGGAGCTGCGCGAGCTGACCGACGTCGCGCACAAGGACGAGGTCGCCCGTACCCAGCAGCGCCTCCGCCTGGAGCAGCTCCAGGCCCGCGCCATCGACGAGCTGGGCACCGACCCGGACAAGCTCGTCGAGGAGTTCGGCCCTCACCAGCCGATCCCCGTGTACGACGGTGACGCCCCGGTCCGCCGTCGCACGCGCCGTGCGGTCGTGGAGCGGGACGAGGAGGGCAGCCCGGTCCGCTACGAGGGCGACCCGAGGCTCCCGCGCGGCGCCGCCGCCCGCGAGGAGGCCCTCGCGCTGCGCGCCTCGGCCCTGCGCGAGTTCGGCCTCGACCCGGCCGACCCGGAGGCCGCGAAGGTGGTCCAGGAGGTCGCGGGCGTCGAGCCGCAGAGCGAGGAGAAGGCGGACGGCGACGGGGACGACGAGCCGGTGGCCGAGCCCGCGCCCGCCGTCGGGCCGCCGGAGCCGGACCGGACGGTCCCGTACGTGCGTGAGGAGCAGGAGAACCGCCTGAAGAAGGCCGAGCGCGCGCTCTCGCGGCTCGGCGCGGTGAACCCGCTGGCCCTGGAGGAGTTCGCCGCCCTCGAGGAGCGGCACCAGTTCCTGGAGACCCAGCTCGCGGACCTGAAGAAGTCGC
The DNA here is from genome assembly GCF_054777735.1 of Myceligenerans cantabricum. Taxonomy (NCBI): domain Bacteria; kingdom Bacillati; phylum Actinomycetota; class Actinomycetes; order Micrococcales; family Promicromonosporaceae; genus Myceligenerans; species Myceligenerans cantabricum. The sequence continues at coordinate 137,210 of NZ_BAAHAJ010000008.1, forward strand.
GCGAGGACCTGCTGCAGATCGTCTCCGACATCGACGACCGCGTGCAGCAGGTGTTCGCCGAGGCGTTCCAGGACACCGCGGACAAGTTCCTGGAGATCTTCCCTCGGCTCTTCCCCGGCGGGGAGGGCAAGCTCAAGCTGACCGACCCGTCCGACCTGCTGTCGACCGGCATCGAGGTGGAGGCGCGGCCGGCGGGGAAGAAGGTCAAGCGGCTGTCGCTGCTGTCGGGCGGCGAGCGGTCGCTGGCGGCCGTGGCGTTCCTCGTGTCGATCTTCAAGGCACGCCCGAGCCCGTTCTACATCATGGACGAGGTGGAGGCGGCGCTCGACGACGTGAACCTCGGCCGGCTCATCGACATCTTCCGGGAGCTGCAGCACGACAGCCAGCTCATCGTGATCACGCACCAGAAGCGCACGATGGAGGTTGCGGACGCGCTGTACGGCGTGACCATGCGCGGCGACGGCGTGACGACCGTGATCAGCCAGCGGATGGGGGACCGGGAGACGGTGCTCTCCTGAACCGCCGGGCTCGGTCCGCGGGCGCTCCCGCGCCGTGTTCTCGGTCCTCGCGACGGTTCCGGCGGTCAGAAACCGGTTGTTGTGGTCTTTCCAACTGTCGTTCGGCGCGTCACTGGAGCATGCGACAAGGTTTCGGGAGATAATGGGCCCCATGTGGTGGTCGATCCTCCTTCTGGTCGTGTGTCTCTTGCTGGCTGCCGGGGTGTTCCTCGTGGCCAACGTCATGGACGCGGCAGACGGGAACCGGCGCACCGAGTCCTTCAACCGCCGGTTCCGTGCCGGCTGGCACCGGGTGGCCGGCGGAGGCTGGCCCCGGCAGACCGGGCGGGTCAAGGGCGCGTCCGCGGTGGCGGCGCACGCCGTGGGGGCGCCGTCGGTGTGGGTCGGCAAGCCGGGCCAGGAGCGCGTCCGGGGCGAGGCCTCGCCCGTCGACATGGAGATGTCGGAGTTCTTCGAGGCGACGGTGGAGGACAAGCCCGGCTACATGGACGCCGAGGAGATCCAGGAGCTCCTCGGCAAGGCACGCGACCAGGCGACCAAGGCCGTGAACGTGCCGATCCAGACGGTCCGGCCGGTCCTGAGCGACCCGCGGTCGCTCCAGAACTTCGTCCCCCGGAACCTGCGCCCCGGCGCGAGCGAGCGCCACGGGGACGAGCGCGTCTGACGCTCCCCGCCCGCGTCTGGGAGAATCTTCGGCGTGACTGAAGTTCCCTGGATCGAGATCATTGCCGGGCTCGTCGTCGTCGCCTCCGGCGGCGGCCTGATCGGCTGGCTGCGGGCCCGCGGAAGGCGGTCGGGCGGCACCGACACCCTCGACGGGCCCGGCGGCGGGGCCGACGAGGCCGCGCCCCGGACCGGGGAGGCCGGCGGGTCCGCGTCGGGCACGGTGGTGATCAGCGAGCCGGGTGACGCGGGAACGGTCACCGAGGAGCCCGCCGACGCTGCGGCGCCCGCACCCGGTGTCGAGACACCTGCTCCGGTCGCTGGGCGCCTCGTGCGCCTGCGGGACCGGCTCGCCTCGTCGGGCTCGCCGCTCGGCGCGCGCCTGCTCTCGGTGCTCTCCCGCGACTCGCTCACCGAGGACGACTGGGACGAGCTCGAGGAGGAGCTGCTGCTCGCCGACATCGGCGCCGGCCCCACCACCGAGCTGCTGGACGCGCTGCGCACCCGCGTGCGGGTGCTCGGCGTGCGTGAGCCCGCCGCGGTGCGCGCGCTGCTGCGGGAGGAGCTGGTGGCCCTCGTGGGGCCGGACACGGACCGGTCGCTGCACGCCGACCCGGTCACCGACGAGGACGGCACACGGCTGCCCGCCGTGGTGCTCGTCGTCGGCGTCAACGGGACGGGCAAGACGACCACCGTCGGAAAGCTGGCGCGCGTGCTCGTGGCGGAGGACAAGTCCGTGGTGCTCGGTGCCGCGGACACGTTCCGCGCGGCGGCGGCGGACCAGCTGACCACGTGGGGCGCGCGGGTCGGCGTCGAGACGGTGCGCTCGGACAAGGAGGGTGCGGACCCGGCGTCGGTGGCGTTCGACGCCGTGTCGCGGGGCCGTGACGAGAAGACCGACGTCGTGCTCGTCGACACGGCCGGGCGGCTCCAGAACAAGGCGGGGCTCATGGACGAGCTCGGCAAGATCGTGCGGGTGGCGTCCAAGGTCGCGGCGCCCAGCGAGGTGCTGCTCGTCCTCGACGCGACCACCGGTCAGAACGGTCTCACGCAGGCCCGCGTGTTCGCGGAGGTCGCCGGGGTGACCGGCATCGTCCTGACGAAGCTGGACGGGACGGCCAAGGGCGGGATCGTCGTCCAGGTGCAGCGGGAGCTCGGTGTCCCGGTCAAGCTCGTCGGTCTCGGCGAGGGCCCGGACGACCTGGCGCCGTTCACCGCGGAGGAGTTCGTGGACGGCATCCTGGGCTGACGGCATATGTCAAGGGGCAGTAATGATTGCCCCGGGAGGCAAATGTGTCCAGATGGTGAGAAATTCCTGATTCACCCGTGAAGTCACAGCGGGATCGCGGTGGAATCACGGTCCGGTCACGAAGTGGGTGGACATTTCGCCCACGGCGGGCACGAAACCAAGTTTTTACACCCTCCTGCCCTGTGTCACGCATCCGTAACACCAGTGCCGGTCGGATGTAACGACACTTGGGGAATGTGAGCCGCGACCAGCCACTCCGGGCTGGCAAGGGAGGAACAAGCTTATGGAACCCGTTCTGGATTCCGGAGTCTCCGCGTGGATGCTGGTGTCGGCGTCCCTGGTGCTCCTCATGACCCCCGGCCTGGCGCTCTTCTACGGCGGCATGGTGCGTGGTAAGTCCGTGCTGAACATGATGATGATGTCCTTCTCGGCGATCGCCGTCGTCGGAGTCATCTACGTGCTGTGGGGCTGGTCGATGTCGTACGGCGCGACGATCGGCGGGATCTTCGGCAACCCGTTCGACCAGTTCGGGCTCGGAGGGAGCTTCGACCCGATCTCCATCCTCGACGAGGAGGCGGGGACGTACTTCCCGACGCTGGTCGACGTCGGCTTCCAGGCGACCTTCGCGATCATCACGGTGGCCCTGATCTCGGGTGCCATCGCCGACCGCGTCAAGTTCAGCACCTGGATCGTGTTCTCGGCCATCTGGGTCACGCTGGCCTACTTCCCGATGTCCCACATGGTGTGGTCCGGCGGCCTGCTCTCCGACGAGGGCCCGTTCAACTTCGGCGGCGCGTCGCCGATCGACTTCGCCGGTGGCACGGTGGTGCACATCAACGCGGGTGCCGCGGCGCTCGTGCTCGCACTCCTCGTCGGCAAGCGCAAGGGCTTCGGCAAGGAGCCGATGCGCCCGCACAACCTGCCCTTCGTCATGCTGGGTGCCGCCCTCCTGTGGTTCGGCTGGTTCGGCTTCAACGCCGGCTCCGCCTACACCAGCGGCGACGACGCGGGCCTCGCGTGGGTCAACACCACGACCGCCACCTGCGCCGCCATCCTCGGCTGGCTGCTCGTCGAGAAGATCCGTGACGGCGCGCCCACCTCGCTGGGTGCCGCGTCCGGCATCGTCGCGGGCCTCGTCGCCATCACCCCGGCGGCCGGCAACGTGACGCCGGTGGGCTCCATCGCCGTCGGTGCGATCGCTGGCATCATCTGCGCGTTCGCCGTCGGCCTGAAGTTCAAGCTCGGCTTCGACGACTCGCTCGACGTCGTCGGCATCCACCTGGTCGCGGGCCTGTGGGGCACCCTGTCGCTCGGCTTCCTCGCCTCGGAGACAGGTCTCTTCTACGGTGGCGGCGTGGCGCAGCTCGGGATCCAGGCGATCATCGCCATCATTGCGGTCGTGTTCTCGGTCGTCGTCACCCTCGTGGTCGGTGGTCTGCTCAAGGTGACCATGGGCTGGCGTGTCGCCGAGCAGGAGGAGGCCGACGGGATCGACGTCTCCGAGCACGGCGAGACGGCATACGAGACGGTCGGTTCCACCATTACCGAGGTGCGCTGACTCGGCCCCGCCGAGCCAGCGATCCGTCAGGACTAGGGAGGTTTGCGCATGAAGCTTGTCACGGCAATCATCCAGCCGCACCGGCTCGACGACGTGAAGTCGGCGCTCGAGGCGGCAGGTATCCGAGGCATGACCGTCTCCGAGGCAAGCGGCTACGGCCGTCAGAAGGGTCACACCGAGGTCTACCGGGGTGCGGAGTACACCGTCGACCTCGTGCCGAAGGTGCGCATCGAGGTCCTGGTGTCCGACGCGGACGTCACGCCGGCGACCGACGCGGTCGTCGGGGCTGCCCAGACCGGCAAGATCGGTGACGGGAAGGTGTGGGTCGTGGCCGTCGAGGACGTGGCCCGCGTCCGCACCGGCGAGCACGGCGACGCCGCGCTCTGATCTGCCGGTCGCGCTGAACGGGAACCGGGAGGCCCCGCACCCCGCCCACGGGGTGCGGGGCCTCCGCGACGAGCTGCTCGAGATCGCCGCGAGCACGACACGGCCGGACGCTTCCGGCACCGCCCGCCGGGCCATGCTCGTCGGGCACGCCACCGAACGGCTCACCGCACTCTGGGACTACGCGGTCGAGGAGGTCCCGAGCACCGGGATCGCGCTGGCCGCCGTCGGCAGCCTCGGCCGTGGCGACATGGGGCCGATGAGTGACCTCGACCTCGTGCTCGTGCACGACGGCCGCACCCATTCCGACCAGCAGCTCGGCCAGGTGGCCGAGCGCCTCTGGTACCCCTTGTGGGACTCGGGCCTCGACCTCGACCACTCGGTCCGCTCCCTGGCGCAGTGCCGCAAGGTCGCGTCCAAGGACCTGCCCGCCGCCGTGTCGTGGCTCGACGTGCACGCGATGGCGGGGGACACCTCCCTGGTGCACCGCGCGGCGACCGGCGTCCTGACCGACTGGCGCGACGCGGCACGCCGCCGGCTCCCCGAGCTCCTCGGGACCGTGCGCGAGCGCGCGGAACGCTCCGGCGAGCTGGCCTACCTCATCGAGCCGGACCTCAAGGAGTCGCGCGGCGGCATCCGCGACGCCGTCGTGCTGTCCGCGCTCGCCGCGACCTGGCTCACCGACCGCCCGCACGGGACGGTCGACGATGCCTACACCCACCTGCTCGACGTGCGCGACGCGCTCCAGGTCACGGCCCGGCGCCGCACCACGCGGCTGCTGCTCGCGGACCTCGAGGAGGTCGCGGACCGCTGCGGGTACGACGACGGTGACGACCTCCTCGCGAGCCTCGCCGCGGCCGGCCGCGAGGTGTCCTACGCGCTGGACTCCACGGTGCGCCGCGCCCGCAAGGCGCTGATGCAGCGACCGATCGGCAAGCCGGTGATCATCCGGGGCCGCCGCAAGCCGCCGCGCCTGCGGCGGGTCGCCGACGGCCTGGTGGAGCACGACGGCGAGCTGGTGCTGGGCGTCGGCGCGCAGCCGGCGTCGGACCCGCTGCTCTCCTTGCGGGCGGCTGCCACTGCGGCGCGCACCGGCCTGCACCTCTCGCCCGTGACCATTTCCTCCCTGCGGGACTGCCCGCCGCTGCCCGAGCCCTGGCCCCCGGCCGCGCGGGCCGACCTCCTGACCCTGCTGGCCGCGGGCAGCGCGCAGGTACCCGTGTGGGAGGCGCTCGACCTGGCCGGCGTCGTGACCCGGTGGATCCCCGAGTGGGCGGAGGTGCGCAACCGCCCTCAGCGCGCCGCGATCCACCGGCACACCGTGGACCGGCACCTCGTGGAGACGGCCCGGCTGGCCGCGCGGCTGCGGCGCGGCGCGACCTTCGGCGACGACGAGGCAGCGGAGGGCCGCATCCCGGTCGGCGGCAACGGCGGCGACGTCCTCCTGCTGTCCGCGCTGCTGCACGACATCGGCAAGGTGCGTGCTGCGCCCGACCACTCGGTCGAGGGCGCGCGCCGCGTCCCGGCGATCCTGCGCCGCATGGGCTTCGGCCGTGCCGTGGTCGACGACGTCACCCGGATGGTCCGGTACCACCTGGTGCTGTCCGAGCTGGCGGTGAGCGGCGACCACGACGACCCGGCCACCATGGCCAGGCTGCTCGACGCCGTCGACCACCGCCCCGAGCTGCTGGACGTGCTGCGGCTGCTCACCGAGGCGGACACCACCTCGCTCGGCCCGAAGTCCTGGACCCCGTGGCGTGCGAGCCTGGTCGACGGCCTCACCGCCAGGGCCCGTACCGTCCTGAACGGCTGACGCCCCGCTCTCGCCGAGCCAGGATCGGGGAGCGGCCGGGTGCGGTTGCTCAAGTACTCTGGTCTCCGTGTTCAATTCCCTGTCCGACCGGCTGACCCAGACGTTCAAGAACCTGCGTTCGCGGGGCCGCCTCTCCGAGGCGGACATCGACGGCACCGTGCGCGAGATCCGGCGCGCGCTGCTCGACGCGGACGTCGCCGTGCCCGTGGTGCGCGAGTTCACCGCCGCGGTGCGGGAGCGGGCGCTGTCGGCGGAGGTGTCGGGTGCGCTCAACCCGGCCCAGCAGGTCGTCAAGATCGTCAACGACGAGCTGGTCACGATCCTCGGCGGCCAGACGCGGCCGCTGCACCTGGCCAAGACGCCGCCCACGGTCATCATGCTCGCGGGCCTGCAGGGCGCCGGCAAGACGACGCTCGCCGGCAAGCTCGCCGTCGCGCTCAAGGAGCAGGGACACACCCCGCTGCTGGTCGCGGCCGACCTCCAGCGCCCGAACGCCGTCAACCAGCTGTCCGTGGTCGCCGAGCGCGCCGGCGTGCCGGTGTTCGCGCCGCACCCGGGGAACACGTCGTCGGCCGACGACCCGGCGGCCGACGCGCCGCTGGTCGGCGACCCGGTCGCCGTCGCGCGCGACGGCGTCGCGGAGGCGCGCACCAAGCTGCACGACGTCGTCGTCGTGGACACCGCCGGCCGCCTCGGCATCGACGAGGTGCTGATGAAGCAGGCCTCGGACATCCGCGACGCGATCACTCCGGACGAGGTCCTGTTCGTCATCGACGCGATGATCGGCCAGGACGCCGTGAACACCGCGAAGGCCTTCGCGGACGGCGTCGACTTCACCGGCGTGGTGCTGTCCAAGCTGGACGGTGACGCCCGCGGCGGCGCGGCGCTGTCGGTCGCGAAGGTGACCGGCCGGCCGATCATGTTCGCCTCCACGGGTGAGAAGCTGACCGACTTCGAGGTCTTCCACCCCGACCGGATGGCTTCTCGCATCCTCGACATGGGTGACGTCCTCACTCTCATCGAGCAGGCCGAGAAGGCGTTCGACGCCGACCAGGCCGAGAAGATGGCCGGGAAGCTGGCTTCCGGTGAGGGCTTCACGCTCGCGGACTTCCTGGTGCAGATGCAGCAGCTGAAGAACATGGGCTCGATGAAGAAGATGCTCGGCATGATGCCGGGCATGGGGCAGATGCGGGAGCAGCTCGACCAGTTCGACGAGCGCGAGGTGGACCGCATCGAGGCGATCATCCACTCGATGACGCCGGCCGAGCGGGACAACCCCAAGATCATCAACGGCTCCCGCCGTGCGCGCATCGCCCGCGGCTCGGGGACGACGGCGACCGCCGTCAACCAGCTCCTCGACCGGTTCGCCGGCGCTCAGAAGATGATGAAGCAGATGTCGCGGGGAGGCGGGATGTCCGGGCCCGGCGGAATGCCGGCCATGCCGGGCGGCCCCGGGATGGGGATGGGCAAGAAGGCGCGCGGCAAGACGCAGCCCCCGAAGAAGGGTAAGAAGGGGAAGTCCGGCAACCCCGCGAAGCGGGCGCAGCAGGAGCGCGAGGCGATGCAGCGTGCGCTCGGCGGGGGACGCCCGCAGCCGTCCGCGCCCGCCGGCGCGGCGTTCGGCAAGGCCGGTGGCGACCAGCCCGCGCCGGACGTGGAGGCTCTCGAGCAGCAGCTCGGCAAGTTCCTGGGCAAGTGAACGTGACCACGTCGGACGTCCCCACCGTGCAGATCCGCGGGAATGTCCTCCTCGGCGACGACCGCGAGGTGGGCGATCTCTGGGTGCGCGGCGGGTGCGTCAGCCTGACCCGGCCGTCGGCGCAGGGCGCCGGCATGCGGGTGCTCGAGGGATGGGTGCTGCCGGGGCTCGTCGACGTGCACTGCCACATCGGTCTGGCCGCGGAGGGTGCCGTCGCCCACGCCGTCGCGGAGCAGCAGGCGCTGGCCGACCGGGACTCGGGCGTGCTCGTGGTGCGGGACGCCGGCTCGCCGTCGGACACGAGATGGGTCCAGGCGCGCAGGGACCTGCCCCGGCTCGTGCGCTCCGGGACGCACCTGGCGCTCGCCAGGCGCTACCTGCGGAACTTCGCGCGTGAGCTCGACGACCCGTCCGAGCTGCCCGCGGCCGTCCGCGAGCAGGCGCTGCGTGGCGACGGCTGGGTCAAGCTGGTCGGCGACTGGATCGACCGGTCGCTGGGGGCGCGTGCGGACCTGACCCCTCTCTGGCCCGGTGGCGTGCTGGAGCGTGCCGTGGCCGAGGCGCACGCCGAGGCGGCGCGGGTCACCGTGCACGCGTTCGCGACCGAGACGATCGACGACCTGCTCGACGCCGGCGTGGACGGCATCGAGCACGGCACGGGCATGACGCACGACCAGATGGCGCGGGCGGCGGCGGCCGGCGTGCCGGTGACGCCGACGCTGCTGCAGGTGGGCCACTTCGAGGCGATCGCGGAGCGGGCGCAGGAGAAGTTCCCGGTGTACGCGAAGCGGATGCGGGGCATGTACGCACGCCGCTACGAGCAGGTGCGCGACCTGTACGACGCCGGCGTGCAGCTGCTCGTCGGGACGGACGCGGGCGGCACCATCGGGCACGGGCGGATCGCCGACGAGTGCGCCGAGCTGGTCGCCGCGGGCATCCCGCCCGCCGAGGTCGTGGCGGCGGCCTCCTGGCGGGCGCGGTCCTACCTGGGGCTGGGGTCCGTCGTCGAGGGATCGAGCGCCGACCTCGTGGTCTACCCGGACGACCCGCGCGAGAACATCGACGTCCTGCGGTACCCGACGGCGATCGTGCTGCGCGGCGAGATCTGCTGAGCGGTGTCGTCCCGAGGGGTCGTGGCCCCCGGGCGCGCGATGGGCGGGCAGTTGGTGGGGCTCCCCGTCGTCTGGCAGAATAGCCCGGTACTCGGCGTGCCTGGGCCCCTCTCACCCGCGCATGCCCGGTCCCGACCTCGCTCACCGGACCAACCCCACGGACCGGCGGGACGGGTCACCCATTCTGAGAACCAGGAGAGACCACTTCGTGGCCACCAAGATTCGTCTGAAGCGCTTCGGCAAGATCCGGGCGCCGTACTACCGCGTCGTCATCATGGACTCGCGGACCAAGCGCGACGGTCGCGCGATCGAGGAGATCGGCAAGTACCACCCGACCGAGGAGCCGTCGCTCATCGAGATCGACTCCGAGCGCGCGCAGTACTGGCTCGGCGTCGGTGCGCAGCCGACCGAGCAGGTCGCGGCCCTCCTGAAGATCACGGGCGACTGGCAGAAGTTCAAGGGCCTGCCGGGCGCCGAGGGCACGCTGAAGGTCAAGGGCGACAAGTCCGACGCCTCCTCCGCGATCCAGGCGGTCAACGCCGAGGCGGAGAAGGCCAAGGCCGACGCGGCCGCCAAGGCGGCCGCGAAGCCCGCCGAGGACGCCGAGACCGAGGCCTGATGCTCGCCGAGGCCCTCGAGCACCTGGTGCGCGGCATCGTCGACAACCCGGACGACGTCCGCGTGTCCGCGAAGACGCTGCGCCGGGGAGACCTGCTCGAGGTCCGCGTGCACCCGGACGACCTCGGCCGTGTCATCGGCCGGGGCGGCCGGACGGCTCGTGCGCTGCGTTCGGTCGTCGGCGCGCTGGCCGCCGACGGCTCGGTCCGGGTCGACGTCGTGGACGTCGACCGCCGCTGACCGCTGCGACACGTCATACGGGGCCCGGTCCGAGGACCGGGCCCCGGTTCTTTCCCGCTCCGACCGTCGAGTGCGCGGTGCGGGTCGGGCCGACGGGCGAGCAGCCCGCAGATACTGTGCACTCAGCGATCAGGGGGAGGGTGGAACCGATGGAGCTGACCGTCGCCCGGATCGGGCGCGCGCACGGACTGAAGGGCGAGGTCGCCCTCGAGCTGCGGACCGACGATCCCGAGACGCGTCTCGGGATCGGCCAGGTCCTGCGGACCGTGCCGTCCGGGGCCGGGCCGCTGACGGTGACGGGTACCCGGGTGCACCAGGACCGCTGGCTGGTCACGTTCGCCGAGGTGGCGGACCGCACTGCCGTGGAAGGCCTGCGGGGGGTCGAGCTCGTGGTCGACGCCGGCGCCTCCGACGAGGAGGACGCGTGGTACCCGCACGAGCTGCGCGGACTGCGCGCGGAGCTCGCCGACGGCACCGTGGTCGGCGAGGTCGCCGGGCTCGAGCACCTGCCGGCCCACGACGCCCTGGTCGTGTCCGAGCCGCTGCCCGCGGGCGCGGTGCGCACGCTCGTGCCCTTCGTGAAGGAGATCGTGCCGGTGGTCGACATCGCCGGCGGCCGCGTCGTGCTCGACCCCCCGGGCGGTCTCCTGGCGCGGGACGCGGCGCGGATCGTGGTCGCGGACCGGGGCGCGACGCGGTCCGAGCGCGCGGACGACGCCGACGGGAACGACTGACGTGCGGATCGACGTCGTCACGATCTTCCCGGACTACCTCGCCGCCCTCGACCTGTCGCTCGTCGGCAAGGCCCGCCGGCGCGGCCTGCTGGACCTGCGCGTGCACGACCTGCGGGACTGGACCGAGGACCGCCACCGCACCGTGGACGACACCCCGTTCGGCGGGGGAGCGGGCATGGTCATGCGCCCCGACGTGTGGGGCCGCGCGGTCGACGACGCGCTGGGCCCCGACCCGGTCCCGCCTGCCGAGCCAGCCGGTGCCTCCGCCGCGGGCAGGATCCTCGTCCTGCCGACGCCGTCGGGCGAGGTCTTCACGCAGCGGCATGCCGAGGAGCTGGCGACCGCCGGGCATCTCGTCTTCGCCTGCGGGCGCTACGAGGGGATCGACGCGCGCGTCGCCGAGCACTACCGCACCGCGGGGGTCGACGTGCGGGAGCTGTCGATCGGTGACTACGTGCTCAACGGCGGCGAGGTCGCGGCGCTGGTGATGATCGAGGCGGTCGGGCGGCTCGTGCCGGGGATGGTGGGGAACCCGGAGTCGCTGGTGGAGGAGTCGCACGGCGCCGCAGGGCTGCTCGAGTACCCCGTCTACACGAAGCCTCCGGAGTGGCGGGAGCTCGGCATCCCGGAGGTGCTGCTGTCCGGGCACCACGCGCGGATCGACCGGTGGCGCCGGGACGAGGCGCTGCACCGCACGGCGCGGCGGCGGCCGGACATGCTCGCCGCCCTCGACGGCGCGGACCTGGACAAGCACGACGTCGCGCTGCTCGCGGAGCTCGGCTGGACGTTGGACGACGACGGCCGGGTGGCGCCGGCGCCGTCCCGCGCCGACGACCCGGCGGGCTGACGTCACACGTGCGTCGCACCTGCTCGTGCGACCGGCGCGGCACCGTTGTGGCAGAATGGATCCTCGGCGCACCGACGGTCAGGTCTCTGCCACAGGGGACGGCCGCCGGACCGGTCACCGGTCCGGCACGATCGTGGACACGGCTCGCCACCATCTCATCAGCCGAGTCGGCCGTGTTCTCGCACGGCCGCGAGATTCGCGCCTGACCTGTGGCAGGCCCGGAGAAGAACGATGCAGAAGCTTGACACCGTCGACGCCGCCTCGCTGCGCGACGACATCCCGGACTTCCGTGCCGGTGACACCCTGAAGGTCAACGTCAAGGTCATCGAGGGCACCCGCTCCCGTGTCCAGGCGTTCCAGGGCGTCGTCATCCGCCGCCACGGTGGCGGCGTGGGCGAGACGTTCACCGTCCGCAAGATCAGCTTCGGCGTCGGCGTGGAGCGCACCTTCCCGCTGCACGCGCCGACCATCGACACGATCGAGGTCGTGACCCGCGGTGACGTCCGCCGCGCGAAGCTGTACTACCTCCGCAACCTGCGCGGCAAGAAGGCCAAGATCAAGGAGAAGCGCGAGACGCCTGCTTCCTGATCGTCAGTCGCAAGAGCTGCCGGGTCGGCACGCTGCACCGGGACGGGTACCGCATACTTGGGGTGCCGGTCCAGGTCGGCGCTGCCGGCCCGGCAGTGTTCGTTCTCGGCGGAAGTCCAGCGGTGTGTGGTACGAACCTTCACGGAAGGTGTGCATTACAGTCCTGAAGGCTCTCGAGCCTTGATCCGACCGAGACGACAGAGTGAGATCCGTGACGACGTACCGTGTGGCGCAGCACGCCCGCCCTCCGAGGCGATCCGACAAGGAGCAGACCGGAGGGCTCGCGGTGCTCAAGGAGATCGCGATCATCGTGATCAGCGCCCTGGTCCTGTCGTTCCTGATCAAGACGTTCCTGGTGCAGTCGTTCTACATCCCGAGCGCGTCCATGGAGGACACGCTCATCACCGGGGACCGGGTGATGGTCTCGCGTCTCACTCCCACCCTGATCGACCTGGAGCGCGGGGACATCGTCGTCTTCGTGGACCCGGGCGGCTGGCTGCAGCCGTACACGGCCCCCGACCGCGGGCCCATCGGCAACGCGATCACGGCCGGGCTGACCACCGTGGGGCTGCTGCCGTCGGACACGGGGGAGCACCTCATCAAACGCGTGATCGGGATGTCCGGAGACCATGTGGTCTGCGACGACGCCTGCGCGGAGGACGGCGGTCCGGTGCAGATCAACGACGTGGCGATCGACGAGTCGCAGTACCTGAAGCCGGGCAACACACCCAGCGGCGGCAAGGCGTTCGACGTGGTCGTGCCGGACGGCATGCTGTTCGTGATGGGCGATCACCGGCAGAACTCGGCAGACTCCCGTTACAACACGAGCAAGCCGGGCGGCGGGTTCGTGCCGGTGGACAACGTGGTGGGGAGGACCTTCGCCACGGTGTGGCCCTTCGACCGGATGACGTGGCACTCGACCCCGTCCGGTGTCTACCTCGGCGTCCCGGGGCCGACGGAGCCTGCTCCGCAGCCGTCCGCGTGACCGTCTTGATCCGACCGACATGACGAAGTGAGGCCCGTGACCACACACAGAGCGGAGCGGCAGGTCCGCCCGCCGAGCAGCACCACGAGGAAGAAGCAGCCCGGTGGGCTCGCGGTGCTCAAGGAGACCGCGATCATCGTCGTCAGCGCCCTGGTGCTGTCGTTCCTGATCAAGACGTTCCTGGTGCAGTCCTTCTTCATCCCGAGCGCGTCCATGGAGGACACGCTGGTCACGGGCGACCGGGTGATGGTCTCCCGGCTCACGCCGGGGCGGATCGACCTGGAGCGCGGGGACATCGCGGTCTTCGTGGACCCGGGTGGCTGGCTGGATCCGTACCGGGCGGCCGACCGCGGGCCGCTCGGGAACGCGATCACGGCGGGCCTGACGACGTTGGGCCTGCTCCCGTCGGACACGGGCGAGCACCTCATCAAGCGCGTGATCGGCATGCCTGGCGACCACGTGGTCTGCGACGACTCCTGCGCGGACAACGGTGGACCGCTGCGGGTCAACGGTGCGGCGGTCGACGAGTCGCCGTACCTGAAGCTGGGTGCCACGCCGAGCGGCGGCGAGCCGTTCGACGTGCGCGTGCCGGACGGCATGCTGTTCGTGATGGGCGACAACCGGCAGGGTTCGGCCGACTCCCGCTTCAACACCGACAAGCCGGGTGACGGGTTCGTGCCGATGGACAACGTGGTGGGCACCGCCTTCGCGACGGCCTGGCCGTTCCACCGCATGACGTGGCACTCGACCCCGGACGGCGTCTTCGCCGGGGTTCCGGCGCCGTCCGGGTCGTCGAAGTGACCGGGAGGCGTGCGCGGGTGGTGACGGGACGGGCGACGGTGCGGGCCAGACCGACGCTGCGCACCGAACGGGCGCTGCTCGCGTCCGGCCCGCAGCTCGTGGCCGGCATGGACGAGGTGGGGCGCGGCGCGCTCGCCGGCCCGGTGAGCGTGGGTGTCACCGTCGTCGACGCCCGCACCCGGACGGCGCCGCAGGGCCTCGCCGACTCGAAGCTGCTCACCGCCGCCGCGCGCGAGGACCTGGTGCCGAGGGTGCGCCGCTGGGCGCTCGCCTCCGCGGTGGGTCACGCGTCCGCCGCCGAGATCGACGCGCACGGCATCATCGTCGCGCTCCGGCTCGCCGGGCAGCGGGCGTTGCGGGAGGTGGTCTCGGAGGTGGGCGCCGTCGACGTGGTCCTCCTCGACGGCCGGCACGACTGGCTCACCGACCCCGGACCGGACCTGTTCGGGGCCGGGGGGCTCGACGCCCTCGGGGACGTCCCCGAGGCCGACGACGGCCCGGGCGAGCCCGCGGGCCACGGCGTGCCCGACGTGGTCACGATGATCAAGGCCGACATGCGCTGCTCGTCCGTCGCCGGGGCGAGCGTCCTGGCGAAGGTGGAGCGGGACGGGATCCTCACCGCGCTCGCCGAGGAACATCCGCACTACGGGTGGGACAGCAACAAGGGCTACAGCGCACCAGCGCACCTCGATGCGCTGGCGCATCACGGCCCCAGCGTGTTGCACCGACGGTCGTGGAACCTGCCGGGTGCGATGATGGCCGGGTGAGTGCCGAAGACCTCGAGAACTACGAGACGGACATGGAGCTCGCGCTCTATCGCGAGTACCGGGACGTCGTGAGCCTCTTCTCGTACGTGGTGGAGACCGAGCGGCGGTTCTATCTCGCCAACCAGGTGGACCTGCAGGTGAGGTCGGCCGCGGGCGAGGTGTACTTCGAGCTGGAGCTGGCGGACGCGTGGGTGTGGGACGTGTACCGGTCGGCGCGGTTCGTGAAATCCGTGCGGGTGGTGACGTTCAAGGACGTCAACGTCGAGGAGCTGGCCAAGGCCGAGCTGACGCTCTGAGCCGGTGCCCGGGGCCGTCTCGCCGAGGCGGGGCGGCCCCGGTCGGCGGAGCCCTGCGGGATCGACGCCGACCGCAGCCTGGGGGTATCCCTGGTTGTGCACAGGGGGCGGCTTTTTCTGCGTCTTGGGGGCTTCCGGGGGCGCAGGATGGTCGCGGAGGTGGTCCGGATGCGAACCAAGGACGATGTCGGCCGGCGGGGTGAGGAGATCGCGCTCGCGCATGTGGTCGGGCGCGGGTGGACCGTGCTGGCCACGAACTGGCGGTGCGGACGCGAGGGGGAGCTCGACATCGTCGCGCTCGACGGCGACGTGCTCGTCGTGGTCGAGGTCAAGACCCGGTCCGGGACCGGGTTCGGGCATCCCAGCGAGGGAGTGACGGACAAGAAGCTGGCGCGGTTGCGCCGGCTGGCCGGGCGGTGGGGCGCCGTGCACCGCGAGGCGGTCGACCAGGCGTGCGAGCGGGACGGCGTCGACCTGCCCCGCCGCTGGTCCGCGGTGCGGATCGACGTCGTCGCCGTCACGCTGCCCGCCGGCGCGGCACCCGTGCTCGAGCACCTCGAGGCGGTGGCCCGATGAGCGTCGCGACGACGACGGCGGTGTCGCTCGTCGGGCTCGACGGGCACATGGTGCAGGTGCAGGCGCACCTGAGCGCGACCGTCCCGGGATTTGCCGTGGTGGGGCTGCCGGACGCCGCGCTCCACGAGTCGCGGGACCGTGTCCGTGCGGCGGTCTCGTCGACCGGGCTGGCCTGGCCGGTGCGGAAGATCACGGTGAACCTGTCGCCGGCCGCGCTGCGCAAGCACGGCAGCGGGTACGACCTGGCGATCGCCGTGGCCGTGCTGGCAGGCTCCGGCGAGATCCCCGCCGGCGGGCTGGACTCGGTGGTGCACCTCGGCGAGCTCGGCCTGGACGGACGGGTCCGGCCCGTGCCCGGCGTGCTGCCGGCCGTGGCGGCCGCCGTGGACGCCGGGTACGAGCGCGTGGTCGTCGCGGCGAGCGACGCGGACGAGGCGCGCCTCGTCCCGGGGGCCCGGGTGACCGGCGCGGCCAGCCTCGCCGAGGTGGTGGCCCTGCACGGCGGTGACGCCGCGCTGGTGCGAGACGTCGAGCCCGTGGGGCGGCCCCGGACCGGCGGCTACACGTTCACGCCCGGTGACCTGGCGGACGTCGTCGGGCAGGCGGACGCGCGCCGGGCGCTCGAGGTGGCGGCGGCCGGTGGCCACCACCTGTTCTTCGTCGGGCCGCCGGGCTCCGGCAAGACGATGCTCGCGTCCCGGCTCCCCGGCATCCTGCCGGACCTGACCGAGCGGGAGGCCGTCGAGGTGACGGCCGTGCACTCGGTCGCCGGCACCTTCGACCCGGCGGACGGGCTGATCCGCCGGCCTCCGTTCGAGGACCCGCACCACACGGCGACCACGGCCGCCGTCGTGGGAGGCGGGTCCGGCGTCCCGCGACCGGGCGCGGCCACCCGGGCGCACCGCGGCGTGCTGCTCCTCGACGAGGCAGCCGAGTTCCGCCCGAGCGTGCTGGACACGCTCCGGCAGCCGCTGGAGCGGGGCGAGCTGACCATCCACCGGACGGCCGGAGCGGCCCGCTACCCCGCACGGTTCCAGATGGTGCTCGCGGCCAACCCGTGCCCGTGCGGCATGTCGATCGGCAAGGGGCTCGAGTGCACGTGCACCCCCACGGTGCGGCGCAAGTACCTCGGCCGGCTGTCCGGGCCGCTGCTGGACCGCGTCGACCTGCAGGTCGAGGTCCTGCCGGTGGAGCACCTCGAGCGGGCCGAGGGCCCGGGCGAGCCGACGTCGGTCGTGGCGCAGCGGGTGGCCGCGGCGCGGGAGGCAGCACGCGAACGGCTGCGGGGCACCGGATGGACGACGAACGCCGAGGTGTCCGGGGCGTGGCTGCGCGAGACGCTCCGGCCGCGCCCGGACGTCCGCGACCTGGTGGACCGGGCGCTCGCCGACGGGCTGCTGAGCCTGCGCGGTGCCGACCGGGTGCTGCGCGTCGCATGGACCGTCGCCGACCTTGCCGGGCGGGCCGCACCGACGCTGGACGACGTCGGCGACGCCCTCGGCCTGCGCCGGGGAGGCCACCATGGGTGACGCGCTGTTCGACCCACCGTCCCGGTGCGGGCTCGGAACGACCGACCCGCTCACGGCCCGGGCCGCGTGGTCGCGCCTGGCCGAGCCGGGCGACGTGGTGGCCGGAGCGCTCGTGGCGGCACTGGGCGCCGGAGAAGCTCTCGAGTGGGTGGCCGGGGCGGTCGAACGGCCCGGACGAGCGGCCGCGGAGCTGGCACGGCTGGAACCGGGTGCACACATGGCGCGCGTGCTCAGGGGCGACGGAGACGGCGACGGGCCGAGGTCCCCGGCCGCCGCGCTCCTGGCGGGCGTCCGGCGCTGGTCCTCCCGGCTCGGGACCCTGGCTCCGCACCGTGACCTCGACGCGCTCGAACGGGTCGCCGGTGCCCTCCTGGTCCCGGGCGACCCGCGGTGGCCCGTCGGGCTCGACGCCCTCGGGCCCGCCGCGCCGCACGCCCTGTGGGTACGGGGCCGGACGGACCTGGGCGTGATGTCGCGCCGCGCGGTCTCGCTGGTCGGGTCCCGCGCATCGACCAGCTACGGGGAGCGCGTCGCGCGCGACCTCGCGGCGGGAGTCGTCTCCCGCGGGTTCACCGTGGTCTCGGGCGGCGCGCACGGCATCGATGCCGAGGCTCATCGCGCGGCGCTCGCCGCCGACGGGTGCACCCTGGTGCTGCTCGCCTCCGGAGTGGACCGGCTGTACCCGTCGGGCAACGCACGCCTGATGGAGGCGGCGACCTCCGCAGGCGCCGTCGTCTCGGAGGTGCCGCCCGGGTCCACGCCGTTCAGGCAGCGGTTCCTGGCCCGCAACCGGATCATCGCCGCGCTCGGCTCCGCGACGGTGGTGGTCGAGGCCGCGATGCGTTCGGGGGCGCTGTCGACGGCGAACCATGCGGCACGGCTCGTCCGGCCGGTCGGCGCGGTACCGGGTCCGGTGACGTCGATGGCGTCGGTGGGCTGCCACGAGCTGCTCCGGTCCGGTGCGGCGGTGTGCGTGACGGACGCGGCCGAGGCGGCCGAGCTGGCGGGGCCGCTGACCGGTGACGCGCCACCGGCCCGGCGCGGGGAGCGCCGTCCCGGGGACGGTCTCGACCCGGTCGCCCGGAGAGTGCTGGACGCCCTGCCGGTGCGCCGGCCCGTCCCGGTGGAGTCCGTCGGGCGGGTGGCGGGCCTCGGCGCGGACGAGACCCGGGCGAAGCTCGGCCGGCTGCTGCTGGCCGGGCTCGCCGAGAAGCAGGGCGCGAGCTGGCGCCGCGCGCCCGGGTGACACGCCGCCGCACGTGCGGCAGGAAACGGGAGGACGGCCGCAGACTGGAATGCGTGGACCTTACCGACCTGTCCGGCTTGCCGAGGCTTCCTGAGGATCTCGCTCAGGCGGTCAGCCGGTTCGCCACGCACCTCGACACCCAGCGCGGTCATTCCGCCCACACGCGGCGCGCCTACGTGGCAGACGTGACCGACCTGCTGCGGTTCGCCGCGCGGCACGGCCGCGGCTCGCTCGCCGCACTCGACCTCGGAACGCTGCGCGGCTGGCTCGCCGCACAGTCCGACCGCGGCCTGGCGCGGTCCACGCTCGCTCGCCGAGGTGCCTCGGCCCGCGCGTTCCTGCGCTGGGCCGCGAGCACCGGCCTCGTCGACGAGGACGTCTCGGCGCGCCTCTCGAGCCCCAAGGTGCCGCGCACCCTGCCGACCGTGCTCGACGTCGACGACGCCGCCCGGCTGCTCGACGCCGCGCGCGAGTCCGCCCACGAGGCCGAAGGGCTGACCCGACCGTCCGCACTGCGGGCCTGGGTCGCCGCCGAGCTGCTCTACGGCGCGGGCATCCGGGTGGGGGAGCTCGTCTCGGTCGACGTCAGCCAGGTGGACGAGAGCGAACGCCTCGTGCGGGTGCTCGGCAAGGGCGGCAAGGAGCGCGTCGTGCCCTTCGGCGTCCCGGCCGCGCGTGCCGTGCGGGAGTGGCTCACGGAGGGGCGCGCGGAGCTCGCCACCGCCACCACGGGGGACGCGTTCCTGGTGGGGGAGCGCGGCGGCCGGTGGGGGCAGCGGCAGGTGCGCGAGGCGGTCCACAGGCTCGCCGCGCTCGCCGGGGTGCAGGACGTCGCACCCCACGCCCTGCGCCACTCCGCGGCGACACACCTCCTGCAGGGCGGGTCCGACCTGCGCTCCGTCCAGGAGGTCCTGGGGCACGCCAGCCTGGCGACGACACAGCGGTACACCCACGTCGACGCCGAACGCCTGCGCACCGTCTACGCCCAGGCCTTTCCCCGGGCCTGACGGTTCAGCCGTCCGGGAGCAGCACGACGACCGGGCGGTCCGGCCGCGACAGCGAGAGCGGATCGAGATAGCGCTCGCCGCGCCGCACACCCCAGTGCACGCAGGCCTCGGGGGCGCAGTGGCCCGACCCCGCGGGCCCGACGGTGCCCACGGACTCCCCGGCAGCCACCCGCGCCCCGACCGGGACGGCGGACGTCACCGGTTCGAGGCTGGAACGCAGCCCGTCCCCGTGCGTCACCACGACGACGCCCCGCCCCGCCACGTCACCCGTGAACGTCACCGTCCCGGGACCGGGGGAACGGACCTCCGCGCCGTGCGCCGTGGCGAGATCCACCCCGCGATGCCCGGCACCCCACCGGCTCGCGGGCGGCTCGAACCCCCGCACCACCCCCACCGGCGGCGGCGCGCCGTCCACGGGCAGCACGAACCGGGCCCCCGGCCCCGGCCCGCCGCTCGCCGCCGCCGCCGGCCGGTCCGTCCGTGCCTGGCCGGCGGGCGGCCCGGCACCCCCGGACGCGGGGCTCGCCGGCACGACGACGAGGACGAGGGTCAGGAGCACGGCTGCGGCAACGTTCATGCCCCGAGCCTGGCGCGCGGACCGCCGTCGCGCGCCGCCGCCCGGACGACCCTGTGCACGACTCCGGCGATCCACAGGGCCGGGTCGGCGTCCGACGGCACCGTTCCGGTACGAGGGCACGGTGCCGGCAGGAGGGCCCCGTTCCGCGCGCGGGGCCGCGCTCTTGGGAGCCCGTCGCCCGTGGCACCATGACCGCGTGAGCACTCCACCCTCCGGTCCGCGGATCCCCTCCCAGCTCGTGCTGCTGCTCGTGCTGACGTTCACCACCGGGATCATCGACGCGGTCGGCTATCTCGGTCTCGACCGCGTGTTCATCGCGAACATGACGGGCAACGTCGTCATCCTCGGCATGGCGCTCGCGGGCGGCGACGACCTGCCGGTCGCCGGGCCGCTCCTCGCGCTCGGCGCGTTCTTCGTCGGTGCTCTGGTCGGTGGGCGCCTGACCAACTCCGCCCCGCGCGACTGGGCCCGGGCGTCGACCGTCGCCTTCGCCGTGACCGGCACGATCGCGACCGGGCTCGGAGTGGCGGCCATGGTCGTGCCACCGGTCGAGGAGACGCCCTGGGGCTTCACCGTGACCGGTGTGCTCGCCGTCGCGATGGGCCTGCAGGCCGCTGCGGCCCGGCGGATCGCGGTCAAGGACGTCACCACCGTGGTGGTCACCTCCACGCTCACCGGGCTGGCGGCGGACTCGCGCCTCGCGCAGGGCAGCGGCGAGAACTGGGCGCGCCGGCTCCTCGCGGTCGTGCTCATCCTCGCCGGGGCGGCGTTCGGCGCCCTGCTGCTCGCCCTCGCCGGCGGAGCCGGCGTCGGACTGGGCATGCTGGTCGCGGGGCTCTTGAGCATCGCGGTGACCGTGGTCGGGCACGTCCGGCACCGCTGACGCCTGGGCGGGCGGAGGGCGTGGAGCCGGGGATGGAAGGCCTGGCGACGGCGCTGATCGGACCCTAGGACGGGCCGCCCTCGTGAGGCCGCGAGGATCACACGGGGGACCCCGCCGGGCACCGTCGTCGTCCGGTAGACTTCGAGCCGCGATCGGTGTGCCGAGCGAGTTTCTGCCCGTTCTCCCCGATCGACATCGCGCGTCACGTGTTCCCGTCACGGCAGCGGTCCGCCCGAGGCTCCTGGCCGACGGCGGCGCCGGGCGGGGTGGCGCCAGGGACGGCCGTCAGCCGACGGCCGTCACGCAACCGGAAACCGCGGCGGGAGCGAGAGCGACCGCCGCCTGATCGTGTGCATCGGGACGGGCACGGCCCGCGGGTGCACCGGAAGGACGTGTCATGGCCGTCGTGTCCATGCGCCAGCTCCTCGAGAGCGGTGTCCACTTCGGGCACCAGACCCGCCGTTGGAACCCGAAGATGAAGAGGTTCATCTTCACGGAGCGCAACGGCATCTACATCGTCGACCTCCAGCAGTCGTTGTCGTACATCGACGGTGCCTACGAGTTCGTCAAGGAGACCGTCGCCCACGGCGGCACCATCCTGTTCGTCGGCACCAAGAAGCAGGCGCAGGAGGCGGTCGCCGAGCAGGCCGCTCGTGTCGGCATGCCGTACGTGAACCACCGCTGGCTGGGCGGCATGCTCACCAACTTCTCCACCGTGCACAAGCGCCTGCAGCGCCTCAAGGAGCTCGAGGAGATCGACTTCGACGACGTGGCCGGCTCCGGCCTCACGAAGAAGGAGCTCCTCGTCCTGCGCCGGGAGAAGGACAAGCTCGCGCGCACGCTCGGCGGCATCCGCGACATGGCGAAGGTCCCCTCCGCCGTGTGGATCGTCGACACGAACAAGGAGCACCTCGCGGTGGACGAGGCCCGCAAGCTGGGCATCCCCATCGTCGCGATCCTCGACACCAACTGCGACCCCGACATGGTCGACTACGCGATCCCGGGCAACGACGACGCCATCCGCTCCGTCGCCCTGCTGACGCGCGTGATCGCCGATGCCGCCGCCGAGGGCCTCATGAAGCGCCACTCCGGCAAGACCGGTGCGGAGGAGGAGCCCACCGCCGCGGCCGAGCCGCTGGCCGAGTGGGAGCGCGAGCTCCTGGCGGGCGAGGGCAAGGACGGCGACGCCGCGAAGGCCGGGACCGCCGCCGCTCCGGCCGCCGAGGCAGCCGTGGAGACGCCCGCCGCCGCGGAGCCGGTGGCCGAGGAGTCCCCGGCTGTCGAGGAGTCCCCGGCTGTCGAGGAGACCCCGGCTGCCGAGGAGGCCCCGGCGGCCGAGGACACCCCGGCCCCCGAGACCGCTCCGGCCGAGGCGCCCGCGGAGGCGGAGGCCGCTGCGGCTCCCGCCGCCGAGCCCACCGAGAAGTGACCGCCGACCTACCTGCACGGAGGACGAAGGACAATGGCGAACTACACCGCCGCTGACATCAAGGCTCTGCGCGAGAAGACCGGCGCGGGCATGCTGGACGTCAAGAAGGCGCTCGACGAGGCCGACGGCAACGCCGAGAAGGCCGTCGAGGTCATCCGCAAGAAGGGCCTGGCCCGCGCCGCCAAGCGCGAGGGCAACGCCACGTCGGAGGGCCTCGTCGCGGTCAGCGTCGAGGACACCGCAGCCGGTCAGGCGGCCACGCTGATCGAGCTGAACGCCGAGACGGACTTCGTCGTGAAGAACGAGAAGTTCCTCGCGCTGGCCGACGCCGTCCTCGCGGCAGCCGCCGCGGCGGGTGCCACCGACGAGGTCTCGGCCGCGGCCGCGCCCGCCGGTGACGGCACGGTCGCCGACCTGATCGCCGCCGAGGGTGCGACCCTGGGCGAGAAGGTCGTGCTGCGCCGCGCCGCGCGCGTCGAGGGCCCGAAGGTCACGACGTACCTGCACAAGACGGCGAAGGACCTGCCGCCGAGCGTGGGCGTCGTCGTGGTGACCGACGAGGCCGGTGCGGCCGTCGCCAAGGACGTGGCCCAGCACGTGGCCGCCCTGGCGCCGAAGTACCTGACCCGGGACGAGGTCCCGGCGGAGGTCGTCGACAAGGAGCGCGAGATCGCTCGCGAGCGCTCGATCGCCGAGGGCAAGCCGGAGGCCGCTCTCCCGAAGATCGTCGAGGGGCGCCTGGGCGGCTTCTTCAAGGAGGTCGTGCTGGTGGACCAGCCGCTGGCGATGGACCAGAAGACGACGGTCGGCAAGCACGTCGCCGCTGCGAACGGCACGCTGCAGGCGTTCGTCCGTTTCCGCGTCGGTTCCTGACGCGACCCAGGTGGCCCGGCCCGCGCGCACGCGCGGGCCGGGCCGCTGTGTATCGGAACCCGAGGCGATGCGCGAGCGAAGCGCGGATGGGGCACGATTTCCTCGGGGCACACTCGAACGAAGGGCGAGGCACGTGAGCGATCAGGACGATCCGAGCGGTCAGGGGCAGCAGCTGCTGCCCACGGCGGCCGCGATGACACCGCACGCGACGACGGGCAGGGCCGTCGACTCCGAGGGCAATCCTGCGCGCCGCGTGCTGCTGAAGCTCTCGGGCGAGGCGTTCGGCGGCGGCAGCGTAGGGCTCGACGCCGGGGTGGTGCGCCGGATCGCGTCCGAGGTGGGTGTCGCGGTGCGGAACGGGGTCCAGGTGGCGATCGTCGTCGGCGGCGGGAACTTCTTCCGCGGCGCCGAGCTGAGCCAGGCGGGCATGGACCGGGCCCGGGCCGACTACATGGGCATGCTCGGCACGGTGATGAACTGCCTCGCGCTGCAGGACTTCCTGGAGCAGGCCAGGGTGACCACCCGGGTCCAGACGGCGATCGCGATGGGGCAGGTCGCCGAGCCGTACATCCCGCTGCGCGCCATCCGGCACCTGGAGAAGGGGCGGGTCGTCGTCTTCGGTGCCGGCGCGGGGATGCCGTACTTCTCGACGGACACGGTCTCCGTCCAGCGCGCGCTGGAGACGCACTGCGAGCAGGTGCTGATGGGCAAGAACGGGGTCGACGGCGTGTATGACGCCGATCCTCGCAAGGTCCCGGACGCGCGGAAGCTGGACCATGTCACGTACACCGAGGCGCTCGTCAAGGGGCTGGCGGTCATGGACGCCACCGCGCTGAGCATGTGCCGCGACAACGACGTCCAGATGCGCGTGTTCGGCATGGAGGGGGACGGTAACGTGTCGCGTGCCCTGCAGGGGGACCCGCTCGGCACGCTCGTGACCGCGCGGTAGCAGGTGCCAGCTCGCGTCCCTGCCTCGGACTAGAGTGACCTAGCAGTGCATCGACGGACCAGCAGCAAGAGACGGGAGTACCGGTGATCGACGAAACCCTCCTCGAGGCCGAGGAGAAGATGGAGAAGGCGATCGAGGTCGCCAAGGAGGACTTCGCGGGCATCCGGACCGGGCGCGCGAACGCCGGCATGTTCAACAAGATCACCGTCGAGTACTACGGGGCTCCGACGCCGCTGCAGCAGCTCGCGTCGTTCAACATCCCGGATGGCCGCACGGTGCTGATCGCCCCGTTCGACAAGAGCTCGATGACCACGATCGAGAAGGCCCTGCGGGAGTCCGACCTCGGCGTGAACCCGTCGAACGACGGCAACGCGATCCGCGTGATCATGCCGACCCTGACCGAGGAGCGCCGCCGCGACTACGTGAAGCTCGCCAAGGCGAAGGCGGAGGACGCGCGCGTCGTCGTGCGTAACGTGCGGCGCAAGGCCAAGGACACGCTCGACCGCATCGTGAAGGACGGCGAGGCCGGCGAGGACGAGGTAGCGCGCGCGGAGAAGGACCTCGAGGCCCTGACCAAGCGCCACGTGGAGCTCGTGGACGCGCTGCTCTCGGGCAAGGAGAGCGAGCTGCTCGAGGTCTGATGCCCAGCCCCGCCCCGCCCCGCACCGTCCACCCCGACCCCTTCCCGAGCGAGGTTCCGATGCCACGGTCGCCGGAGCCGGCCGCAGGCCGGACATCGCGCGCCGGACGCAACCTGCCCGCCGCGATCGCCGTCGGACTCCTCCTGCTCGCTGCCGTGGCCGCGTCGCTGTACTGGCGGCCGGAGCCGTTCCTCGTGTTCGAGGTCCTGCTCATGTGGGCGGGCCTGTGGGAGCTGCGGAACGCCTTCGCGCGCCGCGACCTGCGGCTGCCGATGACTCCGCTGTTCGCGGGCACGGTGGGGATGCTGGTCTCGGCCTACTACGGCGGCGCCGAGGCGTTGCTCGTCGCGTTCGTGCTGACGGTGGGCGCCTGCGTGGTGTGGCGCGCGCTGGACGGCTCGGGGACGTCGGCGGTCCGCGACGTGGCCGCGGCCACCTTCGGCGCGGCCTACGTGCCGTTCCTCGGCGGGTTCGTGGCGCTCATGCTCGCGCAGGCCGACGGCGAGCTCCGGGTGGCGCTGTTCGTGCTGCTGGCCGTCGCGAACGACACCGGCGGCTACATCGCCGGCGTCATGCTGGGCCGGCACCCGCTGGCGCCGACGGTCAGCCCGAAGAAGTCCTGGGAAGGGCTGGCGGGCTCGGTGGCGCTGGCATCGGCGGTGGGCGTCCTGGGCGCCGTCTACGCGCTGGGCGTCGATCCTCTGGTCGGCGTCGTGCTCGGCGTGCTGACCGCCGTCACAGCCACGATCGGGGATCTGGCCGAGTCGCTCCTCAAGCGAGACCTAGAATTGAAGGACATGGGCTCGCTGCTCCCGGGACACGGGGGCGTGCTCGACCGGCTGGACTCGCTCCTGCTGACCGCGCCCTTCGTCTATCTCGTTCTCTCGGTGGTCGCCTGATGTCTGTTCCTCTCCCTTCCTCCCAGGTCCGTCCCGGTGACGAGACCAAGCCCATCCCGCTGCAGATGGCGCCGCGCCGGCGCGGCAAGCCGCCGCGCCACTTCGCGGACCTCACGGCGCAGGAGCGCGTCGCCTCCGTGGTGGAGGCGGGGGAGAAGCCGTTCCGGGCCAAGCAGCTCGCCACGCACTACTTCACGCACTTCACGTCCGACCCCGACGAGATGACCGACCTCCCGGCCAAGAGCCGCGCGGCGCTGGCGGAGACGATGTTCCCGCAGCTCATCCGGCCCACCAAGGTGATGGAGGCCGACGGCGGCACGACGGTCAAGACCCTCTGGCACCTGTTCGACGACGCCAAGGTCGAGTCGGTGCTGATGCGTTACCCGCACCGCACCACGCTGTGCGTGTCGAGCCAGGCGGGCTGCGGCATGGCCTGCCCGTTCTGCGCCACCGGCCAGCTGGGGCTGACGCGGAACCTCTCCACGGCGGAGATCCTGGAGCAGGTCCGCGCGGCGTTCCGCACGCTGGACCGGGGCGAGGTCCCCGGCGGCCGGGCGCGGCTCAACAACCTGGTCTTCATGGGCATGGGAGAGCCCCTGGCGAACTACAAGGCCATCATGGAGACCGTCCGCACGCTGGTCGCCGAGCAGCCCGACGGGCTGGGCATGAGCGCCCGCAACATCACCGTGTCGACGGTGGGCCTCGTCCCGGCCATGCGCAAGCTCGCCGACGAGGGCATCCCGGTCACCCTGGCCCTGAGCCTGCACGCGCCCGACGACGACCTGCGCAGCGAGCTCGTGCCGATCAACACCCGCTGGAGCGTCGATGAGACCATCGACGCCGCCCGCCACTACTACGAGGTCACGGGCCGGCGGGTGTCCATCGAGTACGCCCTCATCAAGGACATGAACGACCACGGCTGGCGTGCCGACCTGCTCGCGAAGAAGCTCAACGCCCGGGGCAAGGGCTGGGTGCACATCAACCCGATCCCGCTGAACCCCACGCCGGGTTCGATCTGGACGGCCAGTGATCGCGAGGTCGAGGACGAGTTTGTGGCACGATTGCGCGGTCACGGGATTCCCACGACGATCCGGGACACACGCGGTAGCGACATCGACGGCGCCTGCGGACAGCTGGCCGCTGAGGAGGACGACGAGTGAGTGGTGGCATGTTCAACAACGTTCCCCCGTACCGCACCGGCTACGACAGGGACGAGGTGGACGAGTTCTTCGAGCACGCCCGGCAGGCGTACGAGGGCCGTACCGCCGAGCGGGTGACCAGCGCTGACATCCAGGCGTCGACGTTCGATCTGGTCCGTGGCGGGTACAACACCCATGAGGTGGACGCCGCGCTCGACCGCCTGGAGGCGGCCTTCATCGCGCGGCAGCGCGCCGAGTACGTGTCCGCGAACGGGCAGCAGGCCTGGATGAACGCCCTCGCCGAGCGCGCCCGGACCCTCTACGGGCGCCTGGGGCGGCCCGACGGCGACAAGTTCTCCCCCGCCGAGCGTGGCCAGCAGGGCTACAACATGGACGACGTCGACGACCTGTGCGACCGGCTCGTCGGCTACTTCGACCGCCAGGAGCCGCTGTCGGCGTCCGAGGTGCGCTCGGCGACCTTCGGCCGCGCCCGCGGTCCGGAGGCCTACGAGGAGGCATCGGTGGACGCGTTCTTCTCCCGTGCGGTCGAGGTCCTGCTCGGCGTCGAGTGACGCCCTCCCGGCGCAGCCGTCCCGCCCTGCCCGTCGGCGCTTAGGGTTGGCCTCGTCAGGCGGCGCGGCGATCCCGGGCCGCGGAACCTCGTCGAGGAGGTATTCATGAAGCTGGACGGAGCATCGGCGATCGTCACGGGCGGGGCGTCGGGCCTCGGGTTCGCGACGGCACGGGCGCTGGCGGACGACGGAGCCACGGTGATCCTGGTGGACCTGCCGTCGTCGCGCGGGCAGGACGCTGCCGGGGAGATCGGCAAGGACGCACGCTTCGTGCCCGCCGACGTCACCAGCGAGGAGCAGGTGCGGGCCGCGGTCGAGGCCGCGCAGGAGGCCGGTCCGTTGCGCGTGACGGTGAACTGCGCGGGGATCGTGACGGCCGGCCGGACCGTGGGCCGCGAGGGCCCGGCGGCGCTCGACGTCTTCGAGCGCACCGTCCGCGTGAACCTCGTCGGGACGTTCAACGTGACCCGCCTGGCGGCCGCCGCGATGGCCGGGAACGAACCCGGTGTGGGGCAGGTCCCGGGCGGGCCCGAGACGCCCGAGCGGGGCGTGGTCGTGTCGACCGCCTCGGTGGCCGCGTACGACGGGCAGGTGGGCCAGGCGGCCTACGCGGCGTCGAAGGGCGGCGTGGCGGCGATGACGCTGCCGATCGCTCGTGACCTGTCCAAGCTGCTGGTGCGCGTCGTGACCGTGGCTCCCGGCATCATGCGGACCCCGATGATGGGCGGGATGTCCGACGACGTGCGGGAGAGCCTGGAGGCTCAGATCCCGCACCCGTCCCGCATGGGCTCGCCGGCGGAGTACGCGTCCCTGGTCCGCCAGATCGTCGCGAACCCTCTGCTCAACGGCGAGGTGATCCGTCTGGACGGCGCGATCCGCATGCAGCCCAGGTAGACGGACGTCGTCCCGCACGCCCGCGGGACGCCGAGGCAGCACGGCGGCGGTGCACCGTGCTGCCTCGGCGGGTGGCCGGCGAAGGCTCCCGGGTCAGTGGGCCTTGACCGCGCCCAGGAAGGCCTTCGTGCGCTCGTGCTGCGGGGAGCCCAGGACCTCGGCGGGCGCTCCGCTCTCGATGATCTGACCGCCGTCGAACATCACGACGCGGTCGGCCATCTCACGGGCGAAGCCCATCTCGTGGGTCACCAGCATCATGGTGGTCCGGCCCTCCTCGGCGATGTCGCGCAGCACGTTGAGGACCTCACCCACGAGCTCCGGGTCGAGCGCGGAGGTGACCTCGTCGAACAGCATCACCTTCGGCTCGCAGGCCAGGGAGCGGGCGATGGCGACACGCTGCTTCTGGCCGCCCGAGAGCTGCCCCGGGGTCTGGTTGGCCGCGTGGGCCAGCCCGACCTTGTCCAGCAGCCCCAGGCCCAGGTCCCGCGCGGTCTCGCGGGACCTGCCGTGCACCTTCATGGGCGCCAGCATGATGTTCTCCAGCGCCGTCATGTGCGGGAAGAGGTTGAAGTGCTGGAACACCATGCCGACGTCGGACCGCACGTCCCGGACGTGCTTCTCGCGGGCGGGCTTCAGCGTGCCCCCGACCTGCTCGTGGTAGAGGTGCCGACCACCGATCTCGATGGTCCCGGAGTCGATGCGCTCCAGCGTCATCGCGGTCCGCAGGATCGTCGTCTTCCCGGAGCCGGACGGGCCGATGATGACGAGCTTCTCCCCCGGGGTCACGTCGAGGTCCAGGTCACGGAGCACGACGTTCTCACCGAACGCCTTCGTCACGTTCTTCATCCGGACGCCGGCTGCGCCGTCGGCCGAGACGTCGTTCGCTGTCGCGGACTCAGACACGCTCATAGGACACCTTCTTCTCGAGTTGGCGGACGAGCCACGCGGCCGGGAGGCTCACCAGGAGGAAGCCGACACCTGCGATCAGGTACGGCTCCGTGGCGCGGAAGGTGTCGTTGCGCACCTGGTCCGCGAAGAACAGCAGGCCGTGCACGTTGACCGCGACACCCATCGGGGCGTCCTTGAAGCCGGCCACCAGGTAGTTGCCGAGCGCGGGCATGATGTTGGGGACGGCCTGCGGGATCACGACCCGGCTCCATGCCGTCACCGGGCCGAGGTTCAGCGCGGTGGACGCCTCCCACTGGCCCTTGTCCACGCTGTTGATGCCTGCCCGGTAGGCCTCCGAGCAGTAGGTGGCATAGTGGATGCCGAGGCCCAGCGCGAGGATGGTGATCGGCTGGAGGCTGATCCCGTCGCTCGCCCGGACCAGCGCCTGCCAGAAGAACAGCTGGACCAGGAGCGGCGTGGACCGGATGAACTCGATCACGGCCGTGACGGGCCAGCTCAGCCAGCGGCGAGGGGAGCGCCGTCCCAGCGCGAGGAAGAACCCCAGCACGACGGCGAGCAGGAAGCCGATCAGCGTCGCCTTCACCGTCACGACGAGCCCCTGGAGCATCAGCGGCGTCAGGTGGATGAAGAAGTTCCAGTCGAACGGGACGCTGCCGTCCGCGACGACGTCGGGCCGGAAGAAGTTCTGCTGCTGGATCAGAGGGCTGACCAGCAGGGAGTAGCCGATGACCACCAGGGCGACCGGGACGATGACGCTCGGGCGTCGGTACCAGCGCCGGTGCGGGTGGAACTCCTCCATGTCCGGTGTGCTCTCCTCGTGGGTCGCGGTGCTCATCGGATCGCCTCCAGCTCGGCGTCGGTCAGCGCCGGACCGCCCTCGTACCGTCGGGCCGACCATGCCTCGGCGAGCTTGAAGAGCAGGTTGATCGCCTGCGCCAGGATGAAGTAGAGAACGAGCACGTTGAGGAACAGGATCGGCTGCGTCCCGGCCGCGTCGGCCAGCTGCTGCTGCCGGATGTTGCGCGCCATCTGCATGATGTCGGTCATCCCGACGAGGCTGACCAGCGCGGTGCCCTTGAGGATCTCGATGGTCAGGTTGCCCATCGGGGGCAGGATGAGCGTCAGCGCCTGCGGCAGGATGACGTGGCGGAGCTGCTGTGCCGGGCTGAGGTTCAGCGAGATCGACGCCTCGGTCTGCCCCTTCGGCACGGACTGGATGGCCCCGCGGATGATCTCCGCGCCGTAGCCGCCCATGTTGATGCCGAGCGCGATCGTCGCGAGCAGGATCAGCGGCGCCTGCTCCGCCCCGAGCAGGATGGGGATCGCGATCGCCACGACGAACAGCAGGATGATCGAGGAGATGCCACGGGCGAGCTCGACGAACACCAGCGCGATGCCGCGCAGCCAGGCGTGCCGCGAGAGGCGGGCGATGCCCACCACGAGCGACAGGAGGATCCCCACCACGAACGAGTAGACGAGGATCTGCACGGTCGTCCCCGACGCGTCGATCAGGAGACGGTACTGGCTACCTGTCAGGAGCCATGAGTCCACGAATTTCGACCTTTCCGATAGTGCGGCGCGGGCTCCGGGAGCTGTCGAGCAGCCCCCGGAGCCCGCGTCACGTCAGGCTCGTCACTTCGTGAAGTCGTCAACCGTGAGTCCGTTGGCCAGCTCGACGTCCTCGGGGGTGAAGTACGGGTTGCCGTCGGAGTCCTCGAAGGAGGTGATGATGTCCGTCGTCGTGCCGTCCTCGCGCAGCGCGTTGAGCTCGGTGTTGAACTCGTCGCGGAACTCGGTGTCGTCGAGGCGGAAGGCGAACCCGCCGCACGGCAGCGTCTCCTCGCCCGCGGCGTCCTTGGGGATGAAGGACTCGACGGACTCGACGCTGTCGCGGCTGTTGACCTGACCGTTGACGGTGGCGGCGGTGCCGCTCACCGCGTCGACCTCACCGGCCGCGAGCGCGTCGTACATCTGGTCGATGCCGGAGTACGGCTTGAGCTGGTCGTCCGAGACCTCGGCGTCCTCGGCGTAGCCGACCTCGACCGTGCCGCTGGCCACGGCCATGGTCAGGTCGGAGTTCTCGGCGAACGACTGGTAGTCGACGATGTTCTCCGGGTTGCCCTGCTCGACGGCGAACGATTCCTTGGTGCAGTAGTCCGGGTCGGAGAACTGGACCTGCTCCTTGCGCTCCGCATTGATGTACATGCCGGCCGCGACGAGGTCGAACTGCTGAGCCTGGAGCCCGCCGATGAGCTGGCCGAACTCGACGACCTTGAACTCGAGGTCCTCCTCGGCGTAGCCCATGGTGCCGAGCACCTCGCGTGCGATCTCCGGATCGAAGCCCGCGGCCTCGCCGTCGTCGCCCATGAAGCCGTAAGGCTGCTCGTTGGCGATCCCGATGGTCAGGGTGTCGCCGCCGGTCTCGCCCTCTTCACCAGTATCGTTACCGCCCCCGCAGCCGGCCAGCGTGAGGGCGCCGATCGCGGACAGGGCGAGCAGAGTGTTCTTGCGTCGGAGGGCCATGTGGCCACGACCTTTCGGTTGCACGTGGCGCGCCGCGCTGACGCGCCGATTCGGGTTTGCCTGGAATTGGTTTGACCCTATGCCGATGCCGTCCGGGTTCTCAACGACTATCGATCCGGGGTGTCGGTGGCCTCGCGCGCACGCGCCCGCGCGGTCGAGGACCCCGCATTCATGGCATCTGACCTGCGAAAACATCGTCCGCTGACAGCATCGCGCCCGCCTGTCCCGCCGGAGCGGTCCGCGCAGCATTTCGTTACCGCTTCGAGACCCGTTGCGTGATCGCCCATGGGGTCGCTCGCTACCGCTACGGGGCCTTTACAGCGTCTATGGTCCGGCTCGCACAGGCCTCGGCACGGGCTTCAGCACGGGGGAGCGACGGGGCTCCCGGTGCCGGTGCGCGTGTACGCGTCCGAGACGAAGTGCCCCGGGCCGATCTTGTTCCACAGCGGGGTGCTGCCCAGGTACCCGTCGACCCACTCGCCCCACACGGTGCACTGGATGGTGACCTGCGCCGCCGCGGCCGCCGTGCCCGACTTCGCGTAGCTGGTGCCGGGGCCGGAGCGGACGTTGAGCGGCGACCCCTTGCCGGTGCGGATGGTGCCGGTCGGGCCGTCGCCGCGCCAGAGGTAGGTGACGTCGACCCAGGCGTTGTCCGTGAGGCCGAGCCCGTGGGTGAAGGTGCCGTCGGCGAGGTCGATGCCGGCGGGGTTCCTGACCTCCCGCCCGAAGCCGTCCTTGCCGCCGTTGTGGCCGTGGTGGTACGCGGCATCCGCCTGCGGGGTGCCCTGGGCGACGTCCGGGAAGCGCTCGCGCGTGGCGGGCATGCTCCAGTAGTCGTCGTCGACGTTCCACGGGCCCACGTCCCAGACGGGCGCGTACTCGCAGCGCGTGGTCCCCGCGACGCAGACGCGCACGGAGTGGGTCCCCTGCCACTCGGCGGAGAGCGAGCGCCCCGACGGCAGCGCGACGAAGTGGTCGTTCTTGCGGATGCGGTGGCCGTTCGCGGTCGTGTGGCCCACGAGGCCCTCGCGGGTCGCGTAGACACGGTGGACCGGGGCGCCGGAGCCGTCCTTCTCGGCGGCCAGGGCGCTCGCGGCCCGCGCGCCGTTCGTGTGCGCGCCGGCCGCGTGGGCGGTGGCGCGGGCTCCCGTCGGGTGGGCGGCCGCGCCGGGCGCGACGCTCACCGGGACGACGGCGGTCGTGATCGCGGCGGCGACGGCGGTCACCGCGACGAGCGTGCTGCTCATCGCCGAGGCTGCCGCCCTTCTCGGTCTCGGGCGGGTATCAACGCTCATGCCCGAGACGCTAGATCGCCTCAAGTTCAACCGCAAGGTGAGCGTTGGGAGTGCAGGGTATCCTTTGATCCGTTTCGTCGCCTGAATGGTGAGATAACGAGCAAGAATCTGAAATCTGTGCAGGAGCGCCCCGACCGCATCACGCACAGCGTTGGATACCGGGGCGCGACGGGCGTTCACTTGTGCTTCATGAGCGTGGACACGGACGACGGGAAGTTCCGGGGTCTCGAGCGGGCGCGGACGGCATGGCGGCGCATCTCCGGCGCCGTCGGCCCCGGTGCGCCGCCGGCGGGCCCGCACGACGGCAGGCTGGTCGCTCTCCTCGACCCGGGGCAGCGGGTGGTCCCGTACACCGGCCGGGACGCCGAGCTGGCCGAGCTGCTGGACTGGTGCCGGGACCCGGAGCCCGTCCAGGTACGGCTGACCACCGGCCTCGGTGGCGTCGGCAAGACCCGCCTCGCGGTCGAGACCGCCCGCCGCCTGGCCCGGTCCGGCTGGCGCTGCGCGTGGGTCCGGCCCGGTGACGACCGGACCACCGCGCTGGCGGCGGTCGCCGCCGCCCGACGCGCACTCGTGATCGTCGACGACGCCGCCTCGCGCACCGACCTCGCCGCGATCCTCGACGGTCTGCACCGGACGGCGGGCGGCAGGCTGCGGGTGCTGCTGCTCGCCCGGACCGGCCGCGAGTGGTGGTACCGGCTGCGCTGGGCCAGCGAGCTGTGGGCCGGCGACGACGTGCGCACCTCCCACACCTACCTGGCCCCGCCCGGCGACCAGGACGAGCAGGACGTCGTGAAGCACGCGGCACGGGCGTTCGCACGCCGGCTGGGCGTCCCGGCTCCGTCGCTGACCGTGCGGCAGCCCGCGGAGCGCACCTGCCCGCTCGACCTGCACGCCGCCGCGCTCGTCGCCGTCGCGGCGGGCGCCGACGGCTCGCCGCCCGCTCCGGCCGCGGGACCCGCCGCACCCGTGGTGGACCCGGCACGCGCGCTCGGCGCCCTGCTCGACCAGGAGCGCGCCCGATGGGCGGCCGCGGCGGCCCGCGCGGGCCTCCCCACCGACGCGGTCGACGACGCCGTCGCGGCCGGCATGCTGCTCGGCACCGGCTCGGACGCCGCCGCGCGGGAGGCCCTGCGCCGGACCGCACCCGTGCTCGCCACCGACGACGGCGTCGCCTGGCTGCGCGGGCTGTCCGGTGCGGCGGGAGACATCGGGGCGGCCATGCCGCACCGCATGATCGAGCAGCACGTCGCGCGGCGCCTGACGGTCACGCCCTGGTCCGCCGACCGCTGGACCGACCGGATCCCGGCCGCCCTGGCGCACCGGGTCGCGGTGATCGTCTGCGCCATCCAGGTCGACCCGCCGCCGGGGGCCGAGCACCCGCCGGTGGACGCGGTCCTGCGGCGCGTCGTCGTCCAGACCCCTGCCGACCACGAGGCGCTCGCCGGACTCCTGCACCTGCTCCCGCAGCTCCCGGCCCTGCCCGGCGGCCTGGCCGAGACGCTCACCGCGCGGATCCTCGACCTGGACACCGCACCGTCGTCGTGGGCCGACGCCCTCACGCACCGGACCTGGGCGCTGTCGGCCCTGGGCCGGCACCGGGAAGCCCTCCAGGTCGGCGGGGAGGCGGTCGCCGCGTGGCGCGCCGTGGCCGCCGAGGACCCCGCCCGCTACGACCGCTGCCTCGCCCGCGCGCTGAGCGGCCTCGGTGCCGCGCGGCACGGCCTCGGCCGGTACACGGACGCGCTCGTCGTGCTGACCGAGGCCCTCACGATCCTGCGCGGCGCGCTGCCCGGCGATTCCGAGTGGACCGAGCCGGAGCTGGCGGGGGTGCTGCGGTCCCTGTCCGCCACGAACCAGGACCTGGGCCGGTACGCGGAGCACGAGGAGACCGGGCTGGAGGAGGTGGCGGTGCTGCGCCGGCTCGTGGAGCGCGACCCGGTCCAGTTCGAGGCGCAGCTCGGGTGGGCGCTGCTCGGCCGGCTCGCCCTCGTCGACCGCGGCCGCCCGATCGAGGCGCTGGAGGCCTCGACGGAGGCGCTCGAGCTCTGGCGGCGGGTCGCCCGGCGGCACGCCGTCGACGTCGACCCGCAGCTCGCCTCCACGCTGTCGACCCGCAGCTACGTGCTCGCCGAGCTCGGCAGCCTGAAAGAGGCCATCGTGGCCGAGACGGAGGCGCTGGAGCTGCGCCGCCACCTGGCCGCCGCCGAGCCGGAGCGCTACGACGGGGAGCTCGCGATGTCGCTCGCCCAGCTCGGCGCGCACCTGTCGGGACTGGGACGCACCCAGCACGCCTACACCCTGGAGACCGAGGCGCTGGCCGTCCGGCGCCGGCTCGCCCGCCAGAACTCCCGGACGTTCACCTCCATGCTGGCCTCGTCCCTGTCCAACCTCGGCGTCACCTGCTCCCGCCTGGGCCGGTACGCCGAGGCGCTCCCGCTGGAGGAGGAGGCGCTCGCGATCCGCCGCGACCTCGCGTCCGGCGCGCCCGAACGGTACGAGCAGTACCTGGCGCGCTCCCTGTCGAACCTCGGCGTGCGCCACTCCGACCTCGGCCGGCCCGCCCGGGCCGTGGAGCCGACGCAGGAGGCGGTCCTCATCCTGCGCCGCCTCGCCGGCGAGGACCCGGCCCGGTACCGCGCCGACCTCGCCACCGCCTGCATCAACCTGGGGGCGACGTACGGGGACCTCGGCCGGACCGCCGAGGCCGCCGAGCTGCTCCGCGAGGCCCTGGACCTGCTGCACGCGCTGGCCGCGCGCTACCCGGCCCGCTTCCGCCCGGAGCTCGCGCGGGCCTCCTCGACGTGCGCGTCGCTCGAGCGGGCGCTCGGCCGGACCGAGGCGGCCGTGGAGCACGCGACCGAGGCCGTGGCCATCCGGCGCGACCTCGTCGTGCTGCACGGCGACCGGTACCGCGACGACCTGAACCTGTCTCTCACCGTGCTGGCCGAGGCCTGCGCCCCGCTGACCGCCGCGGCGCCGGCCGGCGGGTCCCGGTAGCCGCCGCCCGGCGCACCGCCACCCCGCCGGTCTGGGAAGATGGGCCGGTGCGCAGCGTCACCATCCTCGGTTCCACCGGCTCCATCGGCACGCAGGCGATCGACGTCGTCCGTCGGCACCCCGACCGCTTTCGCGTCGACGCGCTGAGCGCCGGCGGCGACGTGGCAGGCCTGGCGAAGCAGGCGGCCGAGCTCGGCGTGCGGGTCGTCGGCGTGGCCGACGCCGCCCGCGCGGACGACCTGCGCGAGGCGCTCGCCGCCGCGGGGGCCGGCGGTGCGGAGGTGCTCGCCGGCCCCACGGCCGCGACCGAGCTCGCGGCTGGCGGGGCCGACGTCGTCCTCAACGGGATCACCGGCTCCGTCGGGCTGCGCCCCACGCTGGCCGCCCTGGACGCCGGGTCCGCGCTGGCGCTCGCCAACAAGGAGTCGCTCGTGGTCGGCGGCGCGCTCGTCAAGGCCGCCGTGCGGCAGGCCGGCCAGATCGTCCCGGTCGACTCCGAGCACTCCGCGATCGCCCAGGCGCTGCGGTCCGGCGGCGCGGCGGAGGTGCGGCGGCTCGTGGTGACCGCGTCGGGCGGGCCGTTCCGGGGCAGGTCGCGCGCCGAGCTGCGCGACGTCACCCCGGCGCAGGCCCTGGAGCACCCCAACTTCTCGATGGGGCGCGTCATCACCACCAACTCCGCGACCCTCGTCAACAAGGGACTCGAGGTGATCGAGGCGCACCTGCTGTTCGACGTCCCGTTCTCCGCGATCGACGTCGTGGTGCACCCGCAGCAGCTGATCCACTCGATGGTCGAGTTCGTCGACGGGTCCACGATCGCGCAGGCGGGCCCGCCGCGGATGCTCGTCCCGATCGCGCTCGGCCTGTCGTGGCCGGACCGGCTCGACGACGTGGACGTGCCGATCGACTGGACCCGCGCCGCGAGCTGGGAGTTCGGCCCGCTCGACGACGACGCGTTCCCCGCGGTGCGCCTCGCCCGCCAGGTGGGTGAGGCGGCGGGCACCTTCCCGGCCGTCTACAACGCCGCGAACGAGGTGTGCGTGGACGCCTTCCACGACGGTGCGCTCCGCTTCACGGACATCGTCGACACGGTGGCCGAGGTCGTCGACGCGCACGCCGCGGAGCCGGGCGACGCCGGCTCCGTCGACGGTGTCCTCGCGGCGGACGCCTGGGCGCGCGGCCGTGCGCGCGCCGTCGTCGCCGGCTAGCGGCGGATCGTGGACCCGCCCGAGATGTGAAACAGCCGCAGGGCGCGATCGACCGTGGAGCCGGGGGTGCGGCGGGTCCGGCCGACCCAGAGGAAGAACAGGGCGACGGAGACGACCACCGTCACGAGGCTCGCCCCGATCGCCAGGATGACGGGGAGATCTCCCCGCCAGGAGGTGGCCTCGAGGCTGATCTCCAGGATCGTGTGGAACACCGTGAGGAACGCGAACGCGGACACCGCGAC
Source organism: Myceligenerans cantabricum (assembly GCF_054777735.1). Taxonomy (NCBI): domain Bacteria; kingdom Bacillati; phylum Actinomycetota; class Actinomycetes; order Micrococcales; family Promicromonosporaceae; genus Myceligenerans; species Myceligenerans cantabricum. Next base: position 174,473 of record NZ_BAAHAJ010000008.1, read on the forward strand.
GGTGAGGCCTTCCAGGACCTGGCGCTGCGCCACGGCCTCCCGCTCCTCGTACTGCCGGCGGACCGTGGTGAGCCGGGCCGCGATCGGTTCCGCGAGCAGCTCGCGCATGCGGCGGTTGAGCTCCTCCGCCTGACGGGTGACGTCGAACGCCTGCATCAGCTCGGCCATCTGCTGGAACTCGGTGGCCGAGGCCAGCATGGTGGGCGAGTTCACGACGGACAGGGCACGCCGGGCGCGCCCGCTGAACCGGTGCAGACGGAGCTGCTGGTCGCGCAGGCGCTCGGTGCTGTCCGCGAGGGTCTCCAGGGCGGTGTCGGGCTCGGCCTGCTGCCGGAGCATCACCTCCACGTCGTTCACGTACTCCGCGAGCCGGGTGTTCCACGCCCCGAGCATGCCGCTCAGGCTCGCGACGAACTCCAGCAGCGAGCCGTACTGCACGATCTTGAAGTGTGCCGAGCCGAACAGGGCGACCGTCGTGGCGTTCGGCGTGACCGCGACCAGGTCGCCGACGTTGCGCACCCCCTCCAGCATGAGCGGCGGGCGCTGCGGGAGCGTCCAGTCGACGAGCGAGGTCGTGTTGAACGGGACAGGCTGCAGCAGGGGCTGGTGCCCGTAGGTGGCGAGCAGCTCGTCGGCGCTGGCCACGGTGCGGCGCTGGTCGCGGGGCGCGCCGGCGTGGCCGGCGCTCGCCTCGTAGACGAACGTGAGCACGTGCGACCGGCCCCGCGCCAGGTGCAGCTTCAGCTCGCGCTCCGTGCGGATCGGTGGGGCGTCCTGGTGGTGCCACTCCTCGACCGAGCGCCGGAAGTGCGCGGCGATCGCCTCCTGGATGCGGTAGGCGAGGTGGAACAGGTGCACCGGGTGATAGCCCGAGTTGTCGACGATCGGGGCGAGGCGCGTGCTGCCGTCGGGCTGGTGCAGCACCCAGTTCATGTCCAGGTCGTCGTGCAGGCTGGACATGAGGTAGCGGGTGTCGCGCACCGCCTGCGGCCCCAGCGTCCCGCCCGCCTGCCGGAAGCGGACGTAGTGGTTCCCGAGGTCGCCGAACCGGATCTCGCAGGCCAGGTAGGCGACCCGGGTCCCGTCCTTCTGGCGGATCTCCACGTCCGGCATGTTCAGCGTCGCCCCGTTGAACGAGCCGAACGGGTCCTCCGTGTCCCAGACGTCGTCCAGCTTGAGCGCGGTGCGGACCGAGGCGGCGTGCGCGCCGACCAGGTAGGGCAGGGGATGGTGGACGAGCTTGCGGACCGTCGACGTGGCGGCCTGCCCGTCGACCTGGGGCAGGCCGAACGGGTAGACGTAGACGGTGCGGCAGCGGTCCAGGACCAGCCAGTCGGACTCCGCCTTGGCGCAGAGCGCCTCCAGGTGGGCGCGGTGGGCGCGCAGCTCGCTGGCGAGGATGTAGTTGAGGCCGCCGGTCCGTTCGACGTCGCGCAGCTTCTCGATGGCCGGGGCGAGCGCGCCGGAGTCGCCCGCCAGGGTCGCCCTGGCGGCGGACGCCGCCTCGGTCAGCGCGGTGAAGTAGCGGAGGCGCCAGCGCGCCTGGTTCGTGAGGGCGCGGCGCAGGGCGTCGTCGTCGGTGATCCGGGCAGCGGCGGACTGAAGGGCGCGGGCGGCGGCGATGGCGGCGTCGATCTTGCCGATGAACCGCGACACGCTGCCGGAGTTGCGGGCGCCGGCCACGTCGAGCCGCGCGAGGAGGGCGCGGCACAGGGCGACGACGGCAGCGGACTCGGTGCGGCAGTGCTCGCAGCCGACCAGGTCGCCGTGCTCCTCCCAGGCCTGCACGAACCCGGTGATCGAGGCGATGACGCGGCTGTGGCGGCCGGACTGCTGGGACGCGTCGTGGGTGATCGACCAGAGGTAGAGGCCGAGCAGCACGGGGCCGCTCGGCCGGTCGATCACCGTGAGGAGGAGCTCCTCAGCGCGCGCGATGCGCGGGTCGGTGGGGTCGACGTGCCGGCGCCGCGACGCGCGTCGCTCGCCCATGTTCCAGCGGGGCGCCGCCCACAGCCGGGGGATGTCGATGCCCATGGCGCCCAGGCGGTTCGCGAGGGGGGAGGCGTGGTCGGCGCTGAGCCAGGCCTCGCTCGAGAAGAGGGACTCGACGATCTGCTGCAGGTTGTCGGGCAGGTGGGCGCGATGCCGCCGCAGGGTCGATTCCGTCATGTCCGCCATACTGGGAGCGTATTCAGCGTGCCATCACAAGGTCAACGAAATGCCACGCATGGACCATCCGGTCCCCGGGGCGCCGCGTGGGCTCGCGAATCCTTCACGAGGGCTTCAGGGAAGTGCCAGACAGGTGTCGTAGGCTCCCGGCGTGAGCATTCTTCCCTGGGTGGTCGGATTCCTCGTCCTGCTCGTCGGCATCATGCTGTCGATCGGGCTGCACGAGATCGGGCACATGGTGCCGGCCAAGAAGTTCGGTGTGCGCGTGAGCCAGTACATGGTGGGGTTCGGGCCCACGCTCTGGTCGCGGGTCAAGGGGGAGACGGAGTACGGCGTCAAGGCGATCCCGCTGGGCGGGTACGTGCGCATGGTCGGCATGATGCCCCCGGCGCCGGAGGGCTCGAAGCGCGGTACGGGCATGTTCAGCCAGCTCATCGCCGACGCGCGGGACCAGTCCACGGAGGAGATCCAGCCGGGCGAGGAGCACCGCGCGTTCTACAACCTGCCGATGTGGCAGAAGATCGTGGTGATGCTCGGCGGGCCGGTGATGAACCTGGTGATCGCGACGGTGATGTTCGCGATCCTGATCGTCGGGTTCGGCCAGGAACGGGTCACCACCACCGTCGCCGAGGTGTCCGAGTGCGTCCCGGCCGCCGTCACGGTGGCCAGCGTCGACGATCCCGAGTGCACCGGCACGGCGGTGCCGGCCGCGGCGGCCGGCCTCCAGCCCGGGGACGTCATCACCCGGTACGACGGCACGGTGGTGACGGACTGGGAGCAGCTCTCCGGGCTCATCGCCGCCACCGGCACGCGGTCGGTGCCCGTACAGGTCGAGCGGGACGGCTCGGTCCAGGAGCTCACCGTCACGCCCACGACGGTCGACAAGCAGGTGGACGAGGACGCCGCGGGCCGGCCCGTGCTGGAGGAGTCCGGGTTCATCGGCTTCAGCCCGCTGCAGGAACGGGTCCGCGGAGAGTGGTCCCAGGTGCTGCCGACGGTCGGCGAGGGCACCTGGATGACCATGAAGATGGTGGCGACGCTTCCTGTCCGGATCGCCGACACCGCACGCCAGGCCTTCACGGACGAGGAGCGGTCCGTCGACTCGGTCCAGAGCGTCGTCGGCGTCGGCGTCATGCTCGGCGACGGCTTCGCCGTCTTCGACGAGACGACGGACCGGGTCGCGTGGGCGATCGGGATCCTCGGCAGCCTGAACATCGCCCTGTTCGCGTTCAACCTCATCCCGTTGCTCCCGCTCGACGGCGGCCACGTGGTCAACGCGCTCTACGAGGGCCTCAAGCGGTTCCTGCACAAGGTGCGCGGCCTGCCCCGGCCCGGCCCGGCCGACGTCGCCCGCCTCACCCCGGTCACCTACGTGGTGTTTCTCGCGCTGCTCGGGCTGGGCGGCATGCTGATCATCGCGGATCTGGTGGATCCGGTGCGGATCACGTGATCCCTGCCACGGGGTTGCCGGGGAGCCGCCCGCAGCGTGGATACTGGACACCGTGACCGCGATCAGTCTTGGCATGCCAGAAGCACCTCCGCCTGTCCTCGCCCCGCGCCGGAAGACCCGCAAGCTCCGGGTCGGCAAGGTCGAGGTCGGTGGTGACGCGCCCATCAGCGTGCAGTCCATGACGACCACCCCGACGACCGACATCAACGCCACGCTCCAGCAGATCGCCGAGCTGACGGCGTCGGGCTGCGACATCGTGCGGGTGGCCGTGCCGACCTCCGACGACGCCGAGGCGCTGCCCGCCATCGCGCGCAAGTCGCAGATCCCGGTGATCGCCGACATCCACTTCCAGCCGAAGTACGTCTACGCGGCGATCGATGCCGGCTGTGCCGCGGTCCGCGTCAACCCGGGCAACATCCGCAAGTTCGACGACCAGGTCAAGGAGATCGCCAAGGCCGCGCGCGACGCCGGGGTCTCGCTGCGCATCGGCGTCAACGCCGGGTCGCTCGACAAGCGCCTCCTGGAGAAGTACGGCAAGCCGAGCGCCGAGGCCCTCGTGGAGTCCGCGGTGTGGGAGGCCAGCCTCTTCGAGGAGCACGACTTCCACGACTTCAAGATCTCCGTCAAGCACAACGACCCGGTGGTCATGGTCCGCGCGTACGAGCTGCTCTCGCAGGCCGGCGACTGGCCGCTGCACCTCGGCGTGACCGAGGCCGGCCCGGCGTTCCAGGGCACCATCAAGTCCGCCACCGCCTTCGGCGCGCTGCTCAGCCAGGGGATCGGTGACACCATCCGGGTCTCGCTGTCCGCCCCGCCCGTCGAGGAGGTCAAGGTCGGCAACCAGATCCTCCAGGCGCTCAACCTGCGGCCCCGCAAGCTCGAGATCGTGTCCTGCCCGTCCTGCGGCCGTGCCCAGGTCGACGTCTACTCGCTCGCCGAGAAGGTCACCGCCGGGCTGGAGGGCATGGAGGTCCCGCTCCGTGTCGCCGTCATGGGCTGCGTCGTCAACGGGCCCGGCGAGGCGCGCGAGGCGGATCTCGGCGTGGCCTCCGGGAACGGCAAGGGGCAGATCTTCGTGAAGGGCGAGGTCGTCAAGACCGTGCCGGAGTCGATGATCGTGGAGACGCTGATCGAAGAGGCGATGCGTATCGCCGAAGACATGCCCGCCCCCGAGAACGACGCCCGGGCCGGCGCCCCCGTGGTGTCGGTCGGCTAGGTCACCGAGCTCATGGCCGCCTCGCGCACCCCGCTCCACCTTCGTGGTGGCGGGCGGCGTGCGCCTGCGGCCGACACCGACGCCGACGCCCGCGTGCTCGGCACGGCGGACCTGCCCGAGGCCCTCGCCATCTGCTACACGCAGCCCGTGGCGTCGGTGCTCGCGGCCTCGCGGCTGGAGATCGCGACGCGGGCGGGGTTCACGGCCGCCGGCGGCCAGGCCTGGGGGTTTCCGGCCGAGGGCCCGCTCGAGGCGGTCTGCTGGGCCGGCGCGAACCTGGTCCCCGTGGTGCCCGAGCCCCTCGACGCGGTGTGCCGGACCGCGGCGGACACGGCGTTCGCCACGATGGCGCGCGCCCAGGGCCGGCGGTCCAGCTCGATCGTGGGGGAGCGCGGGGCGGCCCTCGGGCTCTGGGACGCGCTCTCGCCGCACTGGCCCGCGCCGCGCGAGATCCGCGTCGACCAGCCGTCGATGGCGATCACCCGCAGGCCTGACGCCGATCCCGATCCCGCCCTGCGGCGCTCCACCATCGCCGAGCTCGACATGGTGCTGCCCGCCTGCGTGCGGATGTTCACCGAGGAGGTCGGGTACTCGCCGGTCGCCGGCGGGGGCGGCCCCTACGTGCAGCGGGTGCGGTCGCTGATCGCCGACGGCCGGTCGTTCATCCGCACCGAGGCCACGCCGCGCGGCCGCGAGACCGTGGCGTTCAAGGCGGAGGTCGGCGCCGTCGCGGGCACCGTGGCACAGATCCAGGGCGTCTGGGTGGACCCGCTGTTCCGGGGCAGGGGCTGGTCGGTGCCGGGGATGGCGGCGGTGGTCGGCGCGGTGCGGGAGAGCATCGCCCCGGTGGTCTCCCTCTACGTCAACAACTATAACGAGCGCGCGATCGCTACCTACCGTCGCGTGGGCTTCGAGCAGGTGGGCACGTACGCCACGGTCCTGTTCTGACCTCCCGCCCCGCTCCCTTACCTGAGCAGACGGGAGAGCCGGCGGTCCGCCAGGACCTGGCCGTTCGTCTGGCAGGTGGGGCAGTACTGGAGCGAACGGTCCGCGAACCGCACCTCGTGGACCGTGTCGCCGCACGGCGTGCCGTCCCAGCCGGGGCACGGCTCTCCGGTGCGGCCGTGCACCCGCATCCCCGCCCGCTTGGCGTCCTTGAGCTCCTTGGCGGGCTTGCCCGACGCCGCCTCGATCGCACCGGCGAGCACCTGCCCGACCGCGCCGTGCAGCCGTGCGGTCTCCTCCGGGCCGAACGACCGGGTCAGCTGGTACGGGCTGCACCGCGCCGCGTGCAGGATCTCGTCCGAGTACGCGTTCCCGATCCCCGCGATCGCCGACTGCTCTCGCAGCAGGCCCTTGATCTGCTGGTTCTTCGAGCCGAGCAGCCGTCCCAGCGCCTCGGCCGTGAACGCGGGGTCCAGCGGGTCGATGCCGAGCGAGGCCACCCTCTCCACGTCCTCGGGCCGCCGGACCACGTGCACCGCGAGCCGTTTGCGGGTCCCCGCCTCGGTGAGGTCGAACCCCGAGCCGTCGTCGAACCGGACCCGCAGCGCGGTGATCGCGCCCTTGCCCGAGCCGCCCAGCCGCGGCCTGACCGGCGTCGCGGGCAGCGTGTCGGACCAGCGCACCCACCCGCCCCGGGAGAGGTGGAAGACCAGGTGCAACGACGCGGGTTCCCGGCCCTGCGGCCCCGCGGCGGCGGCGTCGGACACGGACAGGTCGAGCCACTTCCCGTGCCGTGCCCAGCCCTGGACGGGAGCCCCGACGACGGCGGTCAGCGGCGGGTCGACCGTCTTGAGCGCGGCGATGCTGCCCACCTCCACGGCCGCCACCTGGCGGCCGGCGGTGCGTTCGCCGAGGAACCGCACCAGTGCCTCGACCTCGGGGAGCTCCGGCATGTGCACCATCTTCGCCCTGCCCGCCGGAGCCCGGCAAGGGCAGGCGCCCGGCAGGACCTCCCGGGGACCACGGAATCGCGTGGGAGATGTCGGTCCCCGCCAGTACAGTTGCCCCCATGTCATCCGCACTTCGCCCGGGCGACCTGCTTCGCATGTCGTCCCTCTTCGTCCGCACGCTGCGCGAGGACCCGGCCGATGCCGAGGTCGCCAGCCACCGGCTGCTGGTCCGCGCCGGCTACATCCGCCGTGCCGCCCCGGGAATCTACTCCTGGCTCCCGCTCGGCCTGCGCGTGCTGGGCAAGATCGAGGCGATCGTGCGTGAGGAGATGAACGCGATCGGCGGCCAGGAGGTGCACTTCCCGGCACTGCTGCCGAAGGAGCCCTACGAGGCCACGGGACGCTGGGCCGAGTACGGCGACGGGCTGTTCCGGCTCCAGGACCGCAAGCAGGCGGACTACCTGCTCGCGCCCACGCACGAGGAGATGTTCACGCTCCTGGTCAAGGACCTGTACTCGTCGTACAAGGACCTGCCGCTGGTCACCTACCAGATCCAGACGAAGTACCGCGACGAGGCGCGTCCTCGCGCCGGGCTGATCCGCGGGCGTGAGTTCATCATGAAGGACTCGTACTCGTTCGACGTGCAGGACGAGGGCCTGGACGCCGCCTACGCGAAGCACCGTGACGCCTACGAGCGCATCTTCACGCGGCTCGGCCTCGAGTACGTCATCGTGTCGGCGATGTCCGGTGCCATGGGCGGCTCGAAGTCCGAGGAGTTCCTCAGCCCGTCGCCGATCGGCGAGGACACGTTCGTGCGCTCGCCCGGTGGCTACGCGGCCAACGTCGAGGCGGTGGCGACGCCGGTGCCCGAGCCGCTCGCGTACGACGACGCCCCCGCCGCGCACGTCGAGGACACCCCGGACACGCCGACCATCGACACGCTCGTCGCCTGCGCGAACGAGCAGCACGCGCGACCCGATCGCGCCTGGACGGCGGCCGACACCCTGAAGAACGTCGTCCTGGCGCTGCGCCACCCGGACGGGGAGCGCGAGCTGCTCGTCGTCGGGCTGCCCGGCGACCGCGAGGTGGACCTGAAGCGCCTCGAGGCGGCGGTGGCCCCGGCCGAGGCGGAGCCTGCCACCGCGGAGGACTTCACGGCTCACCCCGAGCTGGTCAAGGGCTACATCGGCCCACGGGCACTGGGCCCGCAGGGCGCCCAGGTCGTGGGGGAGGACGGCGAGAAGCGGTCGGCGGTGCGCTACCTGCTCGACCCGCGCGTCGTGGCCGGGACCCGCTGGATCACGGGTGCGAACGAGCCCGGCAAGCACGTGTTCGACCTGGTCGCGGGCCGCGACTTCACCGCCGACGGCACGATCGAGGCGGCTGAGGTGCGCGCCGGCGACCCGTCGCCCGACGGCTCCGGCCCGCTGGAGCTCGCGCGCGGCATCGAGATGGGCCACATCTTCCAGCTCGGCCGCAAGTACGCGGAGTCCCTCGGCCTGACCGTGCTCGACGAGAACGGCAAGCAGGCCGTCGTCACCATGGGCTCCTACGGTGTCGGCGTGACCCGCGCACTGGCCGCGCTCGCCGAGGCGAACCACGACGGCAAGGGCCTCGCCTGGCCGGCGCAGATCGCTCCCGTGCACGTGCACCTGGTCGCGACCGGCAAGGGCGGCGAGGTCTTCGAGACCGCCGAGCGGATCGCCGAGGGGCTCGTGGCCGCGGGCGTGGAGGTGCTGTACGACGACAGGCCCAAGGTCTCCCCAGGCGTGAAGTTCGCCGACGCCGAGCTGCTCGGCGCGCCGCTGCTCGTCGTCGTGGGCCGTGGGCTCAAGGACGGCGTCGTGGAGGTGCGTCCGCGCGCGGGCGAGGCGGAGCAGGTCGCGGTGGACGACGCCGTCGCCCGCGTGACGTGCGACGTCGAGGCGCTGCTCACCGCCGGAGCCTGACAGGGGCCGGGCTCGCCGAGGCGATGGCGGGTCCGGCCCTCAGGCCTCCGGTGTCTGCTCCGGGAGGCCGGGGAACGGGAGCATCGCGGCGCCCCAGGCGCGCTGCTCGATCGCCGAGTCGGTGAGGAGCGCGACCGCCGTGGCGCGCGTGTTCACCTCGGCGAGGCCGACGATGCTCGCGTAGTCGGCGGCGAGCTCGCCCTCGGCCTCCAGGAGCACGTCCCTCCCGGCCGCGTCCGGGTCGGGGAGCTCGTAGGCGGCGCGGCGCGGGTCCTTGTCCGTCGCGTCGACCCCGGAGCTCCGCGCCCAGGCCTCCGCGCGCCGGCGATGGGTCGTGGCCCGGTCCTCGAGCCGTTCGCGCACGCTCTCGTCGTCGGCCTTCGCGGCGCCGACCTCGAGCGCGTACGCCGTGGAGTCCTCGGCCAGCACGAGGGCGCCGAGGTCCGCCTCCGAGAGCCCGATCGGCGCGGTCGTGGGGCGGGCCGACGCCGTCACCGCGGTCGCCGCGTCGTCGTCGGCCGCGTCCGGGCTCGGTGTGGTCGAGGACGGCACGGTCTCGCCCGCGTCCGCACCGGGGACCGTCGGGACGGCGTACGAGGGTGCCTTCCGGCCCGTCGCGTCGGCCAGCTGCCGCACCGCCAGCGTCTGCGCCGCGGAGACCGACGAGAGCAGGCGGGCCAGGGGCCCGTCCTCGCACACGTCGGCGGCCGTGGCGCTGCGGGCGGCCGCGTCCGTCAGGGTGGTGAGCACCTCGCCGGCGTTCTCCGGCGCCTCGGGGGAGTCGGACGGCGACGGGCTCGGCCGCTCGGACTCCAGCCCGGACTCGTACTCGCCGCCGAGCTGCTCCGCGTGCTGCCGCGAGATCCCGGCGATGCCCGTGAGCGTCTCCGACACCGCGGCCTTCGTCGTCTCCCGTGCCGCGACGGCCTCGGCCTGCTCGGCCACGTGGAGCGCGTCGTCGACCGCGGTGCGGCGGACGATCTCGACCGGGTCCGGCACCGGCTCGGTCGGCGGCGGCCCGTCGAAACGTACGCCGCACCCGCTCAGCAGCAGGGCGCAGGCGAGCACGGCGGCCGTCCGGACGCGCGCGGGCACGGTGCGGCGGGACGACGGGGTCGGGGCGTGCGGGTTCATCGAGCCTGATGATGCCACGTCCGCGGGACGAACCTGCGCATGTCCGGGTTGCGTCGGACGTCACGCCGGTTCGTCTGCGCCTGGTGCGCACGGCATCGTAGGCTGAGCGCAGTAGACAACAGCACACCGGTCGGGCCCTGACTCGAGCGGTACCCCATTCTTGGGATCCGACGGGAGGAACACGATGGCGCAGCCCGCGAGCCGGCACGAGGACGATGTCCGCCGGATCGTCGGACCGGTGGTCGACGACGCCGATCTGTATCTGGAGCAGGTGCGGGTCACACGTGCCGGGAGCAGGTCGGTGGTGCGGATCACCGTCGACCTGCCCGAGACGCAGGTCGGCAGCCTGGACTCCGACACGCTCGGCGACGTGTCGCGTGCGGTGTCCGCCGCGCTCGACGTGGACGACGTCGTCGCCGGCGCGTACACCCTGGAGATCAGCACGCCCGGGACCTCCCGGGCGCTGACCACCGCGCGCCACTTCCGGCGCGCCCGGACACGGCTCGTGACGCTGACCCTCGCCGACGGCGGCTCGGCGGCGGGCCGGCTCACCGACGTGACCGGCGAGGGGGACGACGCCGTCGTCGTGCTCGACGACTCGCGGCGGGTGCCGCTGTCGGAGGTCCGCAAGGGCACGGTGGACGTCGAGCTCAAGCGGCCCGAGGCGGCCGAGCTGCCCGGCCCGGAGGACGAGTCTGCCGGTTCCGGAGCTGGGGATGCCGACCGGGCTGCGGTGAGCGAGAGTTCTGGTGCTGACGACGATGACGTGACCCGGGGGTCCCGCGACGGGGCCCCGGGCCGCAACGAGGAGGGCTGAGATGGATATCGACATGAGCGCGCTCCGGATGCTGGAGCGCGAGAAGGACTTCAGCCTGGACGTGCTCGTCTCGGCGATCGAGCAGGCCCTGCTCTCCGCCTACCACCGCACGCCGAGCGCGTACCGCCACGCCCGCGTGGAGGTGGACCGCAGCAGCGGTCACGTCACCGTGTGGGCGCGCGAGGAGGTCGAGGCGTACACCGACCCGGAGGACCCGGAGGCGCCCGCCCCGGTCGAGCTCGGCCCGGAGTTCGACGACACCCCGCACGACTTCGGCCGCATCGCCACGGCGACCGCGCGCCAGGTGATCGTGCAGCGTCTGCGCGACGCCGAGGACGACCAGGTGCTCGGCGCGTTCCGCGACAAGGAGGGCGAGGTCGTCGCCGGCGTCATCCAGCAGGGCCGCGACCCGCGCATGGTGCTCGTGGACGTGGGCGACACGGAGGCCGTGCTGCCGCCCCACGAGCAGGTGCCCAGCGAGGTGTACGAGCACGGCGAGCGGCTGCGCGCGTACGTGGTCGAGGTCGCGCGGGGAATGAAGGGCGCGCAGGTGACGTTGAGCCGCACGCACCCCGGTCTCGTGCGCAAGCTCTTCGAGCTCGAGGTCCCGGAGATCGCCGACGGGTCCGTCGAGGTCATGTCGGTCGCCCGGGAGGCGGGTCACCGCACCAAGGTCGCCGTCGTCTCCCGGGTCCCCGGCCTGAACGCCAAGGGCGCGTGCATCGGCCCGATGGGCGCGCGCGTGCGGGCCGTGATGACCGAGCTGCACGGCGAGAAGATCGACATCGTCGACTGGAGCGAGGACCCGGCGACCTTCGTCGCGAACGCGCTGTCGCCGGCCCGCATCTCGTCGGTGACGGTGGTGGACGAGGCGGCCCGTGCGGTGCGCGCCGTCGTTCCCGACTACCAGCTCTCCCTCGCGATCGGCAAGGAGGGGCAGAACGCTCGCCTCGCCGCGAAGCTCACGGGCTGGCGCATCGACATCCGCTCTGACGAAGGAGCCGCCGACGTGCCGGGGAAGGGCGGGGGCGGCGCACCGGCCGAGGACGGTGGCGCGGCTCACGTGTCACCGAACCGGTAACGGCAGTTGAACGGGCAAGGTAGACTGACCGAGTCTGGGCCGCGAGCCCGGCCTTCGTCCTCCTCTGCTTCGGCACCGTCGTGTTCTGCACCGACCGGCCCGGTGCGGACGTGTGTCGGATGCCGGGGACGCGACCAGCGGTCTGCTCTCGTGCGTGTGGTGCTGGATCCCGCTGCGGCGCAGCCCCGGATCGTCGTCGACGTGCGGGCCTGCCTGCCGGGGCGAGGAGCCTGGCTCCATCCCGGAGCGGACTGCCTGGGGCTCGCCGAGCGTCGTCGGGCGATACCGCGTGCACTGCGTGCGGGTGGCCCGATCGATCTGGCGGAGCTCCGGGAGCACCTCGGGCTGTGAGGGAAGCAGACCGCAAGAAGTCACGACCGGACGCGGAAACGTCCGGCCGCACCAGAAATTCGTCGACAGGAAAGCGGGTCAGAAGCCGATGGGCACCCGATGAGTCCCCAGCGATGAGTACCTCGTACTAGTGCGGTTCGCCCCTGCCTCGGGACGGACCGAGACAGGAGAGTTGTGGCAAAGGTCCGCGTCTACGAGCTCGCCAAAGAGCTCGGAGTGGAAAGCAAGACTCTGCTCGCAGAGCTGAAGTCAGCCGGCGAGTACGTCCGTTCGGCGTCCTCGACGCTCGAACCGCCCGTCGCGCGGCGCATGCGCGACAAGTTCGACGATGCCGGCGCCGCGAAGGCGTCGGCCAAGTCCGGCCCGAGGGCGCCGAAGTCCGCCCCGAAGCCGGGCGGCAAGCCGGCCCCGAAGCCCGGGGCGCAGTCCGCCCCGAAGCCGGCTCCGAAGCCCGCGCCGGAGACACCGGCCGAGGCACCCGCCCCCGCCGCTCCGGCACCTGCTGCTCAGGCGCAGGCCGCGGAGGCACCGGCGGCGAGCGAGGCTCCTGCCGCCAAGGCAGCGCCGGACACCGCGGTGCCGAAGCCGAGCCCCGCGGCGCCGAAGCCCGGCCCTGCGGCGCCGAAGCCCGGCGGGCGTGGCCCGCGTCCGGGCAACAACCCGTTCGCGACCAGCCAGGGCATGCCGCGTCCGGGCGACCGCCGCGGTGGCGGCCGCTCCGGCGGCGGGACCAGAGAAGGTGGCGACCGGGGAGACCGGGGCGACAGGTCCGGCGGCTCGCCGCGTCCGGGGAACAACCCGTTCGCGTCCAGCCAGGGCATGCCGCGTCCGGGCGAGCGCCGCGGTGGCGGCGACAAGACGGAGCGCTCCGGCGGTCCGCGTCCCGGTGCTGCCGCCGGCGGCGGTCGCCCGGGTGGCGGCGGTCCGCGTCCAGGCGGTCCCCGTCCGAGCGGCCCGCGCCCCGACTCGCCGCGTCCTGGCGGCGGTCCGCGCCCGAACCCGGGCATGATGCCCGGCAAGACGTCGATGCCGCGTCCCGGACAGCGTCCGGGGCCCGGTGGCGGTGGCGGTCGTGGTGGTCCCGGTGGCCGCGGCGGCGGTCCCGGCGGCCCGGGTGGTCCGGGTGGCGGCGGTCGTCCCGGCGGCGGCTTCCGCGGTCGTGGCGGCGGCGGTCGCGGTGCGACGCAGGGCGCCTTCGGGCGGGCCGGCGGTCGTCCCGTCCGGGGCCGGAAGTCGAAGCGGCAGAAGCGCCAAGAGTTCGAGGCGATGCAGGCTCCGTCGCTCGGTGGCGTCTCCGTCCCGCGCGGCAACGGCAAGACCGTCGTGCGGCTGCGTCAGGGCTCGTCCCTGAACGACTTCGCCGACAAGATCGACGCGAACCCCGCGGCGCTCGTGACGGTGCTGTTCCACCTCGGTGAGATGGCCACCGCCACGCAGTCGCTGGACGAGGACACGTTCGGCACGCTGGCGGTCGAGCTCGGCTACGTGATCGAGATGGTCTCCGCCGAGGAGGAGGACCGCGAGCTGCTCGGGGCCTTCGACATCGACCTGGAGGCCGAGGAGGCCGGCGAGTCCGCCGAGGACCAGCTGCCGCGCCCGCCGGTCGTGACCGTCATGGGTCACGTCGACCACGGTAAGACGAAGCTGCTCGACGCCGTCCGCAAGACCGATGTGGTCGCGGGCGAGCACGGTGGTATCACGCAGCACATCGGTGCGTACCAGATCCACCACGAGCACGAGGGCGTCGAGCGCGCCATCACGTTCCTCGACACCCCGGGTCACGAGGCGTTCACCGCCATGCGTGCGCGTGGTGCGGACGTGACGGACATCGCGATCCTCGTGGTCGCGGCGGACGACGGCGTGATGCCGCAGACGATCGAGGCGGTGAACCACGCGCAGGCCGCAGGAGTGCCGATCGTGGTGGCCGTCAACAAGATCGACGTCGACGGGGCCAACCCGGCCAAGGTCCGCCAGCAGCTCACCGAGTACAACCTGGTGGCCGAGGAGTACGGCGGCGACACGATGTTCGTCGACGTCGCGGCGAAGCCGGGCATCGGCATCGACAGCCTCGTCGAGGCCGTCCTGCTGACCGCGGACGCTGCGCTCGACCTGCGGGCCAACCCGAACAAGGACGCGCGCGGCGTCGCGATCGAGGCGAACCTCGACCGCGGTCGCGGTGCGGTGGCCACCGTGCTGGTCCAGTCGGGCACGCTCCAGGTCGGCGACGCGATCGTGGCGGGTACCGCGCACGGCCGCGTGCGCGCCATGATCGACGAGCACGGCGAGGCGATCGACGTGGCCACCCCGGCCCGTCCGGTCCAGGTGACCGGCCTGACGTCGGTGCCGAGCGCCGGTGACACGTTCCTCGTGGCTCCGGACGACCGCACGGCACGGCAGATCGCCGAGAAGCGGCAGGCCGCCGAGCGTGCCGCGCTGCTGGCCAAGCGCCGCAAGCGGATCAGCCTCGAGGACTTCGACGCCGAGCTCAAGAAGGGCAAGGTCGAGAGCCTCAACCTCATCCTCAAGGGTGACGTGTCCGGTGCCGTCGAGGCGCTCGAGGATGCACTGCTCAAGATCGACGTGGGCGAGGAGGTCGAGCTGCGTGTCATCCACCGTGGTGTGGGTGCCATCACGCAGAACGACGTCAACCTCGCCACCGTGGACAGCGCGGTGATCCTCGGCTTCAACGTCAAGTACGGCGAGCGGGTCGAGGACCTGGCGGAGCGCGAAGGCGTCGACGTCAAGTTCTACTCGGTCATCTACCAGGCGATCGACGACATCGAGGCAGCGCTCAAGGGCATGCTGAAGCCGGAGTACGAGGAGCACACGCTCGGTTCGGCGGAGATCCGCGAGATCTTCCGTTCCTCGAAGTTCGGGAACATCGCCGGTTCGATCGTCCGGTCGGGCGAGATCCGCCGCAACGCCAAGGCGCGTGTGCTGCGCGACGGCAAGGTCGTGGGGGACAACCTCACGGTCGACTCGCTCAAGCGGTTCAAGGACGACGCCACGGAGGTCCGCGAGGGCTTCGAGTGCGGTATCGGGCTCGGAACGTTCAACGACATCACCGAGGGTGACCTCATCGAGACGTGGGAGATGCGCGAGATCCCGCGCACCTGACCGAGACGTCGACAGACATCCGGCGTTGAGCGCACGGGGTCGGTGGGGTTCGGGCGACTGAACCCCACCGGCACCGTGCACTCAACGCCGGAGTGCGTGGGAAAGGAAAAGAGACCATGGGCGAGAACCCTCGGGCGCGGCGGCTTGCCGACCGCATCAAGGAGATCGTGGCAGGGATGGTGGAGTCGCGGATCAAGGACCCGCGGCTCGGGTTCGTGACGATCACCGACGTGCGCGTGACCGGTGACCTGCAGAACGCGTCGGTGTTCTACACGGTGTACGGGTCGGACGAGGACCGCGCCGGGACCGCGGCCGCGCTGGAGAGCGCCACCGGGATGATCCGCAGCGAGGTGGGCAAGCAGACGGGAGTACGGCTCACGCCGACCGTCGAGTTCCATCTCGACGCCGTGCCGGAGACGGCGGCGCACCTCGACGCCGCGCTGCTGGAGGCGCAGCGCCGGGACGCCGAGCTCGCGGCGCTCCGCTCGGGGGCGCAGCCCGCCGGCGACGCCGACCCGTACAAGAAGGCACGCGAGGCGGACGAGGACGACGACGAGCTGTGACCGCGGATCCTCACGACGAGGCCCCCGGTGGTCGGGGTGCCCCTGGCTGGAGAGCGCGCGGCGGGCAGGGTGAGCGCCCGCCGCGTCGCCCCACGGCGCCCGACGGGTTCGTCGTCGTCGACAAGCCCTCCGGCTGGACCAGCCACGACGTCGTCGCGCGGACGCGGGGCCTGGCCGGGACCCGCAAGGTCGGGCACGCCGGCACGCTCGACCCCATGGCCACCGGCGTGCTCGTGCTCGGTGTCGGGAAGGCGACGCGGCTCCTGACCTACGTCGTCGGCGCCGACAAGGACTACGACGCCACGATCCGGCTCGGCGTCGCCACGAACACCGACGACGCCGAGGGCGAGGTCGTCGCGGCCGACGGTGCCGCCGACGTGCCCGACGGCGACCTCCGCGCCGCCGTCGCCCGGCTCACCGGCGACATCATGCAGGTCCCGACCACAGTCTCCGCGATCAAGGTGGACGGCAGGCGGGCGTACGCGCGTGCCCGGGCGGGGGAGGACGTCGAGCTCGCGGCGCGCCCCGTCACCGTGTCGCGGTTCGACGTGCTGGACACCCGCACCGGCGCCGCCGGCGCCCCGGACACCGGGACCGGCGCCGGCGAGATTCCGGTGATCGACCTGGACGTGCGGGTCACGGTGTCGTCCGGGACCTACGTGCGTGCGCTGGCGCGAGACCTCGGCGCGGCGCTCGGCACCGGCGGACACCTGAGCGCGCTGCGCCGCACCCGTGTCGGCGGCTACGGCCTCGACGTCGCCCGCACGCTGGAGGCGATGGAGGCCCAGGCCGACGACGACGGCACCCTCGCCACGCTCCCGCTCTCCGACGCCGCCCGCGGCGTCCTGCCGGTGCGCGACGTCGACGACGCCGAGACGCGCGCCCTGGGCTACGGGCAGTGGATCGGGCCGAGCGGCCGGTCCGGCGTGCTGGCCGCGATCGATCCGGCCGGGAACCTCGTCGCGCTGGTCGAGGACGCGCGCCGCAAGGGCCAGGACCTGGCCCGGCCTGTCCTGGTCCTCGCGGCGGGCGGCTGAGCCCTCCGAGGGGCTGCTCAGGCCGCGGCCAGCGCCGCCAGGGCGCGGTCCGTCGCGGCGTCGAGCTCTTCCGGCGAGAGGGTCAGCCGGGCCTTGACGTCCCGGCTCCACTGGTCGGCCAGCACCTCGGCGGAGCCCGCCTCGACGCCGTCGAGCGCCGCGTCGGCCAGGTCCGACGGCGCGATCTTGTCCACGGCCCAGCCCGCGGACATGTCGGTGTCGGCCAGGCCGAGGTGGACGGCCGTGACGAGCGTGCCCTGCGCGGCGAGCTCCCGGCGCACGCCGTTGGTCATGGCCCAGGCGGCGGCCTTGGTCAGGTGGTAGGTGCTGGCACCCTGGACTCCGAACCACGACATCGCGGAGAGGATGTTCATGATCGCGCCCCCGCCGTTCGTAGCGAGCGCCGGCGCGTACTCCCGGATCATGCCCAGGTGGCCGAGCACGTTCGTCTCCAGCTCGTGGCGCACGCTGTCGAGCGAGCCGGTCACCAGGTCGGTGCCCGTCTGGATCCCTGCGTTGTTGACCAGCAGCGAGACGTCGGGCGCGGCCTCGGCGGCGGCGCGTACGGAGGCGGGGTCGGTGATGTCCAGGGGCAGCACCTCCACGCCAGGCAGGTCCACCGTCTCCGGACGGCGGGCCGTGGCGTAGACCTTGCGGGCTCCCCGCTCCAGGAGGCGCTGGGCGAAGGCGCGGCCCAGGCCGCGGTTCGCTCCGGTGACGAGGGCGACTGAGTGCTTGATGTCCATGTCCGGTACGCTAAAACCTGACGCTGACGTCAGAGGCAAGTGCTGGTCGGCATCACCGGGGTGAGAGGAGTCACATGACCGTCCCGCAGACCACGGCCGAGGGCCTGATCCGCATCGGCGAGGTGGCGCGGGGTGCCGGGGTCTCGGTGCGCGCCGTGCGCTACTACGAGCAGCAGGGGCTGCTCACCGCGGAGCGCAGCCCGTCCGGCCAGCGCCTCTACCCGCAGGGCGCCGTCACGATGGTGCGCTTCTTTCAGGAGATGTACGCCGCCGGTCTGACCAGCCGGAGGATCGCGGAGCTCCTTCCGTGCTGGGACTCCGGGCACACCGACGCCGAGCAGCGCGCCATGCTGCGCACCGAGCGCGATCGCATCCAGGCGAGGATCGACGGCCTGCAGGCTGCCCTGCACCGCCTCGACGAGGTCATCGGGATCGCGGACACGCACCCGTAGGTCCGGCGCGGGCGAGGGCCCCGGCGCTCCCGGCCGGGGCCCTCGCCCGCTGCCCGCGCCGGCCGCCCTCGCGGGTCCGGCGGGACGTGCGGGGCGAGCGCGGCCTCAGGCCTGGACGAAGCCCAGGAGCGCTTCGTTGACCTCGGCGGCGTGGGTCCACAGCAGGCCGTGCGGGGCGCCGTCGATCTCGACGTAGTCCGCCTCGGGGAGCGCCGCGTGGAACGGGCGGCCGGTGGCGTCGATGGGCAGGATGTTGTCCGCGGTCCCGTGCAGGATCAGGGCGGGCTTGCCCGAGGCACGCACGGCGGCGACGTCGTCCCGGAAGTCCTCGATCCAGGTGGGCACCACCGAGTAGGCGGCCACCGGCGCGCTGCGCGTGGCGGTGTTCCAGCTGGCGGTGACCGTCTCCTGGCTGATCCGCGAGCCGAGGGTCTCCTCGAGGTTGTAGAAGTTGCTGAAGAACTGGGTGTACCAGGCGTACCGGTCGTCGCGGGCGGCCTTCACGATGTCGTCGAAGACGGACTGCGGCACGCCGGTCGGGTTGTCGTCGGTCGCCAGGAGGAACGGCTCCAGGGAGGCGAGGAAGGCAAGCTTCGCGACGCGCTCGTGGCCGTGGTTCTTCACGTAGCGCGCCAGCTCGCCGGTACCCATGGAGAAGCCGACCAGGATGACGTCGTGCAGGTCGAGGGTCTCCAGCAGGACGCTCAGGTCGGCCGCGAACGTGTCGTAGTCGTAGCCGGTGCCGACCTTGCTCGACTGGCCGAAGCCGCGCCGGTCGTAGGTGATGACCCGGTAGCCGGCCGCGATCAGCTCGCGTGACTGCAGCTCCCAGCTGTTGCCGTCCAGCGGGTAGCCGTGGATGAGGACGACCGGCTGCCCCGAGCCGTGGTCCTCGTAGTAGATCTCCGTGGTGGTGCTGTTCTCGGTGCCGACGCTGATGTGTCCCATGATCCGGTTCCTCCGACGTTCCTGATCCGCGGAGAACGATCGTTCTCTGCTTGGCTGCTATCGTAGAGAACGAACGTTCTCCGCGCAAGTCGGCGGAGCTGGCAGCGTTCGGCCAGCGACAGGAGAGGGCATGATGATCGACGAGAAGACCGCACGGGAGAGCGTCGTGCGGGCCGCGGACGAGCTGTTCTACGCACGCGGTGTGCAGGCTGTGGGCATGGACGCGGTGCGGGCCGCGGCGGGGGTGTCGCTCAAGCGCATCTATGCGCTGTTCGCCTCCAAGGAGGAGCTGGTCGTCGCCGTGCTGCGGCACCGCACCGCGGTCTGGGACGCGGGCCTGGCCTCGGCCGCCGAGCGCGCCACGACGGCGCGCGAGCGCGTCCTGGCGATCTTCGACTTCCTCGACGGCTGGTTCCGGCAACCGGACTTCCGCGGGTGTGCCTTCATCAACACCCACGGTGAGCTGGGTGCGAGCTCGGCCGCCGTGGCCGGCGCCGTGCGCGAGCAGAAGGCCGGGTTCCAGGCCTACGTGGCGGGCCTCGTCGACGAGCTCGGGGCCCCGGGGGAGCTGGCGCCCCAGCTCGCGATCCTCGCCGAGGGCGCACAGGCCACCGCGGCCATCACGGGCACCCCCGACGCCGCGCGCCAGGCGCGCGCCGCTGCCGAGACCCTCATCGACACCGCGGGGACTCCCGGGTGAAGGGATCCGGCGCTCGCTCACGCGTGGTTCAGCCCGGCGTGCGGAGGTGCTCCGGGCCGGCGGGGTCGGTGGCGTCGTCGAAGTCGTGGTGCGTGGACAGCCACGTCTTGACGTAGGGGCAGACGGCGACGATGCGGTGCCCCGTCTGGATGCTGGTGCGCAGCGCGGTGCGAGTGAGGGCGCCGGCCACACCGTGGCCCTCGAACGCGTCGAACACCACGGTGTGGTGGAAGATGCGCTGCCGCGCCGGCTGCTCATCGAGATCCCGGTACTGGGAGAACCCGGCGTGGGTGTCGTCGACGAACACGTCGAAGCGACTCTTTCCCGGGTTGTGGCGCACGGTGACGGCTGGCTGGTCCTGGTCGCTCATCGCGGTGTCCTCCTGGGTGGTCGGGTGTCGGGCGTCGTGCTGGTCCGAGGTCCAGGGTCGCTCACGAGACGCCGCCCGGCGCCGGAGCCACGCTGAGCCGGACCGCGTTGGCCCACGGGTCCTCGAAGCCGACTGCGCGGCCCGGGGGATCTGTCAAGGCATGCCGAGCAGCAAATCCGTGCGGATGTCAATCACTTCCAGACTTCCTGTGTGACATGTCGCATTGGTACCTTTGGGGGTTGTGGGGGTACGCATAACAGCAGGGCGTGACGACATCGGGGCGGTGGTCGCAGCGCTACCCGCCTTCATCGGGCGGGAAGCCAGCGTCGACATCGTGGAGGGCGACAAGGAGGGGACCGAGAGCAGTCTCGAGCTGTTGCAGGCCATCGTCTCCGCGCTGCCCTGGTGGCCGGAGAACACGGAGCTGGGGATAGCGTTCCAGGAGACCTACCTGACGCTGGTGGCCCTCCAGGGGCGGATCGTCGTGCGTACCCGGTACCCGGCGGTGCTCACCGACGACGTCGTCGAACCGGTGGACCCCGGCCAGGTTGGGTGGCGCCCGGTCGGCGACCGGCACATCCAGCTCATCGGCTCCACGATGACCGAGACCGAGTTCGGCAACTTCCTGCGCATCCTGGACCTCACCGTCCGCCAGTCCCTCGGCGAGTACCGCCTCACGGGGTTCGTCTACGCGGTCAAGCAGCCGGCCAAGGTGGCGTAGGCCGCGCGGGCGAGGGTGCCCCGGGAGGCCGCGCGGCCCCTCGGTGCGAGGCGTCGGCGTGCGGCGGCCGCCCGTCGTGCCCGATTCCGCGTTCCGGGGCGTGGCGTGGCACGCTGGACCAGCGCGGCATCTCCGCCGCGAACGTCGCGGCCAGGGGGCCGCGCGACCCTTCCGGCGCTGAAGGAGTACTCCGCGTGCAGGTGTGGACCGACCTGGACCAGGTTCCCGCGGGTTTCGGCCCGTCCGTGGTGACGATCGGCAACTTCGACGGCGTCCACCGCGGCCACCAGGCCGTGCTCGGCCGGATCGTCTCGCTGGCGCGGGCCGACGACGCCCGCGCGGTGGCGGTCACCTTCGACCCGCACCCCGCGGCGGTGCACCGCCCCGAGACCGCGCCCGAGCTGATCACGAGCGTCGAGGACCGGCTGGACCTGATGGCCGCGACGGGCCTCGACGGCGTCCTGGTGGTCACCTACACGCTGGACTTCGCGGCGCAGACGCCACAGGAGTTCGTCGGGAAGTACCTCGTGGACGGGCTGGGGGCACAGACCGTCGTCGTCGGGCACGACGTGCGGTTCGGCAAGCAGAACGCCGGGACGCTCGCGACCATGGTGGAGCTCGGTGGCGAGCACGGGTTCGAGGTGGTGGCGATCGAGGACGTCGGCGGCGACGATCATCACCGCTGGTCGTCGACGGCGGTGCGGGCGGCGCTCAGCGAGGGCGACGTCGTCGCGGCGTCGGAGATCCTGGGGCGCGCGCACCGCGTGCGAGGGATCGTGGTGCACGGCGACGCGCGCGGCCGGGAGCTGGGATTCCCGACCGCCAACCTGGGCGAGATCGTCGGGACGGTGCCGGCCGACGGCGTCTACGCCGGTTGGCTGCGTCGGCCCGAGCTCGCCGAACGGGCGCCGTCGGACCCGGACCGCGTCCTGCCGGCCGCGATCTCCGTGGGGACGAACCCGACGTTCGACGGCGTGGAGCGGCGCGTCGAGGCCTACGTGCTCGACCGCGACGACCTGGACCTGTACGACGAGCGCGTCGTGCTGGAGTTCACCGAGCACCTGCGGCCCACGATCCGGTTCGAGGGGATGCAGCCGCTCGTCGTGCAGATGCACGACGACGCCGCCCGGGCGCGGAAGATCCTCGCGCCGTAGCGGAGACGTTTCACTCCTGGGCGAAGTGTCGGCCAGGTCTGTACCAGAACCCTCCTGCCCGGCGTCTTCCTTGGTGAGCACCCCATCCGAGGAGGATCTATGGAACGCACCATCGTGGCACCCCGCCAGGGAGAGACCGGTCACGTCCCGCACGAGCAGGTGGACCTGGCCGAGACACCCGGAGGCCGCACGGTAGGCAGGATCGGGCACGGCGGCATGTTCCTCCCCGCGGGCAGCCCCGCCGACCAGGCCGATCCGGCCACGAGCCGTGCCACGCTGCTGCCGCGCACGGAGCAGGCGGTGCGGCAGGACCTGCGCACCGGCAGGTTCGACGCGACGACGCCGTTCGACTACCTGCTGGCCGCGACGGCGCGCGACTACCCGCTGGCCCACCTTCCGGCCCTCGACCCGGAGGCCACCAAGGAGGCGCTCCAGCGCCTCGGCGCGGGCATGGTCGAGTCGGCCGACCCAGGCCCGCGGGAGTCCACGATCCCGGTCGTGTACACGTACTGGGGCCAGTTCGTCGACCACGACGTCACGCTGTTCCTGGCCGGCGCGGAGGCTGCCGCGGACGAGGCTGCCGCGGACGGCGCGGCCGAGACGGGCGAGCCGCAGGAGGCGTACCGCGGGCCCGGCAGGCACCCCGGCGCCGGTCACGACGGTCCCCCGCCGCTCGGCGACATCGTCGACGACCCGTTCGAGGTCTTCTCGCCCGGCGAGGTGCGCCGGCGCCTGCGCAACGCCCGCCGTCCGCTGCTCGACCTCGACAGCCTGTACGGCTCAGGCCCTCGCTTCCCCGGCGAGAAGGACCACGGCGGCACCCGGAGCGAGGCGGCCTACGTCCCGGGCTCGGCCAAGCTGCGGCTCGGCCGGCTCGGCGACCTCGGCGAGGGCTTCACACCGGTGGCGCCCGCCGGGGACCAGCAGCGCGACCTGCCGCGCGACGCGGACGGCCACGCGATCGTCCCCGACGCGCGGAACGACGAGAACATGCTCGTCGCGCAGTTCCACGTCGCCATGATCCGGTTCCACAACGCGGTCGTGGACTGGCTGGCCGAGCACCGCCCCCGCCTCGCCCGCCGTCCGCGCGACCTGTTCACCGAGGCGCGGGAGCTGGTGCGGCACCACTACCAGTGGCTGCTCGTGCACGACTTCCTGCGGACCCTCACCAAGCCCGGCGTCCTCGACGCCGTGCTCGCCGACGGCGCCCGGCTGTTCCACCCGGCGCGCCGCGTGGCGATGCCCGTGGAGTTCGCGGCGGCGGCGTTCCGGTTCGGGCACTCCCTGGTGCGCGAGACCAACGAGCTGAACGTCAACTTCAGCACCGGCGCCCCGAGCGGCCCCGCGACGCTCGGGCAGCTGTTCACGATGACCGGCGGAGGCGGTCTGTCCGCCGACCCTTCCGCTCCGGGCACGGCGCTGCCGGCCCAGTTCGCCGTCGACTGGACCCGGCTCACCGACCACGGGGACCCGAACCCGGACCACATGTCGCGCCGGCTCGACCCGTTCGTCGCCGACGGGCTGGCGAACCTCCGCAACGAGGGCAACGGCCTCCCGGACAGGATCCGGGGCCTGCTCAAGCATCTCGCGCAACGCAACCTGCTGCGGGGATACCAGCACGCCGTCCCGACGGGCGAGGCCGCGGCCGCCGCGCTGGGCGTCACGCCCCTGACGCACGCCGAGCTGCGCCGGGGCGCCACGCCCGAGGTGGCCGCCGCGCTGGACGAGCTCGGTGCGACGCCCCTGTGGTACTACGTCCTCAAGGAGGCCGACGTCCAGGGCAACGGCAACTTCCTGGGCGACGTCGGCAGCCGCGTCCTGGCGGAGACGTTCGTGTACCTGCTCCAGGTCGACGACGACGCGTACACCCGCCGCCACGGAGGCGCCCCGTGGAGCCCGGCCTCCGGGGTGCGTCTCGACGACGGCCGCCCGATCACCACGATCGTCGACCTCCTGCGGTTCGCGGGCGTTCACCCGGTGGGCGTCTCGGAGTACGGCGAGCCGGAGTTCCGCCGCCACGGCGCGGCGGGGCACGACGGCGCGAGCTGACCCGGGGCTGCCGCAGGGGCTGGTGGGTGACGGTTGATGCCAGGGCTCTCCTCGGATTCGCGGGTGGCGGTTGGCGTGGGGCTCTCCCCGGGTTGGCGGGTGGCGGCTGGCGCGGGTCGCTGCAGAGGTCGGTAGGCGGCTGCTGGCAGGTCCGGCGGGCGACGGCGCCGGGTGCGGAACCGCACCCGGCGCCGTCGCCCGCGAGTCGGGGTCATGGTCCCGGGCTCGCCTGGCATCGTGGGGCTGTGATCACCATCGACGCCGATTCCTCCGTGCCTCCGTTCGAGCAGGTGCGGACGAAGCTCGCCCAGCAGATGGCCGACGGAACCCTGGCCGTCGGCACGCGGTTGCCGACGGTCCGGGCGCTGGCCGCGGACCTCGGGATCGCCGTGAACACCGTGGCCCGGGCCTATCGGGAGCTGGAGGCGGCGCGCCTCGTGGAGACCCGGGGCCGGGCGGGGACGTTCGTCAGCCCGGGCGGCAACCGCCGCCTGGAGTCGGCCCGGGCGGCAGCGCAGACCTACGCGGAGACGACCCACGCCCTGGGCCTGACCCCGGAGGAAGCCCTCCAGATCGCCCGAGCAGCCCTGACCTCCTCCCACTGACCTCCTCCCACTGACCTCCTCCCACTGCCCCCGCTCCGCGGGGCCACCGCCCGCTGATTTTGGTTCAGTAGGGGCTCGCGGACCTTTCAGGGCGGTTCGAATGGATTCGATTCCCTGTTGAACCCTGACCGAAGGTGTGGGTGTGGTTGCCGGGAGGGGGCGACGCCCTCGACTGCACGGTGGGTGATCTCCTGGTCGTGGAGCCTCGCCGCCGGACCGCGCGTGACGCCGAACCCGTACCGCACGAGAGCTGGCCGCCGGTGGTCGGTGGTCGGTGCGCGTCTGACGTAGGTTGCGCGTATGGCATCGCACCCTCCTGCCGGCGGCCCCGGGGAACCCGTCGAGGACCGGTTCCCGATCGACCGGGTGCGGGAGCTCGTGGAGACCTTCGGGGCGTACGCGCGCGGGCACCGGGAGGCGCTCGCGATGCTGGTCGACGGTGCCACCCTCGCCGACCTCGTGCGGGTCACCGCGCTGCCGCGACGGCTCGTGGAACAGGTCGTCGCCGCCCTCGGGGCAGACCTGCTCGCCGAGGACGACGTCCTGCGGATCCGCCCGGAGAGCACGGCGGACTACCGCGAGCTGGCCGGCACCGCGCAGCTCGCGGCCACCGGTCTCGGGCTGCCGGGCGACGACCGGCTCCCGGCCGCGGCCGGGCTGCTGCGCGACATGGAGCAGATCGTCGCCGCCGCCCCCCGCCCGAGGAGGGCCCTCGACCACGTGCCCGCGACGCCGGAGACCGCCGTGCGCCGCGCCCTCTGGATGGACGGGACCTACGACCTGGCCGGCGCGACCCTCCTGTGCGCCGGCGACCACGACCTCACGTCGATCGTCACCTGCCTGCGCAACCCGGCCGCGCGCGCCGTCGTCGTCGACGTCGACGAGGATCTGCTCGCCTACGTCGGCACGGTGGCCGCGGAGCGCGGGCTGAACATCGAGACGGCCTACGGCGACTTCCGGGCCGGGCTCCCCGACGCCGCCCGCGGCACCGCCGACCTCGTCTTCACCGACCCGCCCTACACCCCCGACGGCGTCCGCCTGTTCCTCGCCCGCGGCCTGCAAGGACTCCGCGACCGCGAGAACGGGCGCCTGCTCCTGGCATACGGCTACGGCACCCACCACCCCGGGCTCGGGTTCACTGTGCAGCAGGCGATCGGCGACCTCTCGCTCGTGTACGAGGCGATCCTGCCGCACTTCAACCGCTACACCGGCGCGCAGGCCGTGGGCAGCGCGAGCGACCTGTACGTGTGCCGCCCCACGGCCCGCACCTGGAGGTCGCTCGACCGCGTCACCAGCAGCGCCGTGAACATCTACACCCACGGCACCCAGTCCGTCGAGGCGGGCACGGGGCGGGGGAGCGGCCCCGTGCACGACGCCGTCCTGGCGGCCGCCCGCGGAAGGGACGGGATCCCCGTCGCCGCGACGGCGCTCCTGCCGTGCGGCGGCGGCCCCGACGGCGACCTCCGCCGCGGCGACGCCCCCGGCGCCGAGGCGTCCAGCGGCGAGGCACCCCACGGGAGTGTCACCGAGCTGTCGCTGGAGTCGCTCCTCGACGGGACCGCCCAGGCCTCGCTCACGAACGCGAGGACGTCGGCGCTCGCGGCCGACCTCTCGGACGACCCGGGCTCCTGGCTCTACCGCGTGCTGCTCGGCGTCAACGCCCGGCGGGTCGCGGTCGCGCTCCCGAACAACCACCCGGACATCACCAGCCAGGCGGCGCAGGACGCGTTGCGCGACGATCTCGCCGGGAAGTGGACGCTGACGTTCCGCCGCAGCACGCCCGGCCCGCAGCACGCGGTCCTCGTCGCGGACGAGGCGGGGGAGCCCGGCCGGCACGCCCCGGACCCGGTCGCCGTCGCGCGTCGTGTGCTGCTCGGCGGCGCCTCGCGTCAGCTCGGGAACGCCTGGCGCGACGCCCTGGTCAAGGCCGCCCGGGCGGCCGGGGGCGCGCTGGGCAAGGTGGAGGCACGGGAGATCGCCGGGGCTGCAGCGGCGGACGGCGGGTTCCGGGCCGAGACGCTCGCCCGTCCGCTCGTGTCGCTCCCGCGGGAGACGGTCCGCGCGGTGCTGTCCGCCGTCGCCGGCTCCGTGCCCGAACGCGCCGCTCGCGCGCCAGGCCCGGCCGCCCGGTGACCAAGAGCAACGTCACAGCCCACGGCACCACGACCGTGGCCGGAGAGCAGGTAAGGTAGGAAGGCCGTCTGATCGGCCGCGGATCCAGAGCGCCCCGTGAATCAGTCCGGGAGCACCGCGCAACGACACGAAGGAGAGCCATGCCGCTCGACACCGCCACGAAGCAGCAGATCGTCGCCGAGTACGGGAAGACGCCGACCGACACCGGCTCCCCGGAGGTCCAGATCGCTCTGCTGACGCAGCGCATCAAGGACCTCACCGAACACCTCAAGTCCCACAAGCAGGACCACCACAGCCGTCGTGGTCTGCTGCTCCTCGTGGGCCAGCGTCGTCGCCTGCTGGGCTACCTCCAGCGGATCGACGTGAACCGCTACCGGGCGCTCATCGAGCGTCTCGGCCTGCGCCGCTGAACCAGCTTCCGAGACCAGCCCGGTCCCTCTCGCAGGGGCCGGGCTGGTCTGGTGAGATGTAAGTACCAGAACACGCGCCGACGGCTCGTCGTCCGGTCCTCGGTAGTGGCTCCCCGAACATGCGATTCGGTGGGCCTCGATCGAAGACCGTCGGGGGCACGCGGCGCACCTCGAGAAAGGGAGGGAACCCGTGGAGGGTCCCGAGATCCAGTTCGCCGAGGCCGTCATCGACAACGGCCGCTTCGGCACACGCACCATCCGCTTCGAGACGGGCAGGCTGGCCAAGCAGGCCGCCGGATCCGTCGCCGCGTACCTCGACGACGAGACGATGCTCCTGTCGACCACCGCGGTCGGGAAGCACCCCAAGGACCAGTTCGACTTCTTCCCGCTGACGGTGGACGTCGAGGAGCGGATGTACGCCGCGGGCCGTATCCCCGGCTCGTTCTTCCGCCGGGAGGGCCGCCCGTCGACCGAGGCGATCCTGACCTGCCGCCTCACCGACCGCCCGCTGCGCCCCCTGTTCGTCAAGGGGCTGCGCAACGAGGTGCAGATCGTCATCACCGTCATGGCGCTGCACCCGGACGACGCGTACGACGTGCTCGCCATGAACGCGGCGTCGGCCTCGACGCAGCTGTCCGGCCTGCCGTTCTCCGGCCCGGCAGGTGCGGTGCGCGTCTCGCTGATCGACGGGCAGTGGGTCGCGTTCCCCAAGTACTCCGACAAGGAGCGCGCGGTCTTCGACATGGTCGTGGCCGGCCGCGCGGTCGGTGACGACGTCGCGATCGCCATGATCGAGGCCGAGGCCACCGACGACGCGTGGAAGCTCATCAAGAACGAGGGCGCCCCCGTGCCGACCGAAGAGGTCGTGGCCGAGGGCATCGAGGCGGCCAAGCCGTTCATCAAGGCGCTGTGCGACGCGCAGTCGGCGCTCGCCGCGCAGTCCGCGAAGGAGACGCGGGAGTTCCCGCTCTTCCCGGACTACCAGGACGACGCGTACGCCGCCGTCGAGGCCGCGGTCGCCGGGCCGCTGGCCGAGGCGCTCACCATCGGGGACAAGCAGGACCGCGAGAACCGCCTCGACGAGCTCAAGGCCGGCCCCGTCGCCGACCTCGCGGCCGAGGGCGCTGCCTTCGAGGGCCGTGACAAGGAGCTGTCGGCCGCGTACCGGTCGCTGCAGAAGGCGCTCGTGCGCCAGCGCGTGCTGACCGACGGCGTCCGCATCGACGGGCGCGGGCTCGCGGACATCCGTACCCTGTCGGCCGAGGTCGAGGTGCTGCCGCGCGTGCACGGCTCCGCCCTGTTCGAGCGCGGCGAGACCCAGATCCTGGGCGTCACCACGCTGAACATGCTCCGCCTGGAGCAGCAGATCGACTCGCTCGGTCCGGTCACGCGCAAGCGTTACATGCACAACTACAACTTCCCGCCGTACTCGACCGGTGAGACCGGCCGCGTGGGCAGCCCGAAGCGCCGCGAGATCGGCCACGGCGCGCTCGCCGAGCGTGCGCTCGTGCCGGTGCTGCCGAGCCGCGAGGAGTTCCCGTACGCCATCCGCCAGGTCTCCGAGGCGCTCGGGTCCAACGGTTCGACGTCGATGGGCTCGGTGTGCGCGAGCACGCTCTCGCTGCTCAACGCCGGTGTCCCGCTGAAGGCGCCGGTCGCCGGCATCGCGATGGGCCTCGTGTCCGACACGGTCGACGGCGAGACCCGGTACGCGGCGATGACCGACATCCTGGGTGCCGAGGACGCGTTCGGCGACATGGACTTCAAGGTCGCCGGCACGCGCGAGTTCGTCACGGCCATCCAGCTCGACACCAAGCTGGACGGCATCCCGGCCTCCGTGCTCGCCGCGGCCCTGGGGCAGGCGCGCGACGCCCGCTTCACGATCCTCGACGTCATCGCCGAGGCCATCGACACGCCGGACGAGATGTCCCCGAACGCGCCGCGCGTCATCGCGGTGACGGTCCCGGTCGACAAGATCGGTGAGGTCATCGGGCCCAAGGGCAAGATGATCAACCAGATCCAGGAGGAGACGGGCGCCGACATCTCGATCGAGGACGACGGCACCGTCTACATCGGTGCGGTCGACGGCCCCTCGGCCGAGGCCGCCCGCGCGGCGATCAACGCGATCGCCAACCCGCACGTCCCCGAGGTGGGCGAGCGGTTCGTCGGCACGGTGGTCAAGACGACGTCGTTCGGTGCGTTCATCTCGCTGTCGCCGGGCAAGGACGGTCTGCTGCACATCAGCCAGATCCGCAAGCTCGTGGGTGGCAAGCGGATCGAGAACGTCGACGACGTGCTCTCCATCGGCCAGAAGGTCCAGGTCGAGATCGGCGAGATCGACCCGCGCGGCAAGCTGTCGCTGGTCGCCGTGACCGAGGAGGACGAGGCGTCGGGCGACGCCGAGGCATCCGAGGCGGCAGCAGCCGGCGCGGAAGCCTGAGATGCCGTGGCACCTGCCACTCGCAGCCGCGGGTGAGCCCGGTGCCGACCTGATCGCCGGGCAGGACGGCGCGACCATTCGTCGCACCGTCCTGCCCGGCGGCGTTCGCGTCATCACCGAGCACATGCCGGGCCTGCGCTCGGTGACGGTGGGCGCGTGGGTCGGCGTCGGCTCCCGGGACGAGACCGACGGGCACTTCGGGTCGACGCACTTCCTGGAGCACCTGCTGTTCAAGGGGACCGACCGGCGCAGCGCGCTGGACATCGCGGAGGCGTTCGACGCCGTCGGCGGGGAGGCCAACGCCGCCACCGGCAAGGAGTTCACCTGCTACTACGCGCGGGTGCTCGACGCCGACCTGCCGATGGCGGTGGAGGTCATCGGGGACATGGTGACCAGTGCCCGGCTCGACGCCGAGGAGCTGGAGACCGAGCGTGGCGTGATCCTCGAGGAGCTCGCCATGACCGAGGACGACCCCGCGGACGTGGTGCACGAGGAGTTCTCGGCGGCCGTGCTCGGGTCGCACCCGCTCGGGCGGCCGATCGGCGGTACCGCCGACACGATCGGCGCGGTGCCGCGCGACGCGGTCTGGAACCACTACCGCACCCACTACGAGCCCGCCACGCTGGTGGTGGCCGCCGCGGGTGGCGTCGACCACGACCAGCTCTGCGACCTGGTCGTGCACGCGCTGACCGAGGGCGGCTGGCGGCTCGAGGAGGCGATCGCGCCGGGGTCGAGGCGCGACTCCACCCCGCAGACCGTCGGCATCCCGACCAGCGGTGCGTCGCGGACGATCAACCGGTCCGTGGAGCAGGCGAACATCATCGTGGGAGGTACCGGCCTCGCCGCGACGGACGACCGCCGGTTCGCGCTCTCGGTGCTGAACGCGACCCTCGGCGGCGGCATGTCGTCGCGGCTGTTCCAGGAGATCCGCGAGAAGCGCGGCCTCGCCTACACGACGTACTCGTTCGCCGCCGGGCACGGCGGGCTCGGGACGTTCGGCCTGTACGCGGGCTGCGCCCCGGCGAAGGCCGAGCAGGTGGAGGAGCTGCTGGTCGCCGAGCTGGAGCGGCTGGCCGACGGTGGCATCACCGAGGCGGAGCTGACCCGGTCGGTGGGCCAGCTGCGCGGGTCGCTCGTGCTGGGGCTGGAGGACTCCGGGTCCCGGATGAGCCGGCTGGGGCGGGCCGAGCTGGTGCACGGGGAGCTGTACTCGCTGGAGGAGAGCCTGGACCGGATCCGCGCGGTCACGCGCGAGAACGTCCGGACCCTGGCCCAGGAGCTGGCGTCCCGCCCGCGCTCGGTGATCCGCGTGGGACCGTTCGACGCGTGACTCGGCCTCGTCCGATGCCGACCGGGGTCGTCGTGCCTGGTGGCCACGTCCCACCAGGCACGATGATGTGGTCGGGCTCGGACGAGGCGACCGTTGAGGAGAAAGGCGAGGAGATGGCCGAGATCAAGGTGGCCGTGCTGGGTGCGGCCGGGCGGATGGGCACGCAGACCTGCGCGGCCGTCGAGGCGGCCGGCGGGCTGACGCTCGTCGCGCGGCTCGACAAGGACGACGCGATCACCACCGGCGCGCTGGCCGGGGCCGACGTCGTCGTCGACTTCACGGTGCCGGCCGCCGCCGAGGCGAACGTGCACGCCGTGCTCGACGCCGGGGCGCACGCCGTCGTCGGGACGACGGGCTGGGACGACGTGTCGCGCGGACGCGTCGTCGAGCACCTCGACCGGCTCAACGCCGACCGGGCCGACGACGCGGGGCTGGGTGTCCTCATCGCCCCGAACTTCGGGCTGTCGGCAGTGCTGGCCATGACGTTCGCCGCGAAGGCCGCCCGCTACTTCGAGTCGGCCGAGGTCATCGAGCTGCACCACCCGGACAAGGTGGACGCCCCGTCGGGTACGGCGCGGCACACGGCCTCGGCGATCTCGGCGGCCCGTGCCGACGCGGGCCTGGCCCCGTCCCCGGACGCCACCGAGACCGGCTGGGAGGCGCGCGGCGCCGACGTCGACGGTGTCCGCGTGCACGCCGTGCGCCTGCGCGGCCTCGTGGCGCACGAGGAGATCCTGCTCGGGAACCCCGGCGAACAGCTGGTCGTGCGGCAGGACTCGTTCGACCGGTCGTCGTTCATGCCGGGCGTGCTCGTTGCCGTGCGGGCCGTGGTGGACCGTCCCGGACTGACCGTGGGCCTCGAGCACGTGCTGGACCTGTCGTGAGCGGCACCGGCCGGAGCGCGGCGTCGGACGGCCCACGCCCCGCCGGGGCGCCCCGGCGCAGGCCGCCGCGCGGGCTGTTCGGTGCGCTCGCCGTCACCGCGCTGTTCGCGCTGTACGTGTGGGCGGTGGCCGGGCGCGGGATCGCGATGATCGGCACCGCCGAGCCGGTGCTCGTCGGGATCGGCCTGGCGGTCCTCGTGCTTCCGCTGCTGGTGCTCGGGTTCATCGTGCGGGAGTTCTGGCTGGCCGCGCGCGTGCAGGCGATGGCCGACGTGCTGGCCGCCGCCGGCGAGCTACCCGTGGACGACCTGCCGCGCTCGGCCGGCGGCCGGATCGACCGCGAGGCGGCCGACGGAGCCTTCGCCCAGCACCGCGCCGGCGTCGAGGCGCGGCCCGCGGACTGGCGCGCCTGGTATCACCTGGCCTTCGCCTACGACGCCGCGGGTGACCGTCGTCGTGCCCGGGAGGCCCTGCGCAAGGCCTCGAGCCTCTACTCGCCGCGATAGGGCCGGCTATGGCCTGCCGGTGGTTCCCAGCGAGGTCCAGCAGTAGATCGCGCGGCCGTCCGCGACGGCGCGCGCGGCGAGCTCCGCGAGCAGCAGCACCGCGGGTGTGAGCCGGTGCGGGGGCACCGGCGGCTCCGACTCGCGCACCCATTTCCGGGTCACGCGCGCGAGGCGCTCGGGCGACGCGGACGCGAGGTCCTTCGCGAGGTCGTCCGTGACCGACACGATCCACGGACCCTCGTCCCCGCTGCTGCCGACCAGCGCGCCGTGCCGCGGGTGCGCGGTGATCTCGCCGTAGGGGCGTCCCGACAGCGCCTGCGCCAGCCCGGCGAGCATGATGAACGGCTCGACGGACGGCAGCACCACGGCGTCGAAGTGCGGCAGGTCCGCGTCGTCGGGGGCCGACGGGCCGCCGCGGAAGAGCAGCGCCGTGGCCGCGACCTCGTCGGTCTCCGCGGCGAAGTATTCCGTCACGATCCCCATGTGCGTGATGGTGACAAGCGGATGTCACGAGGGTGTCACGTACCTGTGAACCTTCGGGTTCGCGGTGCGCGCACGCTCAGATCGAGGCGCTCCACCGGCGTTCGACGACGGTCCGGGGGCCGGTAGCGAGGGTGCGCTCGGTCCCGTCGGGGCCGAGCCCGCAGTCCGCGAGGAACTGCTCGCGTGCGGTGTCGCCCTCGAGCACCCAGGCGGTGACCTCCTGCGCGCCGTCGGTCCGCAGCCGGTCCACGGCGGCGGCGAGCAGGCGCGAGCCGTGCCCGGCACGGCGGTGGTCGGGCTCCACCTCCAGCGACAGGACCTGCCCCGGTGCGACGGCCGCGAACCCGACGAGGTCGGGTCCGTCGAGCGCGACGAGGACGGCGAACCCGGGACCGGGGGCCGTCTCGATCGCGGCCTTCCAGCGCTCCTGCATGACGCCGGTGTCGAGGCGGTCCATCACGCCGTCACCCAGGGTGGCGTCGTGCGTGGCCCGCCAGGCTCCGAGCTGGACAGCGGTCACCGCCGTCTCGTCCCCCGGCACGGCGGGCCGGACGGAGACGTCGGCGAGGTCGCGGAACAGGGCCATGCCCGAAACCCTATGTCACGCGCTGCTCGCGAGCCTGAGTATCGTGTCGCGCGGCGGAATCGTGAGACGGAGGATCGATGGTGGCGACGGCAGACCTGTACGACGAGCGCGGCGAGGGCCTCGCCTCGCTCGGGATCCAGCTGCGGGACCTCGGCGGCGTCGCCGAGTTCTCCGGACCGGTGCGCACTGTCCGGTGCTTCGAGGACAACGCCCTGGTCAAAGCCGTGTGTGCGACGCCCGGCGCGGGAGGGGTCCTCGTCGTCGACGGCGGCGGCTCGCTGCGCTCGGCCCTCATGGGGGACCTCATCGCGGCGTCGGCCGTCGAGCACGGCTGGGCGGGGGCGATCATCCACGGCGCGATCCGGGACTCCGTGGCGATCGGCGGCCTGGGGCTGGGCGTCAAGGCGCTCGGTACCAACCCGCGCAAGTCCGCCAAGACGGGCGCCGGCGTCACGGACGAGCCGGTGGAGATCGGCGGCGTCGTCTTCCGGCCGGGCGCGACCGTGTGGGCGGACCCCGACGGGGTGCTCGTGGAACGCTGACGAGGGGCCGTCGCGGCGGGAACTTCCAGCCCCTGGGACGGTACGGTGTCCTCATGGTTCTTCCCAGCAACGAGGCGCGCCCGTTCGGCGCCCTCCTCACCGCGATGGTCACCCCGATGACGCCGGACGGCGCGATCGACCTGAGGGCTGCGGCGAAGCTGGCGAAGAAACTGGTGGACGACGGCAGCGACGGCCTGGTCCTGTCCGGCACCACCGGCGAGTCGCCGGTGACGCACGCCCCCGAGAAGGCGGAGCTCGTGGCGGCCGTCGTGGAGGCGGTCGGGGACCGTGCCGCGATCCTGGCCGGAGCCGGGTCGAACGACACGGCGCACGCGATCCGGATGGCGGAGCAGGCCGCCGACGCGGGGGCGGACGGCCTGCTGATCGTCTCGCCGTACTACTCGCGCCCGTCGCAGGAGGGCCTGTTCCAGCACTTCACCGCTGTGGCCGACGCCACGGAGCTGCCGGTGATGCTCTACGACATCCCCGGGCGGGCGGGGGTCCGCATCGCGCCCGAGACGTTCGTGCGCATCGCCCGGCACCCGCGCATCGTCGCCAACAAGGACGCCACCGGTGACGTCTGGTCGGCAGCACAGCTGATCGAGGCCACGGGCCTCGCCTGGTACTCGGGCGACGACGGTCTGCTCCTGCCGTTCCTCAGCATCGGCGGCGCGGGCATCGTGTCCGTGTCGGCGCACGTGGTGAGCGCGCAGTACGCCGAGGTGGTGCGCCGGTGGGACGCCGGGGACCACGCCGGGGCGCTGACCGCCTTCCGCGGCGTCCTGACAGTCGTCAACGCGCTCAACGGCGCGGGTGCGCAGGCCGTGATGGCCAAGGCCGCGCTGCAGGCCCAGGGCGTCCTGGAGCACCGCACGCTGCGGCTGCCGAACGTCGCCGCGAGCGACCACGAGGTCGCGACGCTGCGCGCCGTCCTCGTCGCCGCGGGCCTGCTCCCGCAGAGCGCGACCCCGATGTCGCCGCCGGAGCTGCCGGACGAGGCCACGGCCATCGTCGGGCACCCCGCGATAGTCGTCCCCCACTGAGACTTCAGAACCTGTCAGAACGAGGCCAGGAGGCCCTTTGAGTCACCCACATCCTGAGCTGCCCATGCCCCCCGAGCTGCCGAAGGGCGGACTTCGTGTCGTCGCCCTCGGCGGGCTCGGAGAGGTGGGCCGCAACATGGCCGTTCTCGAGTACGACGGGCGCCTGCTCGTCATCGACTGCGGCGTCCTCTTCCCCGAGGACAACCAGCCCGGCGTGGACCTGATCCTGCCGGACTTCGAGTACATCGCCGACCGGCTCGACGACATCGAGGCGATCGTGCTGACCCACGGGCACGAGGACCACATCGGTGCCGTGCCCTACCTGCTGCGGCTGCGCCGCGACATCCCCCTGGTGGGATCGCGCCTGACGCTCGGTTTCATCGAGGCCAAGCTCAAGGAGCACCGCATCAAGCCCGTCACCCGTGAGGTGAAGGAGGGCGACGTCGCGCAGCTGGGCGTCTTCGGCTGCGAGTTCGTCGCGGTGAACCACTCGATCCCGGACGCGCTCGCGGTCGCCGTGACCACGGGTGCCGGGACGGTGCTGCACACCGGCGACTTCAAGATGGACCAGATCCCGCTGGACGGGCGCGTCACCGACCTGCGCGCGTTCGCGCGCCTGGGGGAGAAGGGCGTCGACCTGTTCATGGTCGACTCCACGAACGCCGAGGTACCAGGTTTCGTCACCCCCGAGGTCGAGATCGGGCCCGTGCTCGACGGCGTGTTCGGCCGGGCGGACAAGCGGATCATCGTGGCGTCGTTCTCCTCGCACGTGCACCGCGTGCAGCAGGTGCTGAACGCTGCGCACGCGCACAAGCGCCGGGTCGCGTTCGTGGGCCGCTCGATGGTGCGCAACATGGGCATCGCCGAGGACCTCGGCTATCTCGACGTGCCGCCCGGCGTGCTGATCGACATGAAGAAGGCGGACAGCCTGCCGGACGACAAGATCGTCTACATGTCGACGGGCTCGCAGGGCGAGCCGATGGCGGCCCTGAGCCGCATGGCGAACGGCGATCACCGCGTCCAGGTCGAGAACGGCGACACGGTGATCCTCGCGTCGTCCCTGATCCCGGGCAACGAGAACGCGGTGTTCCGCGTCATCAACGGACTCACCCGCCTCGGCGCCCGCGTCGTGCACTCGGCGAACGCCAAGGTGCACGTGTCCGGGCACGCCAGCGCCGGCGAGCTCATGTACTGCTACAACATCCTGCGGCCGCGCAACGTCATGCCGGTGCACGGTGAGGTGCGGCACCTCGTGGCGAACGGCTCCATCGCGGTCAAGACCGGTGTCCCGGCGGACCGCGTGGTGCTCGCGGAGGACGGCGTCGTCGTCGACCTCGTGGACGGCAAGGCGTCCGTCGTGGGCGCGGTGCCGTGCGGGTACGTGTTCGTGGACGGCTCCTCGGTCGGCGAGATCGGCGACGCCGAGCTCAAGGACCGCCGGATCCTCAGCGAGGAGGGCTTCGTCTCCGTGTACGCCGCGGTGGACACGGCCACCGGCAAGGTGCTGGCCGGGCCCCAGATCCTGGCACGCGGCATGGCGGAGGACCTCGGCGTGTTCGACAAGGTCCTGCCGGAGATCACCGAGGCGCTCGAGACGGCGATCGCCGGGGGCGCGACCGACACCCACCAGCTGCAGCAGATCATCCGCCGCACGGTGGGCCGCTTCGTGTCCACGCGCCTGCGTCGCAAGCCGATGATCGTTCCGGTGGTCGTCGAGGCGTGATCGCGTAGCGTGCGATCGACCGCGGACGGCCGGTCTGCCGGCGGTGTCGACAGCCTTTGCTGCCGGGCCCGCCGACAGACCGGCCGTCCGCGGTCGTCCGTGGCTGGAATGTGACCGTATTTCACCCGGAGTCAGTGATTTCCGGGCACGCCTGGTCGCTACGGTACTGCGGTCTTGCCAGATCGCACCGAAAGCCGCCATGCCAGAGTCACAGGCCCTGCCGCCCGACCACCACGCACCCGATGCGTCCGGGCCGCACCCTCCGAGCGCTCAGCCGGAGTTCGCACCTCCCGCCGGGATGCAGCCGGCCGCGGCCGGTCGCGCCGGGCTGCCGCGGGCGCGGCCCGTCGCGCCCGGCCCGTCGTTCGCGGAGCCGGGCCTCTTCGCCCCGCACGTGTCCTCCGCGCAGGCGGCGGCGCCCGTCGGCCCGCTGCCACCCGTGCCCGCAGGGCTGGCCGTGGCCGTGATCATCCTGGCCGCGGCGCTCATCGCGGGGCGCGTCGCCACCGCGGCGTCCGCCTGGCTCGCGTCGGACGACCTGAAGACCGCCGGTGAGCTCGGGCTGACCTACAACGAGACGCCGTACCTGCTCTATGACAGCATGGTGGTCCTCCACCTACCCGTGTCGGTCGCGGCGTACGTCGTCGCCTGTCTCTGGCTGCAGCAGGGCCGCCGCTTCTCCCTGGCGGTCGCTCCGCAGGTCAGGCACGAACGCAGTGCCGTCTGGGTGTGGCTGGGCTGGTGGGTACCGATCGTCACCTTCTGGTTTCCCTACCAGGTGGTCCGGGACGTCCGTCGTGCGACGCTCGGCGCCGCGATGACCGGAGGCATGGGCCTGTGGTGGGCCTGCTGGCTGATCCCGAACTTCATCGACAACGCCGTCAACGGGCTCACCGGCGGGCTGCTGGGCACCGGCGAACTCACGCCCGCCGTCGCGGCCGTGCCCGTCCTCGAGACGGTGACCGCCCTGCTGACGACCGTGGCGGGCGGGTCGTGGATCCGGTACGTGCGGGAGCTGACCGCCGCGCAGCGCGCCTGGGCGGCTCCCACGCAGCCGAACCTCGGCCGGCCGGCTCCGGCCTGACGGCGCGCAGCACGTGGCGTGGTCGTCCCGGCGGCGGCCACGCCGGCGATCAGCCCGTGGTGAGCAGCGGCCCCAGGGCGCCCAGCGTCTCCGCGTAGCGACGGGCGCGGGTCTCCGGGTCGCCGTCGAGCCGGCCCGCGAGCTCCAGGGAGACGAGCCCGTGGGTGAGCCCCCACAGGCCGAGCGCCACGGTCTCGACCTGCTCGCCGGAGGCGCTAGGGAGGGTGCGCGCGACGGCGTCGCGCAGGACGCCGAACGTGTCGCGTCTCGTGGCGGGCGTGACGCCCGTCTTCCCGGTGGCGACGTCGGCGGACGCTGGTGCGTCCCCGCCGTCGTGCCCGGCCTCGACGCCGCGGTCGAACATGACTCGGTAGAAGTGCGGGTCTTCCAGCGCCGACGTGCGGTAGGCCAGGCCGAGGGCGCGCAGGTCCTCGGCCGGGGCCCCGGTGTGCGGCACGGCGGCGAGATGCTCGGCGAAGCGGCGGAAGCCCTCGGCGGTCACGGCGGCGAGGAGCTTCTCGCGCGACCCGAACAGCGCGTAGACGGCGGACGGGCTCGTGCCCGCGTCGGTGGCGACCGAGCGCACCGTGACCCCGGCCTCGCCGCGCTCGGAGACCGTCCGGGAGGTGACCTCCAGCAGGCGCCCGCGCAGGGCGTCGTCGTGCGTGCGGGGACGTGCCATCCCGTGAGTGTAGAACCCTTGACGCGCGTTGGCGAACAGTGTTTTATAACGGTGTTACCAAACGGTCCGGCGATCGAGGACGGTCTGTCGGCGCATCTGACGCACACGTGAGGGGAACTGCCATGCTCGACCTGTCCGACGGCGCGCGCATCACCGCCGGGATCGTCCTGCTGACCGTGGTGGGGATCGAGTCCGGCGGGTTCTTCCTGCTCAAGGTCCTCGGAGGAGGTGTACCGGCCACGGACTTCCAGAAGGCCTTCTACCGGGCCGGCCACGCGCACGCGGGGGTGCTGGTGACTCTCGGCCTGCTGTGCGTCGTGCTCGCCGAGGCGACGACGCTGCCCGGCTTCTGGCACTGGCTCGGCGCCACCGGCGTGCTCGTCGCGGCGATCCTCCTGCCGGGCGGGTTCTTCTTCAGCGCCATGGGCGCGGGCCGCACCGCGCCGAACGGCTTCAAGATCCTGTTCCCGGCCGGCGCGACCTTCCTGGGTGCGGGAGTGGCCACGCTCGCGGTGGGACTCCTCACGTCCTGACCGCTCGGGAACCGGACACACCGGCGCGGGTGCGTGGGCACACCCGTGTGCCTCGTTACCGTGGGCAGCATCATGGCGACCCGAACGACCAAGGGCGGCGGCCGCAGCGGCAAGTCCCGGAAGCCGGCTCCACGCAGGAGTGCCGCGCCCCGCAAGGCCAAGGGCGCGGGCTCGGCCCGCGGCGGCTCCGCGTCGGCCGGCGTCGCGCAGTCCTGGCCGGTCCGCGCCGCGCGTGGCACCTGGATGGGGGTGGCGCACGCCGTCGGCGGCGCGACGCGGGCGGTCGGGCCGCGCGACAGCGGCACGGAGCCCGGCGACGGAGAGGACGAGGTGGGCAAGGCGACCAGGAGCACGGCGGCGAAGGGGACGTCGCGGGACACGGCGGCGAAGGCGGACGCGAACCCGGAACCCGACCACGGGGCCGACGGCGTCGGCTTCTTCCTGCTCGCGCTCGCGGTCGTGGTCGCCGCCCGCGAGTGGTGGGGGATCGAGGGCTCGTTCGGCGACGGCGTGCACGCGGTCGTCGCGGGGACGTTCGGCCTCGCCGGCGTCGCCCTGCCGGTCCTGCTGCTCTGGATCGCGCTGCGGCTCATGCGGCACCCCGGGCGGGCGCGGGCCAACGGCCGCGTGACGATCGGCCTGAGCTTCATCGTCGTGTCGGTGTGCGCCCTGGTCCACGTCTCCGCGGGGGTGCCGTCGCCCGCCGACGGCTTCGGGGCCGTGCAGAAGGCCGGAGGCGTGCTCGGGTATCTGTTCGCGGCGCCCGTCGTGACCGGGCTGACCCAGTGGTTCGCGGTGCCCCTCTACGTGCTCGCCACCTTCTTCGGGCTGCTGATCGTCACGGCCACGCCGGTGCACCGCATCCCGGCCCGGCTGCTCGGCGTCTACGACCGTCTCACGGGCGAGCGTGGCCCCGAGGGCGCGGACGGCACCGAGACCGGCGCCGACGGCTCGCCGGGCACGAGGTCGCAGTTCGGCAGGCGCCACCGGCGCAAGGGCGCCAAGGGCTACGTGGGGGACGAGGCCTTCGAGAAGGCGGCCTACCTCGAGCCCGCCGACGGCGAGGCGTCGGCCGCGTCCGGCAAGCTCACCACCCAGCGCATCCCGACCGGCGAGCGCAAGGGCGCCCCTGGCGCGCCGGCGATCGGCCCGGGCCTGCTCGACGGCGAGCCGGACCCCCCGGCCCGGAAGAAGACGCCGAAGCCGCCCGCGGCCCCCGCCCCGATGCCGCGGGGCGAGCAGCCCATGTTCGACGGTGACACCGTCTACCTCCTGCCGGAGGAGGGCCTGCTCGTGGAGGGCCCGCCGCACAAGACCCGGTCGGCCGCGAACGACCGGGTGGTCGAGTCGCTCACCGGCGTGTTCGACCAGTTCGGCGTCGACGCGAAGGTCACGGGCTTCACCCGCGGGCCGACCGTCACCCGGTACGAGGTCGAGGTCGGGCCCAAGACCAAGGTCGAGCGGATCACGTCCCTCTCGAACAACATCGCCTACGCCGTGGCCAGCGCGGACGTGCGGATCCTGTCGCCGATCCCGGGCAAGTCCGCGATCGGCATCGAGATCCCGAACGCCGACCGCGAGACGGTTGTGCTCGGCGACGTGCTGCGTTCCACGGCCGCGCGCCGCACCGAGCACGCGATGGTGATGGGCGTGGGCAAGGACGTCGAGGGCGGCTACGTCGTGGCGAACCTCGCGAAGATGCCGCACATCCTCGTCGCGGGCGCGACGGGCGCGGGCAAGTCGAGCTTCATCAACTCGATGATCACGTCCGTGCTCATGCGGGCCACGCCCGAGCAGGTGCGGATGGTGCTCGTCGACCCGAAGCGCGTGGAGCTGACCGTCTACGAGGGCATCCCGCACCTCATCACGCCGATCATCACCAGCCCGAAGAAGGCCGCGGAGGCCCTCGAGTGGGTGGTCCGGGAGATGGACACCCGTTACGACGACCTCGCGGAGTTCGGGTACAAGCACATCGACGACTTCAACGCCGCGGTGCGGTCCGGCAAGGTCAAGCCGCTCCCGGGTTCCGAGCGCAAGATCGCGCCGTACCCGTACCTGCTGGTCGTGGTCGACGAGCTGGCGGACCTCATGATGGTCGCCCCGCGCGACGTCGAGGCCTCCATCCAGCGGATCACGCAGCTCGCGCGAGCCGCGGGCATCCACCTGGTGCTGGCCACGCAGCGCCCGTCGGTCGACGTCGTCACCGGCCTGATCAAGGCGAACGTGCCGTCCCGGCTGGCGTTCGCGACGTCGTCGCTCGCGGACTCCCGCGTCGTGCTCGACCAGCCCGGCGCCGAGAAGCTCATCGGGCAGGGGGACGCGCTCTTCCTGCCCATGGGTGCGGCCAAGCCGATGCGCGTGCAAGGTGCGTGGGTCACCGAGTCCGAGGTGGAGGCCGTCACCGAGCACGTCAAGGCGCAGCTCAAGCCCATCTACCGGGAGGACGTCGCCGCCCCGGCCGCGGCGAGGAAGCAGATCGACGAGGACATCGGCGACGACCTCGACCTCCTGCTCCAGGCCGCCGAGCTCGTGGTGACCACGCAGTTCGGCTCGACGTCGATGCTGCAGCGCAAGCTGCGCGTCGGCTTCGCCAAGGCGGGCCGTCTCATGGACCTGCTGGAGTCGCGGGAGATCGTCGGACCGTCCGAGGGGTCCAAGGCGCGCGACGTGCTCGTCGCCGCCGACGACCTGCCCGCGGCGCTCGCGCTCATCCGCGGCGAGCCCTCGCGGCTCTTCTACGACCAGGAGGAGGCCGACGCGGACGACGGCACGGCCGGTGCCGAGCCCGAGCGCGAGGATGCCGGATCGGCGATGGCCGAGGGCGAGGCCCGCTGAGCCGGACGCGTCGTGGGGTGGCTCCTCCGGCGGATAGGGTGGAGCAATGGTCAACGACGCACCGTCGCCCTGGAACGTGGCGAACTACGTCACGATGGTCCGCATCGCGATGGTCCCGGTCTTCGCCGGGGCGCTGCTGGTCGACGACGGCGAGTCCTTCACCTGGCGCATCGCGGCGACGATCATCTTCGTCGTCGCCGCCCTGTCGGACAAGGTGGACGGCTACCTGGCCCGCTCCCGCGGGCTGATCACCGACCTCGGCAAGCTCCTCGACCCGATCGCCGACAAGCTGCTCGTCGGCGCAGCCCTGGTCCTGCTGTGGTGGCCGCTGGACGAGCTGCCGTGGTGGGTCCCGATGGTGATCCTGGTGCGGGAGCTCGGCATCACGCTGATGCGCATGGGGATGCTGAGGTACGCGGTGATGCCCGCCTCCCGCGGCGGCAAGGTCAAGACCGTGCTGCAGGCCGTCGCGATCACCGCGTTCCTCCTGCCGCGTGCCGACCTGCCGTGGCTCACGGTGATCGCCTGGATCGTCATGGTGGCCGCGATCCTCGTCACCGTGGTGACCGGCCTCGACTACGTCTACCAGGGGTGGAGGATCCGGCGGGCGGCCAGGCCGGCCTCCGCGCCGGTGTGAGCGTCCCGTACGGGGGCCCGCCGCCGGGCGGGACGGCCGGACCCGGCGGTGCCGCGGTCCGGGGCGCCGCAGACCTGGCTCCGATCCTCCTCGGGGCGCTGAGCGATCGTGGTCTCACGCTCGGCGTCGCCGAGTCGCTCACCGGCGGCGGCGTGATCTCCACGCTGGTCTCGGTGCCGGGGGCCTCCACGGTGCTGCGTGGCGGGATCGTCGCGTACGCGACGGACCTCAAGTCCAGCCTCCTGGGGGTCGACGACGAGCTGCTGGCCGCACGGGGCGCGGTCGACCCCGACGTGGCGTCGCAGATGGCCAGAGGAGTGCGTCGGGCGACCGGCGCCGGCGTCGGGCTCGCGACGACCGGGGTGGCCGGTCCGGACCCGCAGGACGGGCACGCGCCCGGCGTCGTCTTCGTGGCGGCGAGCGCGTCCGGCGCCGACCTGGTGCGGCGCCTCGACCTGGCCGGTTCCCGGCCGGACGTGATCGCCGGAGCGGTCTCCGGAGCACTGGAGCTGGCCCTCGTGCTCATCTCCGACTTGTCGTGACCCGTTGCCTAAGGGTGAAACTTCTTGGTCAATTCTTGCAAAACACTTGACGGGGACGGCCTTCGGGAACAAGAGTCGGATCAGTGACGTTGGATCGGGCGTGATCGCGAACAAGCCGACCGGCCGGACCCGGCGTCATGGCTCACCGAGGACGGGGTACCGTAGGACGAACCCTGGAGGAGGCGAGCCGTCGCGCAAGGCACGTGCGCTTGTCTCCCGCGCCACGGGGACGGACGCATCCGGGAACGAGACAGGCACGGGAAGGGGGCGCGAGATGGTAGTAATGCGGCAAGAGATCGGTGACGTGCTGAGAGATGTGCGTCAGCTCCAGGGGCGCACCCTGCGAGAGGTGTCCTCTGCGGCACGAGTGTCCCTCGGCTACCTCAGCGAGGTCGAACGCGGTCAGAAGGAGGCGTCGTCCGAGCTACTCGCGTCCATCTGCGATGCGCTGGACGTGCCGATGTCCCGCATCCTGCGTGAGGTGAGCGACCGCGTGGCGGTCGCAGAAGGAATCCTCCCCCAGATTCCCGACACCATCCCCGCGGACTTCATGCAGGGGCTGCTGGCCCGAGGCGACCGTTCCGCAACGAAGCGGGACGTCGCACGCGAGGACCTGGCAACGGTCGGCTGACCGCCCCGGTCACCAACGATTCACGACGGGCGCTCCTCCTCCGGGTGGGGCGCCCGTCGTCGTGCCCGCATCCCGCGTCGGTCACCCCTGCCGGTCATCGTTGGCAGGCCGGGCACCAGAAGACCGGGCGCTCGAACGGCTGCTCGTTGGCGGTGCCGACGGCGATCGGAGTGCGGCACCGCCGGCACGGTCGTCCCGCGCGGCCGTGCACGAAGCTCTCGACGGCGCCCAGCCCGTCGACCCGCGCGATCCGGATGCTGCGCCACAGGAGGTCCCGGGCTCTCAGCAGGAGCGCCGCGGCGTCCCGCTCGTCGAGGTCGCCAGCCGGGGTCCACGGGTGCAGCCGCCGGGCGAAGAGGGACTCCGCCATCCAGATCGTTCCCAGCCCGGCGACGGTGCGCTGATCGAGCAGGACGTCGCACAGGGGGCGGGCCGGGTCGCGCGCGAGCCGGGCGACGCCGTCGGGCAGCCGCGAGCCGGCGACGCCGGGCGCGAAGTCCGCGGCGAGGAGGTCCGGGCCGAGCCCGGTCAGGAGACGCGGCTCGTCGCGCGTGGCGAGCAGGTCCAGCATGCCGAGCCGCAGCCCCGTGCACGTCCAGTGCCGTGTGGCCAGGACGGCGCGGACCGCCGGGCCGCGGGCGGCCGCTCCCCGGGAACCGGTGCGGTCCACGCGCCACTGCCCCTCCATGCGCAGGTGCGTGTGCAGCGTGCGGCCGTCGCCGAGCCGGGTGAGCAGGTGCTTGCCGTAGGTGCCCGTGCCGACCACCGTGGCACCGACCAGCCGCGCCGCGGCGACGCTCGGCCACCGCAGCTCGGCGCGGACCAGGACCTGACCCGCCAGGGCGGCGTCCAGGCGTTCCGCGGTCAGGCGCAGGACATCACCCTCGGGCACGTGCCACCCGCAGCCCGCGCGGCGTGACCGCGAACCCGGCGGCCGTCAGTGCCCCGGCCACCCGACTCTCCGACGCCGCCGCCTGGAGTGCGCCGGCACCGTCCACCCGTTGCACCACCAGCCTGCCCAGCGTGCCCGACGACGCCGACCGGGCGAGCGCGGCGGCCGCCGCGGCGAGACGGCCGGGCTCCCGGTCGAACGACAGCATGCTCCGCCCGCCCCGCTCGACGTACAGCACGAGGCCCCCGTCCACCAGCACGACC
This sequence comes from Myceligenerans cantabricum, assembly GCF_054777735.1. Taxonomy (NCBI): domain Bacteria; kingdom Bacillati; phylum Actinomycetota; class Actinomycetes; order Micrococcales; family Promicromonosporaceae; genus Myceligenerans; species Myceligenerans cantabricum. Next base: position 219,176 of record NZ_BAAHAJ010000008.1, read on the forward strand.
AGCGAGCCCGCCTTCCGGCCGGGCCGGTGCGAACCCTCGTCCGCCGACGGCGGGGGTGGCCACGCGAGCGCGGCGCCGTACGGGTTGGCCGGGTCGGTCGCCGCGAGCACGAGGGCGTTCCCGGCCTCGGCCCTCTCGACGCGGCGCGCACGGTCCTGGGCATCGTGCCGCAGCCCGTCCACCGCGCCGGGGAGCGCGAACTGCGAGCCGCCGAGATGCTCCACGAAGTACCCCCGCCGTGTCGCACCGCGCTCCTCCATCTCGGACAGCACCCGGTACACGTCCCGGTAGCCCCCCGTGACCCCCTCGGCCGCCGCGGCGGGCCGGGTCAGCACGCCGTGCCGGTCCAGCAGGACCTGCGCCACGGCGTGGGCGCGCAGCGTCGGATCCTGCTCCCGCGGCGGGAGGGCCGCCCATCGGCCCCCGCCGCCGCGGGGCGCCCGCGCCGCGGCGAGCGCGGAGGCAGGGCGCCCCGGCGAGATCCCGGCGGCGGGCAGCGCGAAGCGTGGTCGGCGGACCGGGCGGGCGCGTCCCGGCCCGCGGGGTGCCCGGTGCGCGCCCCCGACTCCGCCGAGGCGCTCGCGCAGGGCGCCGAGCCCGTCGTTCGTCACCAGGCCCGCCCAGGCCAGGTCCCAGAGGGACTCCAGGACGGCGGCGGGCTCGGCGTCGGCGAGCTCGGCGATCCGGGGCAGGAAGTAGCCACCGGATCCGGTCAGGAGATCGAGCACGACGCGGTGCAGGTCCGTGTCGAGCGGCCCGTCCGGCTCGACGGGTCCGGCTTCCGGGAGGGTGAGCGGCGCGCCGTCGGCCAGGTGCAGGGAGACGAGCCCGTCCCCGCCGCCCGAACCGGGCAGCCGGCCGTGCCCGCACCACAGCACCTCCCCGGCGGCGGTGAGCTCGTCGAGCAGCGCGGGGCTGTAGTCCTGGACGCGGGACGGCAGCACGAGCGTCTCGAGGGCCGACGCCGGCACCGCCGCGCCCGCGAGCTGCTCGACCACCTGCAGCAGCCCGTCCGTGCCGCGCAGGTTCCCGGAGCCGACACCCTGCCACCGGGGCAGGAACACGCCGAGCCCTTCCTGCACCACGGGCTCGACCTCCGCGCGCAGGGCCGCGAGGGACCGCCGGCGCAGCACGCGGAGCACGCCCGGGTCGCACCACTCGTCGCCGGTGCCGCCGAGCGTGTCGGGCAGCAGCCTGCCCCGGACCACGTGCCCCGCCGCTGCGAGTCGCGCCAGCGTCTCGGCCGCCACGGCGGCCCCGAGGCCGAGACGGGAGGCGACCTCCAGGGCGGTGAACGGCCCGTGGGTGCGTGCGTGCCGCCGCACCAGGTCGCCGAGGGGGTCGGCGACCGGTTCGGTGAACGTCTCCGGGATACCGACCGGCAGCGCGACACCGAGCGCGTCGCGCAGCCGGGCGGAGTCCTCGACGACCGCCCACTGCTCGGCTTCGGACGTGCCGGTCCCGTCGGTCCCGTCGGATCCGTCGGACGGGCCGGGGAGGGAGGCTCGGCCGGAGAGGCGGACGCGGATCACGCGGCGTGCGCGCTCCAGGCCGGACAGCCATCCCGGCAGGTCGTCGCGCTGGTCCTCCGTGGTGCGCGCCGCCAACGCGCCGAGCGGGTGCGGTCCCGTGCGCCGCAGCAGGTCCCACAGCTCCTCGGCGTCCCGCGCGCGCCGGTCGGGGGCGAGGCCCTGCAGCTCGGCCTCGGTCCGCCGGACCGCGTCGGGGTCGAGCAGGTCGGCGAGGTCCGCGGACCGGTCGCCGAGCAGCTCGGTGAGGAGGTCCGGGTCGAGCGAGAGGGCGGCGGCGCGACGCTCGGCGAGCGGGGCGTCGCCGTCGTACAGGAACTGGGCGGTGTAGCCGACCAGCAGCGCCTGCGCGAACGGCGACGGCGACTCGGTGACCGTCTCCACGACGCGGATCCGCCCGCCGGTGGTGTCGCGCATCAGGTCGGTCAGGGCGGCGACGTCGAAGTCGTCCTGCAGGCACTCGCGCGCGGCCTCCAGCACCACCGGGAACTCGGGGAACTCCGAGGCGACCTGGAGCAGCTGGGCCGACCGCTGCCGCTGCTGCCAGAGCGGCTGCCGCTTGCCGGGCCGGCGCCGGGGGAGGAGCAGCGCGCGGGCCGCGGCCTCGCGGAAGCGGGCGGCGAACATCACCGAGGAGCCGAGCTGGTCCCGCACGGCGCCGAACACCTCGTCGGGGTCGATCAGCAGGTCCTCGAGGGACACGCCCGCGTCGTGCCTGTGCCGTGCGGAGGCGTCCAGGGAGTCCTCCCAGGAGCTGCCGTCGTCCGGCAGGCGCAGCACGATGCCGTCGTCGGAGTGCATCGCCGCCACGTCGACGCCGAACCGGGCGCGCAGCCGCGCGGCGACCACGAGCGACCACGGGGCGTGCACCCGCGCGCCGAACGGGGAGTGGATCACCACCCGCCAGTCGCCGAGCTCGTCGCGGAAGCGCTCGATCACGATCGTCCGGTCGTCCGGCACCCGGCCCGTGGCGTCGCGCTGCTGGACCAGGTAGGTGGCGAGGTTGTCGGCGGCCCACGGGTCGAGCCCGGCGTCCCGCAGGAGCGCGCGGCCACCGGCGGGATCGGCGGCCAGCGCGGCATCGGCTCCGCGGACGAACGCACCGACCGCGCGGCCCAGCTCGGCCGGACGGCCCGGGGCGTCACCCTTCCAGAACGGGAGGCGGCCGGGCAGCCCGGGAGCGGGGGACACGAGCACGCGGTCCGGCGTGATGTCCTCGATGCGCCACGTGCTGGATCCGAGTGTGAACGTGTCACCGACCCGCGACTCGTACACCATCTCCTCGTCGAGCTCGCCCACGCGCTTGCCGCCGCGCGGTGCGCCGTCGGCCGCGCCGTCGCCGTCGCCGGTGGCGAGGAAGACACCGTAGTGGCCGCGGTCCGGGATGGTCCCGCCGCTGGTCGCCGCGAGGCGCAGCGCGCCGGGCCGCCCCCGCAGCAGGCCGGTCGCACGGTCCCAGGTGATGCGGGCACGCAGCTCGGCGAAGTCCTCGCTCGGATACCGTCCCGCGAGCATGTCGAGCACGGCCCGCCACGTCGCGTCACCCAGCGTCGTGTACGGGGAGGCGCGGCGTACGACGGCGAGCAGGTCCTCGGCATACCATTCGTCCACCGCGAGCATGGCCACGACCTGCTGCGCCAGCACGTCCAGCGGGGTGGACGGCACGTGGAGGTGCTCGATCTCGCCCGCCCGCATGCGCTGCGCGATCACCGTGGACGGCACCAGGTCGCCGCGGAACATCGGGAAGATCACGCCCTTGGACACGGCGCCGACCTGGTGACCGGCCCGGCCGATCCGCTGCAGCCCGCTCGCCACCGACGGCGGCGAACCGACCTGCACCACCAGGTCGACCGCACCCATGTCGATGCCGAGCTCCAGCGAGCTCGTCGCCACCACCGCGGGCAGCAGCCCCGCCTTCAGCTCCGACTCCGTCTGCGTGCGCTCGTTCCGGCTCATCGAACCGTGGTGCGCCCGCGCGATCACCGACGACCCGGCAGGCGCACCCGGCGCGGCCTCGGGGATACCCCGGCCCGGGGGGCTCCCGTCCGGCTCGGCGGGCCCGTGCGGCCCGACGGCGCGTCGCGGCACCCCGTCCCGTCCGGGCGCGTGCTCGCTCCCGGCCCCGTCCAGGTGCCCGCGCGCAGGAGGACCCGTCACCCCCGCCGCCGTCCCCGACTGGCCCGGGACGAGCGCGGCCCAGGTCTCCGACGGGTCGTCGAGACCGAACCCCTGGCGCTGCCCCCAGACCTCGTTCATGCGTGCCGTGAGGCGCTCGGCGCCCCGGCGCGAGTTCGTGAACACCAGGGTCGACGTGTGGTCGGCGACGAGGTCCACCACCCGTTCCTCCACGTGCGGCCACACCGAGGCCCGCCGCAGCGGCCGCACGGCCGCCCCGGTGAGATCGACGTCGCCCTCGCCCGGTCCCGGTGGCACGCCCGGCGGACCGCCGTCGTCCGGAGTCGTGCCGGACCCACCGCTCCCGTCCGCGGCGTGGGCGGCGTCCAGGTCCGGCGTCCCGACCTCGGCGAGGTCGGCCAGGTCCGGCACCGGGACCACGACGTCGATGTCCCACCGCTTGACCGCCACGGGCTGCACCACGCTGACCTTCCGGGCGCCGTCGTCGTCCCGTCCGCCCGCCAGGAACCGGGCCACCGAGTCCACCGGACGCACCGTCGCCGACAGTCCGATCCGCTGCGCCGGCCGCTCCAGGAGCTCGTCCAGCCGCTCCAGGCTCAGGGCGAGGTGCGCCCCGCGCTTCGTCCCCGCCACCGCGTGGATCTCGTCCACGATCACCGTCTCCACCCCCGCGAGACCCGCCCGTGCCTGGGACGTGAGCACCAGGAACAACGACTCCGGCGTCGTGATCAGGACGTCGGGCGGGCGCGTCGCGAACGCCCGGCGCTCCGCCTGCGGGGTGTCCCCGGTGCGCATCCCGACCGCCACGTCGTTCACGTCCAGGCGCTCGCGGACCGCCGCCTGCCGGATGCCGGCGAGGGGCGAGCGCAGGTTGCGCTGCACGTCCGCCGCGAGTGCCTTGAGCGGTGAGACGTACAGGACGCGGCAGCGGCGGGCCGGGTCCCCGGGCGGGACCGACGTCATGAGGCGGTCGATCGCCCAGAGGAACGCGGCGAGCGTCTTGCCCGACCCGGTCGGCGCGACGACGAGCGCGTGCTCCCCGCGCGCGACGGCGTCCCACGCGCCCGCCTGGGCGGCGGTGGGCTGCTCGAAGGCGCCGGCGAACCATGCCCGGGTGGCGGGCCCGAACACGGCGAGTGGATCGGTCATGCGGCCATTGTGGGCCGGGACACTGACACTCACGACGGGGGCGGCGCAGAACGTAGGGTGGTCCGGTGCGGCACAGTGATTTCCAGCGGTTGGTGGACGAGGTCTTCGGCCGGGCGTACGGGCGTGTCCTGGTCCGGGAGCAGGTGCTCCCGAAGCTGGGGAACCGGACGGGCGAGGACGCGCTCGACGAGGGGTTCGAGCCGCGTGACGTGTGGCACGCGCTGTGCGACGCGCTCGACGTGCCCGAGCCCGAGCGCTGGGGGACCGACCGGCACCGGCAGGCTCCGCCCTCGCGGTGAGCGTTCGTGATCCCTTCCGCCGTGCCCCGGTGTGTCCGCGTTGCATCGAACAGATGTTCGTCTAGACTCTGACCACAGGCACGGATTCCGGAACTCTGTCGACAGGCGGGGGCCGGAGAAGGCGTCCGTGTCAGTGGGTCCGCGTAGCGTCGCTCATGACGTCCCGGGTACAGCCCGGAGGACCCATCCGGATCGGCGCACACGGCGCCCCGAGATCAGAAGGTGGACAGATGCCAGCACCGGCAGACCGCGAGAAGGCCCTGGAGGCAGCTCTCGCCCAGATCGACCGCAGCTTCGGCAAGGGCTCGGTCATGCGCCTCGGGGAAGACACCCGGGCGCCCGTCGAAGTCATTCCCACCGGATCCACGGCGCTGGACGTGGCGCTCGGTATCGGCGGCCTGCCCCGTGGCCGCGTCGTCGAGGTGTACGGGCCGGAGTCGTCGGGCAAGACGACCGTCGCGCTCCACGCCGTCGCCAACGCGCAGCGGGCCGGGGGCATCGCGGCGTTCGTCGACGCCGAGCACGCCCTGGACCCCGCCTACGCGCAGAAGCTCGGCGTCGACACGGACGCACTCCTCGTCTCGCAGCCGGACACCGGCGAGCAGGCGCTGGAGATCACGGACATGCTGATCCGCTCCGGAGCGCTCGACATCATCGTCGTGGACTCCGTCGCGGCGCTGACCCCGAAGGCCGAGATCGAGGGCGAGATGGGCGACAGCCACGTCGGCCTCCAGGCCCGCCTCATGTCACAGGCCCTGCGCAAGATCACGGGCGCGCTCAACTCGTCGGGGACGACGGCGATCTTCATCAACCAGCTCCGCGAGAAGATCGGTGTGTTCTTCGGCTCGCCCGAGACGACCACCGGTGGCAAGGCGCTGAAGTTCTACGCCTCGGTCCGCCTGGACATCCGCCGGATCGAGACCCTCAAGGAGGGCACCGAACCTGTCGGCAACCGCACGCGCGTGAAGGTCGTCAAGAACAAGATGGCCCCGCCGTTCAAGCAGGCCGAGTTCGACATCCTGTACGGCGTCGGGATCTCCCGCGAGGGCGGGCTGATCGACATGGGCGTCGACAACGGGTTCGTGCGCAAGTCCGGCTCGTGGTTCACCTACGAGGGCGACCAGCTGGGCCAGGGCAAGGAGAACGCGCGCACGTTCCTGCGCGACAACCCGGACCTCGCGGCCGAGCTGGAGAGGCGAATCAAGGAAAAGCTCGGGATCGGCCCGAAGGCCGACGCGCCCGCCGAGGGCGCCGACGCCGCGCCGGGCGGTGCCGCGTCAGGCGGCGTGAGCGAGTCCGGGGCGGTCGCCGCGGCGTCCACCCCGGGCGGCACGACGGCCACGGCCAAGACCGGCACGAAGCCGGCCGCCAAGTCCGGGTCGAAGACGACGGCCGCCAGGTCGACGCGCAGCCGGAGCACGAAGGCCAAGGCGTCGGACGGCGCAGAGTCCGCCGAGACTGCCAAGACCGCCGAGGCCGCCGCCGCGAAGGCGCCGTTCTGACGGTGCAGTACCGTGGTGAGAGGCCCGGTTCCGGCGTGGGGAAGCGTCGGAGCCGGGCACCACGGAAGCCCGTCTCGGAGCGCCTCGAGGACGGCGAGCTCACCCACGAGGAAGCCCTGGTCGCGGGTCGCGAGACCGTGCTCCGCATCCTGACGGCCTCCCAGAAGTCTCGCCGCGAGCTGGAGCAGGCTCTGGCCCGCAAGGGGTACCCGGAGTCGGTGGTGACGCCCCTCCTGGACCGTTTCGACGAGGTCGGCCTCGTGGACGACGCCTCCTACGCGGGCACGATCGTCCGCACCCGGCAGGAGGAGCGAGGGCTCGCCCGCCGCGCGATCTCGGCCGAGCTGCGGCGCCGGGGGATCGACGAGGAGACCGCCACCGAGGCGCTCGACCGGATCGACCCGGACGACGAGCGTGCGGCCGGGGCACGCCTTGCGGAGAAGCTGGTGGCCCGGACCCGTGGCAAGGACCGCGACGTGCGCGTCCGCCGGGCCGTCGGCTCGCTGGCCCGCAAGGGCTACCCGCCGGGCCTCGCGTTCGAGCTCGTCCGGGACGCCCTCGCGGCCGAGGGCGAGGAGACGGACGACCTCCCGTACGCGGACGCGGACTGAGCCGCTGCCCGGCCCGGACGACGACGTGCCCCGGAACCCTCGACGAGAGGGACCGGGGCACGTGTACCGGCGTCCGCCGGGTCTCGGCGCAGCTCAGGCGTGCCGGCCACCGCCGTGGCCGTGGCCGTCGTCGTCCGTCCCCGTCTCGGGTGCCCCGGTACCGCCGGCGGCCACACCGGCCACTGCGGGGTCAGGGGCGCCGGGAACGACGACCCGCCCCGAGGTCCGGCTCGACAGCCGTCGCGACATCCGGTTCGCGAACACCGTGAGCAGCCAGTTGATGACGATGAACAGCAACGCGGCCACGACGAGCGACTGCAGCGCGTTGTTGTTCGCGGACGCGAAGATCTGCGCGGACCGGAGCAGCTCGGCGTAGCCGATGATCTGCCCCAGGGCGGAGTCCTTCAGCACCACGACGAGCTGCGAGAGCAGCGCGGGCAGCATCGCGACCAGTGCCTGCGGCAGCTGGACCGACCGCAGCGTCTGCCCCGGCGTCATGCCGACCGCGAGGCCCGCCTCGCCCTGGCCGCTGGGCAGGTTCCGCACGCCGGAGCGGACCAGCTCGGCGATCACCGCGCCGTTGTACAGGATCAGCGCCACCACGACGGCCGTGAAGGGCCGGTCGTCGATCCACGGCATGGCGCGGGAGAAGTACAGCCACAGGAAGATCATGAGCAGCAGCACGGGCACCGCGCGGAAGAACTCCACCACGGCACCCGAGAACCACCGGACCGCCCGGTTGTGCGCCAGCCGGCCCATGCCGAACAGCACGCCGAACAACACGGCGCCGACGGTCGCGAACGCGGCCGCGCGCAGCGTGTTCTGCAGGCCGGGCCAGACGTAGAAGGCCCAGAACTCGCTGCTGAAGATCGGCCCCCAGAGGCGCCCGTCGAGCTGCCCCTCGAGGTACAGGAGGTAGAGGACCCAGCCGGCCAGCACGAGGAGCACGAGCGCCCCGAGGATGTTGAACAGCAGGGTCAGCGCCCGGGTCCGCGGCCCCGGCGCGTCGAAGAGGACGGAGGCGCTCATCGCTTCACCGCCAGTCGTTCGGAGAGCCAGGTGGTCAGCACCCCGATGGGGATGATGAGGATGACCCAGCCGATAGCGAACACGCCGAAGATCTCCATCAGGTAGTTCGGGCTGAACTCGATGGCGACCTTCATCGTGGACGCGGTCTCGGTGGACACGCTGGCCGCCGCCGCCACCGTCGAGTTCTTCATGAGGGCGATGAGGGTGCTGCCCAGCGGCGCGATCGCCCCCCGGAACGCCTGGGGCAGGATGACCAGCCGCGCGGAGTCCAGGAACGGCAGCCCGATCGCGCGTGCGGCCTCTGCCTGCCCGAGCGGGACCGTGTTGACGCCGGACCGGATCGCCTCGCAGACGAACGCCGCGTGATAGACGGCCAGACCCACGACCGCGAGCCGGAAGAAGTTCCCGTCGAAGTCGCCCGGCGCCAGGTTGACCTTGAGCTGGAACGCCAGCGCCAGCACCATGAACGTCATGATAATCGTCAGCGGCGTGTTCCGCAGGACGTTCACGTAGGCCGTCCCGACGAAGCGCAGGCTCGCGATCGGGGAGATCCGCATGAGTGCCAGCAGTGTGCCGAGCCCGAGCGCGAGCAGCCCCGCCCAGAAGGTCAGCTGGATGTTGACCCAGAACGCGGCAAGGATGTTGTACTGCTCGAACACCGCCCAGAGGCCGGACAGATAGTCGCCCACTCCTCACCTTTCGGTCGTGATGATGGTCCTTCCGACGACGGTCCGGGTGCCCGTCAGGGCCACCCGGACCGTCGTCGGAAGAACCGAGAGCTCCGTGCAGATCAGGCGCAGGCGTCCGGCTCCGGCGGGTTCAGCGCCTCGTCGGCCTGGTAGCCCGTGCCGTCGGTGTGGGTGGCGACGAGCTCGTCCCAGGTACCGTCGTCGACCATCTCGGTGACCGCGGCGTTGATGTCCTCGCACTGGTCGCTGTCCTTGGGCAGGCCGATGCCGTAGTTCTCCTCGGAGAACGGGTTCCCGACGACCTTGAACATGCTCGGGTCCGACTGCGCGGCCGCGAGGCCGGCAAGGATGATGTCGTCGGTGGTCACGGCGTCGACGGCGCCCGACTCGAGAGCCGACATGCACTCCGAGTAGCCCGGGCGCTCCACCAGCTCGACGCCCTCGGCGTAGTCCGTCTTGATGTTCTCGGCGGACGTCGACCCCGTGACCGAGCAGAGGTTCTTGCCCTCGAGGTCCTCCGGACCGGTGATCGAGTCGTCGTCCGCGGCGACGAGGAGGTCCTGGCCGGCCACGAAGTACGGGCCCGCGAAGTCGACGACCTCCTTGCGCTCGTCCGTGATCGAGTACGTCGCGAAGATCATGTCGACGTCGCCGTTCTGCAGCATCGTCTCGCGGTTCGCGGAGACGGCTTCCTTCCACTCGATCTGGTCCTCGCCGTAGCCGAGCTTGTCGGCGACATACTTCGCGACGTCGACGTCGAAGCCGACGTAGTCGCTGCCCTTCTGGAGGCCGAGGCCCGGCTGGTCGTACTTGATGCCGACGGTGATGGACTCGCCGCCGCCGTCGCCGTCGTCACCGGTGTCGCCGGGCTCCGCGCTGGAGCAGGCGGCCAGGGTGAGAGCGGACACGGCGGCGAGTGCCGCCGCGGTCGTGTGCTTGCGCATGGGTTCCCTTTCGATGGTGCGGACTCTCATCTGTTCCGGTCGATGAGGTTGCTGTGGGGGTGCGGTCCCCGGCTCGCGGGCCGGGTCAGTGCGTCAGGATCTTCGACAGGAAGTCCCGGGCGCGCTCGCTCTGCGGGTTCGTGAAGAACTCGTCGGGCTCCGCCTCCTCCACGATCTGGCCGTCCGCCATGAAGACGACGCGGTCGGCCGCCTTGCGGGCGAAGCCCATCTCGTGGGTGACCACGATCATGGTCATGCCCTCCTTGGCGAGCGCGACCATGACGTCGAGCACCTCGTTGACCATCTCGGGGTCGAGGGCCGACGTCGGCTCGTCGAACAGCATGACCTTCGGCTCCATGGCGAGCGCGCGGGCGATCGCGACGCGCTGCTGCTGGCCGCCCGAGAGCTGCGCGGGCAGCTTGTGCGCCTGCGAGTCCACGCCGACCCGCTGGAGCAGCTTCATCGCCCTGTCCTCGGCCGCGGACTTGGAGAGCCCTCGGACCTTGCGCGGGCCGAGGGTGACGTTGTCGAGCACCGTCTTGTGCGCGAACAGGTTGAAGGACTGGAACACCATGCCGACGTCGGCGCGCAGGTGCGCCAGCGCCTTGCCCTCCTCGGGCAGCGGCGTGCCGTCGACGGTGATCTCGCCGTCGTCGATGGTCTCCAGCCGGTTGATGGCGCGGCACAGCGTCGACTTGCCGGAGCCGGAGGGCCCGATGACGACGACGACCTCGCCGTGGTGGACGGTGAGCTCGATGTTCTGCAGCACGTGGAGCTCGCCGAAGTGCTTGTTCACGGTGCTGAGCTCGACGAGCGGCGCGCCGGGCTCGCGGCGTGCCACCGGTGCGTCGTCGGGGGTCGCGGTGTCCATCCCTTGAACCTAATCGATCGTGTGTTTCGTCGCGGGGACGTCGGAGTCACGACGACACAACAGTTCGGTAACAGATGTCCGATTCGGGGGGAGATCGGTCGCGAGCTGCGGGCCCGACGGCGAAGGCGCGCGCCGCGTCGGCCGGCGTCGGCCCGGGGGGCCGCACACGTCGCCGGGGAATCGTAGAATTGGCGCGATGTCAACGCCCACGCTCCCCACCCCGCCCGACGCCGCGGCCACCGTCCGGACCGCCGCCACCGAGGACGGCGTCGTCCCCGAGCCCCGCACCTACCTGGTGCGCACCCTCGGCTGCCAGATGAACGTGCACGACTCCGAGCACATGGCCGGCATGCTCGAGCAGGCGGGCTACAGGCGCGCCTCCCACGAGGACGAGGCGGCGAGCCGCGCCGACGTCGTGGTGATCAACACCTGCGCGGTGCGGGAGAACGCGGCCACACGCCTGTACGGCAACCTCGGCCAGCTCGCGAGCATCAAGTCGCGGCGCCCGGGGATGCAGATCGCCGTGGGCGGGTGTCTCGCGCAGAAGGACCGCGGCACGATCGTGGAGAAGGCGCCGTGGGTCGACGTCGTCTTCGGCACGCACAACCTCGACGCCCTGCCCGTGCTCCTGGAGCGCGCCCGGCACAACGAGGAGGCCGAGGTGGAGATCGCGGAGTCGCTGCAGGTCTTCCCCTCCACGCTGCCGACCCGCCGCGAGTCCGTCTACGCCGGCTGGGTGTCGATCTCCGTGGGCTGCAACAACACGTGCACGTTCTGCATCGTGCCGCACCTGCGCGGCAAGGAGCGCGACCGCCGGCCGGGCGAGATCCTCGCAGAGGTCGAGGCGCTGGTCGCGGCGGGCGCCGTCGAGGTCACGCTGCTCGGGCAGAACGTGAACTCGTACGGCGTGGAGTTCGGTGACCGCGGGGCGTTCGCGAAGCTGCTGCGCGCCTGCGGGAGGGTCGAGGGCCTGGAGCGCGTGCGCTTCACGTCCCCGCACCCCGCCGCGTTCACCGACGACGTCATCGAGGCCATGGCCGCCACGCCGAACGTCATGCCGCAGCTGCACATGCCGCTCCAGTCCGGGTCGGACCGGGTGTTGCGGGCGATGCGCCGGTCCTACCGCTCGGCGAAGTTCCTCGGGATCCTGGACCGGGTGCGCGCGGCCCTGCCGGACGCCTCGATCACCACCGACATCATCGTCGGTTTCCCGGGCGAGACCGAGGAGGACTTCGCCGAGACGCTGCGCGTGGTCGAGGCCTCACGGTTCAGCTCGGCGTTCATGTTCCAGTACTCGCCGCGGCCCGGCACGCCCGCCGCGACGATGGAGGGCCAGCTCCCGAAGGAGGTCGTCCAGGAGCGCTTCGAGCGGCTGCTCGCCCTGCAGGAGCGGATCTCGGGCGAGGAGTCCCGGACGCAGGTCGGCCGCACGCTGGAGGTGCTGGTCTCCGAGGGCGCCGGCAGGAAGGACGGCGCGCGGCACCGCCTCAGCGGCCGCGCGCCGGACAACCGACTCGTGCACTTCGCGCTGCCGGGTGCCACGGCGGCCGACGGCGGCCCGCGCGGCGCTGCGGGCCCCTCCGGCCTCCCGTCCGAGCCGGCCGGCCTCGACGACCCGCGGCTGGCCGACGTCGCGGACCTCGCCCCGGACCTCCCGCGGCCCGGCGACATGGTGACGGTGACCGTGACGCACGCGGCGCCCCACCACCTCATCGCCGACTCGGCGGTGGACGGCGGGGGCGGTGCCGACGCCGGGAGCACCGGTCTCACGGTGCGCCGCACCCGCTCGGGCGACGCCTGGGCGGCCCGCGAGAAGGCGCGCCTCGGCGGCGGGGACGACCACGGCCACGGCGCGCCCGCGCCGGACGGCCCGGTCACGCTCGGCATGCCGACCGTCGGCCCCCGCCGAGCGCCGGGCGCGTGAGGGCCTCCGGCCTCCGCGCGCCCACCGCTCAGCGTGCGTCGTCGCTGATCTCCGGCGGGGTGAGGGCCGCGACCGAGGCGAAGAACTGGGCGGCGGTGACGAGCCCGCACGACACGGTCTGCGCGAGCTGGTCGTCCGTGGCGCCGTGCTCGAAGTCGACCGACACCTCGGAGTACAGCGTCAGTCCGTACGCCTCCGAGCGGGCGTAGACCTTCGGCCAGATCCGCTCGCGGTTCCAGTCGTTCGTGGCCTGCAGCACGCTGAGGCGCGACGACGTCGCCAGGTTCCCGGCCCATCGTCCGCGGATCTGCAGGATCTCGTCGTGCTCGCCGAGCAGCAGGAACCAGAACCGGTTGCCGTCCCAGGTGCCGGTCACGTCGCCGTCGTTGTCGATGCGGAACTTGTAGCCGCGCCGGGCGAGGTCGTCGGCGATCCGCTGGGTCGTCATCGGGCGGGGCAGCTCGACGTCGACGTTGTCCTCGGCGACGGCGGGCACGTCGGCCGGCGCGCCGTCGAGCGTGCGCGGGTTGAACAGTCGCGTGAGCCAGGCGGGCGCCGCGCGCCGGGAGCTCACCCGATCGTTGTCGGGCCTCACGGGGCCGACCTCAACGGGTCCGGGTACGTGTCGTCCAGGTGCTCGAAGAACATGGAGCCCGTGGTCAGCCCGCACTGCAGCAGCTGGTCGAGCTGGTCGTCCGACACGCCGTGCTCCAGGTCGACCGTGACCTCCGCGTAGACCAGCACGGCCCCGTTGTCGCGGACGCAGACGTAGGCCTTGGGCCAGATCCACTCGGCGTTCCAGTCGTTGCAGACGTCGAGGACCTCCTCGAGACGCTCGATCGTCAGGTCGCGGTGCCACTGCCCTCGCACCTGGAGCACCTCGGAGCCCTCGCCGACGACCAGGAAGTGGAACAGCCAGCCGTGCCACATGCCCCCGATGTCGCCCTCGGAGTCGGTGAAATAGCTGAACCCGCTCTCGGACAACCACTCCGTGACCCGCTCCCGGCTCAGCGGCGTCGGGACCTTTGCCGGGTCGTCGAACTCGCCGGTCAGCTCGCGTAGCAGGACGCCTTCGACCTGGGACCGCAGCTCGTCGTCGGAGAGCTCCGGTGGCCCGGGGCGGGGCGTACGGTGTCCGGCACGATCGCCTTCATCCGCCGCCTCGTGACGGCGTGGTCCGAAGAACCTCACCGAACCACAGTACCCGCGACGGGCGGGCAACACCCAGGAATTCGTGAAACCTGTCTCATGGGATGGTCTGCCGTGCACGGTCCACTACGGTGACCTGGTGCTGCTCCGTGCCGTGATCCTGCCCGCGACCGTCCTGCTCGTGCCGGGTGCCTCGGGTGCCTCGGATCCGCTCGCCGACGTGCGGCTCGCCGTGGGTGCGGCGCTCGCCGGCCTCGCCCAGGACGGGCCGCCCATGGTGCTCGCGCACGGCTCTTCCGGGGCCCGCGGACCGGAGCCGTTGCGTCCGTCCCTCGCTGCGGCGGGTGTCGCGGATCACATGCTGCCCGACGGCGTGCTGGAGCCCTGGGCGGTTCCTGCGGCATCCGCCGGCGCCCGGCACGACGAGACCGGACGCACGGCGCGCGCCGAGCCATCCCCGGCCGGCACCGCGGCGTCCGTCGCGCTGTTCTGCCTCGGGCTCGCGCTCGGCGACCGGGCGGCCGAGGTGCCCGTCCTGGAGGTGCCCGCCCGGCACGCGGCAGGCACGGACCTCCTCGCCCGGCATCTCGACACCGGCGGGACCCTCGTCGTCGCCGCGGGTGCGGAGCCCGGACCGGCCGCCGTCGCCCCGGCGGACCCTGCCGCGCCCGCCCCGGGGGTCGCGGCGCTCCTCGCCGCCGTCGGCGCGGACGCCTGGACGACCACGACCCGCACCTTCGCCCGCTCCCACGACCATCTCCCGGCCGAGTACCGGCTGACGACGCTCGCCGCGGCCGAAGGATCGCACGCGACCTCCTAGGCTGGCCCACGTGATCGTCGTCGCCGTCGTGGGGCCCACCGCCACCGGGAAGTCCGACCTCGGGCTGGACCTCGCCGAGGTGCTCGGCCCCGGGCCGGGGCGCGCCGGGGCCGAGCGCGGCCGGGCGCCCGCCGAGATCGTCAACGCCGACGCCTACCAGCTCTACCGGGGGATGGACATCGGCACGGCGAAGGTCCCCGCCGGCGAGCGGCGCGGTGTCGCGCACCACCAGCTCGACGTGCTCGATCCGCACGAGGACTCGTCCGTGGCGCGCTACCAGAGCGCCGCCCGGGCGGACCTCGACGCGATCGGTGCACGCGGCGCCCGGGCCGTCGTCGTCGGCGGGAGCGGCCTGTACGTGCGGGCTCTGCTCGACGAGATGAACTTCCCCGGCACCGACCCCGCGGTCCGGGCCCGCCTCGAGGAACGCGCCGAGCGCGAGGGCAGGCGCGCCCTGCACGCCGAGCTGGCGCGGCGGGACCCCGCCGCGGCCGGGTCGATCGGCCCGGCCAACACCCGCCGGATCGTGCGCGCGCTGGAGGTCATCGAGCTCACCGGCGCGCCGTACACCGCGAACCTGCCGCGCCAGGAGTACGTGCGCCCGGCGGTGCAGATCGGCCTCGACTGCGACCGCGCCGGGCTGGACGAGCGGGTCGAGGCACGGGTCGCGCGGATGTGGGCGGGGGGCCTGGCCGACGAGGTACGGCGGCTCGCCGCGCCCGAGCAGGGCGGCACCGGCCCGGGCCTCGGGACGACGGCGGCACGCGCCGTCGGGTACGCCGAGATCCTGGCCTGGTTCCGCGGCGAGACCGGCGAGGACGACGCGCGCGCCGCGATCGCGGCGAACACCCGCAGGCTCGCCCGCAAGCAGATGGGCTGGTTCGGCCGGGACCCCCGCGTGCAGTGGCTGGACGCCGGCTCGCCCACGCTGCTCGACGACGCGCTCGCCGTCGTCGCGGCCGCCGACGACGGCGTCCTGCCCCGTCCCGGACGAGGCCCGGTTCGCCGTAGTCTGGGCACATGAAGATCGCGTTCACCAAGGGACACGGCACGCACAACGACTTCGTCCTCGTGGCCGACCCGAAGGACGAGCTTCGTCTGGACCCCGAGCAGGTGCGACGCATCACCGACCGGCGCGGCGGGATCGGGGCGGACGGCGTCATCCGGCTCACCTCCACCGCCGCGATCGCCGCCGGGGAGGAGATCGGGGACACGATCCTCGCCGAGGACCCGTCGGCCATCTGGTTCATGGACTACCGCAACGCCGACGGCTCCGTCTCCGAGATGTGCGGCAACGGCGTCCGCGTCTTCGCTGCGTTCGCCGAGCGGCTCGGCTACACGTCGTTCGCGGACGGCGCGCCCGTGCTCGCGCTCGGCACCCGCGCGGGCGTGATGCGGGTCCGCAAGGAGGCGAGCGGCTGGTACGCCGTGGACATGGGCCCCTGGCTGCTGCCCGGCGGGGACGCGGCCCGCGACGCCGGGTACGACGCCGGGGTCGTGGTGCGCGGCTGGGACACCCCCCGCCCCGGACTGTCCGTGGACGTCGGCAACCCGCACACCGTCGTCGCGCTGGCCGGCGCCGACGAGCTGGAGGAGCTCGACCTGACGGTCGCCCCCGAGGTCGCGCCCACCCCGCCGGCCGGCACGAACGTCGAGCTGGTCGTACCCCTCGGCGACGAGACCGCGCCGAGCGGGGAGCCCGCGGCCCGTATCCGCATGCGCGTGCACGAGCGCGGCGTGGGGGAGACGCAGTCCTGCGGGACGGGCGCCTGCGCCGCGGCGCTCGCGGTGCGCGCCTGGCAGGGCGACACCGCGCCGGACACCTGGTTCGTCGAGATCCCGGGCGGCGAGGTGCGCGTCCGCGCGCTGCCGGGCGGCCACGTCGAGCTGGCGGGCCCCGCCGAGCTCGTCTTCTCCGGCACCTTCGACACCTGACCCGCCCCCGCCGAGGCGGTCCCGGCAGGCCCGGCGTACCGCCTCGGCCGGCGGGCGTCAGCCCCGTGGCGGCGAGACGCGCAGGACGCGAAAGCCCTTCGAGGTCTCCTCGCGGGTGGTCGGGAGGCCCAGCTCGTCCTCGATCCACCGGGCCAGGGAGTCGGCGCCGAGGTTCTTCTGGACCACCAGCCAGCCCGCCGCGTCCGGGACCAGACGCGGCAGCCACCGTCCGAGCATCTCGTGCAGTACCACCTTGCCGACCCGGATCGGCGGGTTGGACCACACGGCGGCGAACCGGACGCCCTCCGGCACCTCGTCCGGCGTGACCGCGCGGACGTTGCCCAGGCCGAGGCGCCCGGCGTTCCGCCGCACCAGACCCAGGGCACGCTCGTTGACGTCGACGGCCCAGACGCGGGCGTCCGGGCGCAGGGTCGCCATCGTCAGGGCGAGCGGCCCCCAGCCGCAGCCGAGGTCCAGCAGGTCGCCGTCCGGAGGGGCGGGGACCGTGTCCAGCAGGATGCGGGTCCCCTTGTCGACGCCGCCGGGGGAGAACACCCCGGCCGCGACGTCGAGCTCCACGTCCCGCCCTGCGATCGGGACCCGGACCGTGCGCAGGTCCGCGTCCGACGCCGGCCGCGCGCTGAAGTAGTGGTCGTTCGGTCCGACGTCGTCCTGGGGCACGGCACGATCCTAGGTCCGGATTTCCATGGAACCGGGACGAGAACCCGTGGGACCCTTGTTGTACCAGACGTCACCCACGCGAAAGGCGATACATGACCCACGTCCCGACCGAACCCGACGCCCCGGCCGCCGAGCCGGACGACCAGCGAGGCGCCCAGGCGATCGCGAACGACGTCGTGGCGCGGGTGCTCGCTCGGGCGGGGACCGCGCGCTCCGAGGGTGAGACCGTCCACACCGCCCACGACGGCGACCAGCTCGAGCTGGAGGAACGCAGCGCGCTGCGCCGCGTCGCGGGCCTGTCCACGGAGCTCGACGACGTCACCGAGGTCGAGTACCGGCAGATCCGCCTCGAGAAGGTGGTACTGGTCGGCCTGTTCTCCGGCGGCGAGGCCGCCGCACGCGAGGCGGAGGTCTCGCTGCGCGAGCTCGCCGCGCTCGCCGAGACCGCGGGCTCCGAGGTGCTCGACGGTCTGCTGCAACGCCGCCAGAACCCGGATCCCGGCACCTACCTCGGATCCGGCAAGGCGGCCGAGCTGGCCGACCTCGTCCTCGGCGTGGGCGCCGACACCGTCGTCGTCGACGGCGAGCTCGCGCCCTCCCAGCGCCGCGCGCTGGAGGACGTCATCAAGGTCAAGGTCGTCGACCGCACCGCGCTCATCCTCGACATCTTCGCCCAGCACGCCAAGTCCAAGGAGGGCAAGGCGCAGGTCGAGCTCGCCCAGCTCGAGTACCTCCTGCCGCGCCTGCGCGGCTGGGGCGACTCGATGTCCCGGCAGGCCGGTGGCCAGGTGGGCGGAGCCGGGGCCGGCATGGGCTCCCGCGGGCCCGGTGAGACCAAGATCGAGCTGGACCGCCGCCGCATCCGCGACCGCATGGCCAAGCTGCGGCGCGAGATCGCCGCCATGAAGCCCGCCCGCGAGACCAAGCGGCTCAACCGCAAGCGCCACGCCATCCCCGCCGTCGCCATCGCCGGCTACACCAACGCCGGCAAGTCGTCCCTGCTCAACGCGCTCACCGGCACCGGGGTGCTCGTCGAGAACGCGCTCTTCGCCACCCTCGACCCGACGGTGCGGCGCTCGCGGACCGAGGACGGCCGCGTGTACACGCTGGCCGACACGGTGGGCTTCGTGCGGCACCTGCCGCACCAGCTCGTCGAGGCGTTCCGTTCCACGCTGGAGGAGGTGGGCGACGCCGGCCTGCTGCTGCACGTCGTGGACGCCTCCCACCCGGACCCGGAGGGGCAGATCGCCGCGGTGCGCGAGGTGCTGTCGGAGATCCCCGGGATCGGCGACGTGCACGAGATCGTGGTGCTGAACAAGGCCGACGTCGCGGACCCCGAGGTGGTGGGGCGGATCCAGCGGCGCGAGCGGCACACGGCCGTGGTCAGCGCGCACTCCGGCGAGGGGATCGCCGAGCTGCGGGCGCGGATCGCGGCCGACCTGCCCCGCCCGGGAGTCCCCGTCGACGTCGTCGTGCCGTACTCGCGCGGGGACCTCGTGCACCGCGTGCACGAGCACGGCGACATCGACCACACCGAGCACGTGGCCGCGGGCACGCTGGTGCGCGGGCGCGTGGACGAGCAGCTGGCCGACGAGCTGCGGCGAGCGGCGGTCGCGGCGTCCTGACGGGGCGCCCGCCCTCTCGTCGATGTCAGTGGCGGCCCGTACGATCGATGCCGTGACCCTCCCCGCTGACGCACCCGCTACCAGTACCGACGTCCCCGAGATCGACGATCTTCTCGATCTCGCCGTCGGTGCGCTCGGCGGCGGGCGGCGCGAGGGCCAGCACCACATGGCCCGCGCGGTGACGGAGGCGATCGAGTCCGGCGAGCACCTGCTCGTGCAGGCCGGGACCGGCACGGGGAAGTCGCTCGGGTACCTGGTGCCGGCGGTGCGGCACGCGGTGGCGTCGGGGGAGCGCGTCGTGGTGTCCACGGCGACCCTGGCCCTGCAGCGCCAGGTGATCAGCCGCGACCTGCCGCTCGTCGCGGAGGCCGTGGCTCCGAGGCTGGCGCGGGCGCCGCGCGTCGCGCTGCTCAAGGGCTGGCACAACTACCTGTGCAAGCACAAGGTGTCGGGTGGCTATCCCGGTGACGAGCCGGCGCTGTTCGACCTGCCCGGCGCGGAGGACCACGCGGCCCCGGAGCCCCCGGGCCGGCGCGGCGGACCGGGCGCCGCGGGCCGTGGCGGCCGCGGGCGGGACGATCCGGCGTCGCTCGCCGACCAGGTCCGCCGCCTGCACGCCTGGGCGGGGGAGACGGACACCGGCGACCGGGACGACCTGGTCCCGGGCGTGCCGGACAAGGCGTGGCGCCAGGTGTCGGTGACGGCGCTGGAGTGCCTCGGCAGCAAGTGCCCGATGCTCGCCGAGTGCTTCCCGGACCAGGCCCGCGCGTCGGCCCGCGAGTCCGACGTCGTGGTGACGAACCACGCGATGCTCGGTATCGCGGCGGCCGGGAACTCGAACGTCCTGCCGGAGCACGACGTGGTGATCGTGGACGAGGCGCACGAGCTGGTGGACCGGGTCACGGCGTCGGCCACGGTGGAGCTCTCGGCGGCGTCCGTGGAGCATGCGGCGCGTCTCGCGCGGCGGCACGCGGGCGCCGGCACCACCGGCCTGGAGGACGCCGGCACCGCCCTCGGCACGCTGCTGGTCACCGCGCAGGGCAACAGGTTCCCGCAGGGCCTCGAGGGCGAGCTGCGCGACGCCGTCGCGGCGGTGCGCGACGCGGCGCGCGGCGTGCTCAGCGACCTCAGGCCGGAGAAGCAGGAGAAGGGCTCCGGCGGCGCGGCGGGGAAGGACGGCGACCCCGGGCTGAAGCTCGCGCAGGGCGCCGTGCTCCAGCTCTTCGAGGTGGCCGAGCGGATGGCCGCCGAGGACACGACCGCGGACGTGCTGTGGCTGACCCGCCCGGACTCCGGGTGGGGAGGGTTCAGCGAGTCGGTCTCCCGGCTGCACGCCGCTCCGCTGCAGGTCGACGGGCTGATCCGGACGCACCTGCTGGGCACGGCGACCGGGGTGCTCACGTCGGCGACGCTCGCTCTCGGGGGGACGTTCGACCCCATCGCGAGGACGTTCGGGCTGGACCGGCAGAGCGCCGCGGCGGCCGGTGACGGCGCCGCCGACGGCGAGCACGCCGCCTGGCAGGGGATCGACGTAGGCAGCCCGTTCGACTACGGGAAGCAGGGGATCTGCTACATCGCCCGCCACCTGCCCGCGCCCGGCCGCGAGCCGACCACCGACGCCCAGCTCGACGAGATCGCCGAGCTCGTCACCGCGGCCGGCGGCCGCACGCTCGGGCTGTTCTCGTCCCGCCGTGCGGCGACGGCGGCGGCCGAGGCGATGCGCGAGCGTCTCGACCTGCCGGTCCTGGCGCAGGGCGACGACCAGCTACCGACCCTGGTGCGGGAGTTCACGAAGGACCCGGCGGCATGCCTGTTCGGCACCCTGTCCCTGTGGCAGGGGGTGGACGTGCCCGGCCCGTCGTGCCAGCTGGTCCTCATCGACCGGATCCCCTTCCCGCGGCCGGACGACCCGGTGAAGGCCGCGCGCGCCCGGGCGATCGAGCAGGCCGGCGGGAACGGGTTCATGGCGGTGTCGGCGGCGCACGCCGCGCTGCTGCTCGCACAGGGCGCGGGCCGCCTGATCCGCAGCACGGGGGACCGCGGGGTGGTCGCCGTCCTGGACCCGCGCCTGGCGACCGCGCGCTACGCGTCGTTCCTGGTGCGCTCGATGCCGCCTTTCTGGCCGACGACCGACTCGGCACTGGTCCGCGGCGCGCTGGCCAGGCTCGATACCTAGCAGTCCTGCCGGTGGCAGGCCTGTGCCGGCCGGCGACCCCACGCACCGAGATCCCCGGGAGGAACCGTGACCGCAGCCGACGGCGTCACCGCCGCGCACCAGCCCGCCGCCAGGACCACGAAGCTGGCGGTCGTGGGTGCCGGGGCCGTCGGGGCGACGCTCGCCTACGCGGCGCTCGCCCGGGGCACCGCGCGCACCGTCGCGCTCCTGGACGTGAACCGGGCGAAGGTCGACGCCGAGGTCCTCGACCTCCGGCACGGCCAGATGTTCGTGCCGCAGGCGGAGGTCGTCGGGTCCGACGACGTGGCGGTGTGCGAGGGGGCCGACGTCGTCGTCGTGACGGCGGGGGCCAAGCAGAAGCCCGGCCAGACGCGCCTCGACCTGGCCGAGTCGACCGTGGGGCTCACGCGGAAGATCCTGCCCGGCATCGTCGACGTGGCGCCCGACGCGATCCTCATGATGATCACCAACCCGGTCGACGTCGTGACGTACGCGGCGCAGAAGTTCTCCGGGCTGCCACGCGAGCGGGTCTTCGGAAGCGGGACCGTGCTGGACACGTCGCGGCTGCGCGCGGCGATCGCCCGGGAGGCCGGCGTGGCGGTCGGCAACGTGCACGCGTACATCGCCGGGGAGCACGGCGACTCGGAGATCGTGCTGTGGAGCTCGGCGTCGATCGCCGGCGTGCCGCTCCTGGAGTGGCCGGGACTCGGCGGGCGCTCCGCGCTGGACGAGGCGGCCCGGGCGGGCATCGCGACGGAGGTCGTGCAGTCGGCCTACCGGATCATCGAGGGCAAGGGCGCCACGAACTACGCGATCGGGCTCGCCGCGACGAGGATCATCGAGGCCGTGCTCCAGGACGAGCGCCGGGTGCTGCCGGTGTCCTCGCTCCTGGACGACTACTACGGGATCAGCGACGTGTGCCTCTCGGTGCCCGCCCTCGTGGACCGGCGCGGTGCCACCGAGACCATCGAGGTGCCGCTGTCCGACGACGAGCTGCGCGACCTGCGCGCGTCGGCCGAGAAGGTGCGCGCGATCCAGCGCGGCTTCGGGCTGTGAGGCGCTGCCGGGTCAGCACGCCCGCGCCGACACGGCGGCGCGTCTGACCCGGCACCACGTCACAGGCTGCGCAGCACCGCGACGATGCGCCCGAGGATCCGCGCCTCGTCGCCCGGGATGGGTTCGTAGGCCGCGTTCTGCGGCATCAGCCAGACGTGGCCGCCGGTCTGCTTGAACGTCTTGACCGTGGCCTCACCGTCGATCATGGCCGCGACGATCTCGCCCTGCTCCGCGACGTTCTGCCGGCGGACGACCACCCAGTCCCCGTCGCAGATCGCGGCATCGACCATCGAGTCGCCCGCGACCTTGAGCAGGAAGAGCTCGCCGTCGCCGACCACCTGGCGCGGGAGCGCGAAGATGTCCTCGACGGCCTGCTCGGCCAGGATCGGGCCACCAGCGGCGATCCGGCCGACCAGCGGTACGTACGACGTCGCGGGCGTGGCCCCGGACTCCTCGGTCGACGAGCCCCAGTGCACCTCGCCCTGCGGCGGATTCTGGCGGGCGCCCGACGCCGGGTCGACGAGCTCCATCGCTCGCGGGCGGTTCGGGTCCCTGCGCAGGAAGCCCTTCCGCTCGAGGACCTGGAGCTGGTGCTTCACGCTCGACGGGCTCGCCAGGCCGACCGCATCACCGATCTCACGCATCGACGGCGGGTAGCCGCGAGCCGTGAAGGACTCACGGATGCACGTCAGCACCTTCCGCTGGCGGGGGGTCAGGCGCTCGGCGGCGTCGCCGAGGTCGATCGGTTCGTCGCCCCGGGCGATGGTGCCGACACTGCCCAGGCTTCCCGGCATCATGCCCGGCGTCCTCTCGCGTCCCGTCATGCTGTGGCCCTCCTCATCGATTGATGCTGCCAACTCTAGATCGGATCAGGGGGAATCTCAAACGGATGTTCGAGCGTGTCTCGACACGACGGGTGTTGCGTGCTACACAATGGTACGGGTGTTCGTCGTACAGGTGTGCGACAGGCGAGTGTTCGACAGACTATCTCGGGAGGCGGTCATGAGCACGACCACCACGACGGAGGTCCGCGGGCTCAGGAGGTCGTCGGTGCCGCGGGCGCGGTACGGCAGGCGTCATCTGCGAGTGGTGCCACCCCTCGACGCGGCGGGTGGCGCCCGCCCGGCGGCCGCGGGCGAGAGTGCCGCGCGGGAGGCCGGCGCGGACCACGCGGCCCCGGGAGGCGTCCCGGACGGCACGGGCCGCACGCTCGCAGCCCGCCTCGACCTCGAAGGGCTGCGGCTGACCGTCCGGGGCCGGATTGCCGTGGCCGTCGCGGCACTGGTCCTGGCGACCCCGGTGGTGTGGAGCGCGACGGCGGTCGCCAGCTCGCCCGAGCCGCCCACCGAGGTGCGGGCGCACGCCGTCGAGCCCGGGGAGACGCTCTGGGGGCTGGCCGTGTCCGTCGCGGAGCCCGGCCAGGACGTGCGTGACGTCGTGCGCGAGCTGCAGGACCTGAACCGCCTGGCGGGTGGTGGCCTGACGGTGGGGCAGACCCTCTACGTCCCGGCAGGGTGACTCCCGCCGGGTGAAGTCGGCGACGAAGTCGGCCGAGGGCGGACTCGTTATTGCTGGGGTCGTGTTGCATGGGTGTGGTTTGCCCGCATACGGTCAAGTCTCGGCCGGGAGAACCGGCCACTGACCGAGCCCGCAGGAGACCGCATGCACTGCCCGTTCTGTCGAAACAGCGACTCGCGCGTGGTGGACTCGCGGACGTCGGACGACGGGTCCTCGATCCGCCGTCGGCGGGAGTGCCCGGCGTGCCACAAGCGCTTCACCACCATCGAGACCGCGAGCCTGACGGTGGTCAAACGGTCCGGTGCGACGGAGCCGTTCGTCCGGGACAAGATCGCCACCGGTGTGCGCAAGGCCTGCCAGCCGCGCCCGGTGAGTGACGACGACCTCGCGCTCCTGGCGCAGCGCGTCGAGGAGGCGCTGCGCAGCACGGGCAGCGCGGAGATCGAGGCGAACGAGATCGGCAAGGCGATCCTGGGGCCGCTGCGCGAGCTCGACGTGGTCGCCTACCTCCGGTTCGCGAGCGTCTACCAGGACTTCTCGTCCCTGGAGGACTTCGAGGCGGCGATCACGGGCCTGCGCAAGGACGCCGAGGCCCGCGAGGGTGATCCCGGGGCGGCCGGCGACGGCGCCGCGCTGAGCGTCGACCCGGCGTGAGCCGGCCCGGTGCCGGTGGGCCGGGAGGGGCCGCCGTCGTGCGTGCATCGCCGGTTCGAACCGTGCAGTTCGCGTGCCGTGGGTGGAAAAGCACTGGCGCCCCGTGGCTGTCTGGGCGACTCTGGTCGAACGGACCCGGCCAGGGATCCTGAGACGACGAGGAGGTGGTCGGTGTGACGTCCGAGAACGACGACCGCAGCACGGCACCGAGCGAGGACGCGAAGGCCAAGTTCCGCGAGGCGCTGGAGCGCAAGAACAACGCGAGCCACCGCACGGCGGAGTCGGAGCGGAACACCGGAGCGGTGCACGGCTCGGAGACCACGGGCCCCGTGCAGAAGATGTTTCGCCGCAAGAGCGGCTGAGGCTGGTCGACCGAGGCCGCCGACCGGGTATCTGACCTGGTCGGCGGCCTTTGTCGCTCTCGTGGGGCACCTGATGGAAAGATAGGTGGCCCCAAGATGACACGGTTCATGACACGGTTGGAGCGCCCGCCAGCGCCCGTCAATGCCTGCCGATACACGAAGTCGGCAGCACCCCTGGCGCACCTCAGATACATGAACGCCGCGCATGAGAAGCCGCTCGACCGCACCCCGATGTGGACGCTCGACGAGCTGTGCACTGTCCTGCGTACGACGCCCGCAACGGTCTACACCTGGCGCAAGCACGGGCAGGGCCCTCGTGCCTACAAGATCGGCCGGCACCTGTTGTTCGCGGAGGCGGATGTGCGGGAGTGGCTGGAATCGTGCGCCGCGGACCCCGAGCCTCGCGACGGTGAGACGGCGCCGGAGCAGGGCGCCGCCGGATCGGGGTGGTGAGCCATGGGCAGGACCGAACTCAAGCCTGGTGAGCACGGCGAGATCTCCATCAAGCAGACCGGCCCCAAGACATGGCGAGCACGGACAAGGCTGAAGCTCATGACCGGGGACATCGTCCCGGTCTCACGCAATGCCTCCCAGGAGGACAAGGCGCGGCTCAGGGTTCAGGCGGCTGTCGCTGAGATCCTCAACGCCGCACGCGGCTCGGACGAACTCAAGCCGGACTCAAAGGTCGGACTAGCCTGCCGGCAGTGGGTCACCGAGATGCGAGTGCGCTCGACGTGGCCCCGACCGCCGATGAAGCCGCAGACGATCGACAAGTACGAGCAGCACCTCGGCAGGTACGCAGTCCCGCTGCTGGGGAAGAAACGGCTCAACGAGTTGACACCCGCCGTGTGCCAGCGCTTCATCGACTCGATCGTCGCCGGCGGCACCTCGGATGAGAACGACATGACGAACACGGCCGTCCGACTTCGAAGTGTCCTCAACATGGTTCTTGACCGCGCAGTTATTCACGACGCGATCCGCGACAACCCCATGCGCAGAACGGTCGCCCCGGCGCTCAAGAAGCCCGTGCCCAAGGCCATGACCGTCACGGACGTCTACCGTCTTCGTCAAGCCGTGCGCGACTGGGTCAAGGCAGGGAAAGACCGCCCGGGCCCTGACCCCAGCAAGCACCTGGCGGTCCTGATCGACGTCTTGCTCGGCACCGGCGTACGAATCGGCGAAGCACTCGCACTGCGGTGGGGCGAGGCGGACCTGGATCCCGCCGACGGCGCGCCAACGATCACCATCGACGCCACGATGGTCGCCATCAAGGGGAAAGGCTGCGTCCGCCAGGAGATCCCGAAGACCGAAGCCGGGGAACGAGTGATCGTGATCCCACCGTTCGCCGTCGAATCCCTCCGAACGATCCGGCCGGCGACCGCCACGGCGGAGATGCCGGTCTTCCCGTCACGCCGCTACCGGGACGACGGCACCGTCCTCAAGTGCCAGGCACCGACCAACTGTCGCCGACAACTACGCGCGGCGCTCGCGGCAGCCGAAATGACCGGCGAGGTGTACCCGCACCTGCTGCGGTCGACCGTCGCGACATACGTCGCGCGCGAGCGCGGACCGTTCGAGGCAGCGGCGCTGCTCGGACACAAGATCGACACCGGTGTGACTGGGCGGCACTACATCGAGCGGCTCAGTGAGGCGCCGGATGTGTCGGCGGTGTTGCAGGCGATGGTGGAGATCGGCGAGCAGGAGGCTCGGGAGCAAGAGCCCGTGCCCGGAGGTCTCCGTTCCATGTCCGGCCTCGATCGGCGTGCTGAGAAGGACGAGCGGGCAGCGTGACTTGCCGCACCAGAACAAGGAAAGGGCCGTCGTCCGGGCGCCCAGCCTGGGTCGGCGGCCCATTCCTGCCCCTGACTGACTGCCACGACATGTCAGGCGTGACGTCGTGCGATCACGATCGCTCCAGGAACCTCGTTGTCGGGCCGCAGGAGCAGCTCGGCCTCGATCGTGAACCCGGCCCCTCGCAGCCACCGGGCGACCTGGGCGGGCCGGCGATGATGACTGTCGACGCTGATCTGGCGGCCTGTGTATCCCTCGGTCCTGTGGCGGGTCCGGTCACCGACGTGGAACCCGACCAGGAGTGGGCCTCCTGGGCGCAGGATGCGCTGGAACTGTGTGAAGACCCCGGGTACGGCGTGATCGGGGATGTGGATGACCGACCAGAACGCCAGGACGCCGGCGACCGAGTGATCGGGGAGGTCGAGGCCGGTCATCGTGCCGACCTCGAACCGCAGATCGGGGTGGTCCCGCCGCGCGATGGCGATCATCTCCGGCGACAGGTCGATGCCGAACGCGTCCGCCCCGAGGTCGTTCAGACGTCGGGTGACATGCCCCGGACCGCACCCGACGTCAGCGACCGGCCCGCCTCCTGCCTCGCGCACCAGGTCGGCGAACAACGCCAGGCTCGCGCGCAGGTACGGGTTGCCGTCCAGCAGACCCACCACCTTCGCGGCGTAGCCGGACGCGTCGGTGTCGTAGGAGGTGCGGGTCTCGGACAACCAGTCGTCAGACATCGACGAGCACCTTACCCACCGCGATCCTGTGGTTGTCGGCAGAACTTCCGGGACGATCTGCCTGGCCGACGTCTTGGGTGCGGGTAAGTCCGAGAGCGGTCCCGAGCGTGGTGGGCCGCGGTTTGGCGCCCATGCCGCCACCTCCGTGTTGACGTCGCTGCAGAGTTTCGTGCGTGGCCGCACCACGCGGTCACGACCTCACAGGTGAGGACCGGTACCGTCGTCGCGGCGAGGGCCGCTCAGGTCCGAGCCTCCAGGCCGGGCTGGCGGGCGTTCGGTCGCCGGACGATTCCTGGAGGTGCGCAGCGTCTGGATCCGTCGTCGGACGGCGTCGAGGTCGTGCTCGTGGACGAGCGTGTAGTCGATGGGCGTGTCCAGGTCGAGGCACTGCTCGGTTGCGGCGGTGAGACCGGCGCGGTGTGCGTAGGAGGTGATCGTGGCGAGCCCGGCGGTCAGCTCCTGGTCCATGCCAGGGCCCTTGGGGTGCACGACAGGCTCGGGCGGTCCCCACGGGCTGGTGCGTGTGTCGAGCCGGCCCAGGATGTGCTGGGGATGGTCGAGGAAGTACTGGTTCACGCGGACCTGCTCTCCGTGCAGGACTCGCACCGGTGCGGGCAGGAACTGGTGTGGCTGGACGGGTGTGCCGTCGTGGCGGCGCAGGATGATCAGGTCCACGACGGCGTCGTTGCCCGGATGGTCGCGCAGTGCGCCTGAGGGCAGGCGCAGCGCGCCGACGAGCTCACCGAGCTCGGTCAGAAGGCGGCGACTTTCGACGTCCGCGTCGTCGAGCACGTCGTGGGAGACCAGGCCGGCCGTGTAACCGCCCGGTTCGGTGTTCGCCAGACAGTCGATGAGTCCGAGGATCTGCTCGGCGCGTCGGTCGGTCAGGGCCTTGGTGCGGCGCAGGGCGACGTCGGCGTATCCGGGCACGGCGATCACGACGTCGTGCTGGTCCTTGCTCTGGTCGTGCTGCCAGGCGTGCAGGTGCAGGTTCGGGTGGGGTGCTGTACCCGCCCGTGGCGGGGTGGTGGTTGGGATGCGTGCGGTGAACCCGGCACGGTCACCGGGGTGCAGGCGGCGTTCGGTGGCCGGTAGGCCGGCGAACAGCTCGGCGTCCTGTCCCAGCACCAACATGCGTCCGCCTGAGATCCCCAGGGTGCGGAGCGCGGCCCACGTGTTGCGGGCGATCAGCTCGTGGGCGAGTGTGGCGTCCATGGTGTCGTGGTCATGCATCGCGACCACGTCCGCCCGCATGGCCGCTTTGGCGTGCTCGTCGTGGCCGTAGGCCCGGTCCAGGGCGCGTTCGAGGTCGTCGTCGAACATCACGACCGCTCCCTGCTGGACAGGGGTTGCCCGCTCAGGGTGGGAAGCGACGCGCGCACCCGGGCTTCCACGGTGCGGCGGGCTGCGAGGTCGTCAGCGAGCCAGGCATCGAAGTCCGCGGCTCGGTCGGTGATGGGCGCGGGCCGGGCGGTGTTCTGCCAGGTCTCGGCGGCACCGAAACCGGGCTCGCCTGGCCAGAGTGTCACGCTGGTCGGGCGGTCCTGGGTCAGGGTGGTGCCGGACTGGGCGACCCAGTCGTGCAGGCGACGCAGAGACTCGGCCAGCTCGCGGTGCCAGGCCGCCGGTGCCAGGGCGGACGCGTCGGGGTGGTAGGAGGCGAGCCACGCGCTGTGCAGGGCGGACAGCTCCCACCGCAGCTCGGCGTGTCGGTGCCACAGCGGCGGGACGTGCGTGATAGCGAGACCGTACTCGCGACGCAGCCAAATAACCCAGTCGTCCAGCACCGGCCAGTAGATCTCCGCCTCGGTGGAGGTCAGGGCACGCAGGTTCATCGGCTGCAGCGGTACGCCCGCGTCGAACGGCCCGGAGGCCGAGGACGCTCCAGCGCGTTCTTCACGTGCGCGACCGTCGGCGAGTGGGCTGACGGAGACATCCACGAGGTCGTCTTCGTCGAACTCCTCGTCGCCCTCGCCGTCGTCGTGCAGGGCTGCCACATCGGCGGGCAGTGCGAAGGCGTTCGCCAGGTAGGCGTCCAAGAGACTCTCGGCATCCGAGACGGCCGCGTGCGAAGCCTCGGGATCGGGCTCATGGTTCGGGTTCAGGTTCTCGTCCATGATGGTCCCGTTCACGCCGTCGCGCCGTTGTGGGCGTCGTCGGGCAGGATGCGCCCAGCGACGATCAGCCCGTTGCCGAGCACGTCGCCTTCGGATCGGCGGTAAGCGGCTTTCGTGCGAGTACGGCGGGCGGTGTGGTCCACGTGGACGGCGTCGTGCCCGATCCGGCGCACGGTGAACGACCAGGAACCGTCCCACCTCGTCTGGAGGCGCCCGGAGGCCGGAGACCAGTCACCGAACCGGAAGCAGTGATGCATCACCTCGGTGAGGTCGTCGACCCCGACCAGGTCGACTGCGACCGGGGGTTTATTCTCCCGGGACCTGTCGGCGGACTTCTGCAGCCGCGGGTTGCCGGCCGGGTGTCCAGCCAGGCTCGTGGACGTGGGGATGAGGGGCATGGAGATACTCCTGACGATCACGCACCGGTCTTCGGTCGGCGCTCCTGCATCTCAGGTGTGACCCCAGCGCCGGGCGATCGGCGCTACGGCACTGCCGAGGGGAGTTCACTCCCGGTAGGGAGTGGCGACGAGAGCTCGACATGCATGCGGCTCGGCCCCCACGTACCGTCAAGGGGACACCTGCGTGCCGTACCCCAACTGCCTTCTGGAGGATGTCTTCAGTTCCGCGTCAGCCGCAGACCATGAGCAGTTCCTGGAGACCAGTGCCGCACTCGGAACCTGTGGTGCGTGGCCTCGCGATGAACAGTCGGGCTGGCTGCCGCTACGTCGCCAGCACAAACCCCTATAGGGACGTCATGGGTACCAAGACGCTCGCTGCAGCGCTGACCGCGGCAGCCCTGGCTGCCGGTCTGTCGGCATGTACCGCTGATGACCCCGAGCCCGAGTCGAGCCAGTCCACCGGCTTCGCTCAGGAGACTGAACCTTCTGCTGAGCCGGGGTTGTCCGAGACGCCGAAGCCAGTGAAGGGCACGTTCCGCTCTGATCCGTTCGTGCCCGGCGAAGCCTTCGAGTTCGGCGACTGGAAGCTCACCTTCGGCGAGACCGACCCCGATGCCACCCAGGCCGTGGTGGATGCCGAGGTCGAGGAGTGCGATTGCGATCTCAGTCCGTTGGCTGTCTCGCCCGAGGAGGGCAACGTCTACATCGCCGTCCCGATCACGGCCACGTACACGGGCAACACCAGCGAGGACCCTGCCTACGCGATCACGTTCGACTACGTCTCTGCCGACGGGAACACGTACACGGGGTCTGACATGGACACCCTTGAGGCGGTCGGAGACCTGTACACCAACGCCACCGGTGAAGGCAGCATCTACCTGGAGGTGAACGCAGGAGACGCTGAGGGCGGGTACTGGCGGATCGCCGAGAGCGACTGGGAATCCACTTCCAGTCAGGTTTACGTCGCCTCCACAGCCGCCGAGCGTGACACTGACGAAGAAGTTGCGCTCGACGGCACCCCATGCGTCTACGTGGACGACGTCTGCTTCTCGCGAGCCGAACTGGAAGCTCTCGCCGAGGAGGAGTCCGGCGTCGGGGACCTGACCGTGGAGGATTATCTGACGTTCGCGCCCGAGGAACAGTCGGCCCTCAACCACGACCTGGAGGCCGCCGGGAAGTTCGCCGAGTGGGAAATTGCCAACCCGCTTACTGGCCCGTGCGCCGCGCAGACCTCCAATGGGCTGCCGGCGCAGACACTCATCGAGATGGGCTTCGGCCCGGAGCAGTGCCCCAACGAGTAACCGGCAGTGCTCTAGCAATTGCCCGCAGCGCATATCGGTCACCGACCGGAAGAGACGAGCCGGAGATCGATGGCGGCTATCCCGGACCCGTGGGAGCAGACATCCACGACCACCTGCTGTGTCCCTCGGCGCACCTCATCACTGGCTACCGTCCTCGGGTTGATCGTGTCCGAAGGGCACGGTTGTGTCGACGTCGTCGGCATGCGAATGGGGCTGGGTCTCGAACGTAGTCCGCCCGGCGGAAAGCTGGGCCGAGTCCGCACGCTTGGTCCACGGCCGTAGGCGGGCCATGATCGGCGGTGCTGAGCGCAGCAGGATGAGTCCGGTGCCGAACGGGAGGGTGCGGATCGCCTCAGGCGGCAACACCGGCACCCGGCGAAGCGACCGCTGGACCGAGCGGGATCCGTCGTGACCGATGGTGAGCGAGTCGGTGGTCTCGTCCTTCTCGCCCAGCAGCGCGGACAGGTCCCGCAGGTCCGACGCCGAGGAGGTGCCGCCGAGGACGACCTTGGCGATGGACGAGTCCCAGATCGCTGCTGCGGATTCTGCTCCCCACTGGTCGCGTGCCTGGGCGAGTGACTGGAAGACGGGGACGGTGGTGATGCCGGTGCCGCCGCCGTCGGCCATCAGGAAGCGCAGGGAGGGCAGCGGGGTGATGTTCCCGATCTCGTCCAACGCGAGCAGCAGCGGCGGGTCCAGTCGCTGTCCCGGGGATCGGGCGGCAAGACGCCGGGCGGTTTCGGTGATGTCCTCGATGAGGGCGGCGACCAGGGCGCTGGAGGCGGACGCCCCGGATCCGGTGGCGAGCAGGTACAGCGTGCCGCGGCGGCGCAGGAACTGCTCGGGGTCGAATACTTCTTCCGGGTCGGGGCTGACGGCGTCGAGGACGGCGGGGTCTGCGAGGCAGGACAGGGCCTGTCCGACGCCCATCCAGAGGCTGTCGCGGGTGCGCGGGTCGCCATTGATCATGCCGTCCAGCCCGTCGCCCCACCCGTGTGCCGCGGCGGGGTGTGCGCGCAGGATGGAGACGGCGTCCTGCGCAGCGGCCGGCGAGAGCGACCACAGGTACAGGTCCTTGGGCGTGCGCCCGGCAAGGGCTGCGGCGTGGAGCATGGCCTGCAGTGCGCCTCGGGTCGTGTTCTCCCAGAAGCCGCCGTTCTCCACGCCCTTGCCGCCCAGCCCGGTCTCCTTGGCCAGACCTGCGGCGCGGACCATGGCGCGCCGCGGTGTCTCGCAGCCGCGGATCGGTGACCAGCGCAGCCCGGCCCCGACGTCGCCTGCAAGTCCTTGCGGGTCGAACACCGCCACCGGCCCTGCCTGCTGCTGGCGTGCCGCGATCGTGACGGCCAGGGTGTCGGGTCGGGTCGAGGTCGTCACGACGGCGCCGGGGGCGTCGAGGATCATGTTGATGACCAGGTGCAGGCCTTTGCCCGACCGCGGTGGGCCGAGGATGAGCATCGAGTCCTCGACCGATGCCCACAGCTCTCGTCCGCGTGCGTGGCCCAGCAGGTAGCCGACGTCGGCCGGGGCCGCCTGGTCCAGCGACGGGCGCAGCGTCGTCGAGCGCTTCACCAGCGCGCGGCGGGACCCGGTGCGCGCGAAGTCCGACGTGGAGGCCAGCCCGGCCCGAACGTCTCGGCGGGCCGACGGTGTCCGCAACCGGCCCACCATCCGCCACACGAACCACACCGTGGTCCCGCCCGCGGACAGCAGGACGACGACGGTGATCCAGTACACGAAGGCGTTCAGGCCGGTGTCGCCGAGTACCGTGCCGGGGTGGGCAGGGTCGGTCAGGACCTTCAGTCCAGTGGCTGGACCGCCGTCGGGCAGAGGGCGGCCGGTGAGGAACGCGGCCGCGTTCGCCGCCACGCGTAGCACGGCCGACAGCGTCAGCAGGGCGGCCAGGCCCATGAAGGCGAGGTTGGTCAGGTCGTCCCCGCCGGCGCGGGTGGTGTTCGTCGTCATTGCGGGTCACCTCGACGGGTCCGGGCCACCGGTCGGTCGGCGGAAGCCCTGGTTCAGGTCGTCCAGCCCCGCCTGCGGACGCGACGTCGGGCTGGAGGGAGTGGGGCTGTTGAGGGCGTCGCGGATCGCGCGCAGGGTCACCGGTTGGCGGTCGGCTTGGTCGATGTAGATCTCCCGGGAGTCCTCGCCGATCGCGACGACGTCTCCCACCATCGCCCGCAGCGCCGCGGGCAGCGTGAACCCGATGCCTCCGTGCTCGTCGGCGCTCAGCCGGGTGACGATCACTGCGACGGCGACCTGCTCGCCGGGGGTGTAGCCGCCGGCCTCGAACCAACCTGCTGATGGGCGCACCAGGCTTTCGGGCGGGCGTGCCGGTACGTCGGCGGGCGTGGCCGTTGGCCTGGCCGCTGGCTTCTGGTGGTCCGTCGGCCGAGGACCCAGGTAGGCGAGTCGGTCACGGGTGACCGTGTCGGAGAAGACCTGGTCACCGTCGTGCAGCACGACGTGCAAGGGCCCGCCGTGCTCGGCCAGGAGCCGGTCCAGGATCCACGGCACATCCGAGCGGCCCATCTGCGCTTCTGGGAGGACATCGCCTGGTGCCGGCGGGATCCACGGGTTCTCGTCGACCATCACGGTGACGTGGCCGTCGTCGTCGACATTCATCACCACCTCGGTAGCCGCGCTCATCGACCGATCCCTTCGATGCGGGAAGGGGAATCCTGTGCCGGGGGCAGCCTTCGACGCGTCAGTTCCTCACCAGTCGCCGGCGCCCGTGACGACGCGGCCGGCGACGGGGATGGCGCGCTGCGGCCTTCAGAGCGGCGCGGGGGCTCGCGTCCCGTGGAGCGGTCCAGACCAGGCGGGTCGCCGTCGGACACCTGCTGCGTGTCCAGGCCTTCCAGGATCTGCAACGCGATCGTCCGCACCCGCGCGGCGGTCCGCTGAACGACGGTGACCGGGTCGCCATCTTTCACGCGCGAGGCCCACGTCGCCACGTACGGGACGGTGTAGTCCGAGGAGTCGACACCGTGAGCCGCCAGGATGAACGCCGCGACGGACTCGGCCTCGATCTCTGCGATCCCGTTGTGGGCGGGTACATCAGGGTCGCCTGGTGCGTGCCCGTACAGGTGGCCGGCCTCTTTTCTGCACCAGCGGAGCGAGGTCGTCGTTGTCATAGCGAGATTCCTTCGGCCGGTTGGGCTGGGCTGATGGTCGGTTCGGTCGAAGGGCTCGCGGCGGAGGGAGGACGTGGTGCCGGGGCTGGTGGTGCGCCGTCAGGGATCTGGTGGGTATCGAGGCGGTCGAGGATCGTCAGGGCGGTGGTCCGGACGCGCGCCGCGGTGTTCTGGATGGTCTGGATCGGGTCGTTGCTGGGAACGGTGGCGGCCCATCCGGAGACGTAGGGCACGGTCGAGCCAGTCAGGTCGAGGCCGTGGGCGGCGGCGACCATGTAGGCGACGGAGTCGGCTTCGACCTCTCGGATTCCGCGGTGCGGGGATCGGCCTTCGGTACCGGGTGCGGGGGTGGTGCCGTCCTCGGGGGCGGTGTCGTGGCCGGGTGCGTGGAGCATGGCGTGGGCGAGCTCATGGGCCAGGACGGCGGCTTGGGCGCCGGGTCCGAGGTCGGAGCTGATCTCGACAAGGCGTGTGGCGTAGGTCGTGCGGCCGTCGGCGCCGTCGAGCGCGGCCGTGTCGGGGACCATGCGCAGGTGGTAGCCGAGCGCGTCGACCTGGGCGGCCAGACCGTCCCAGAGGCCGGGTGGCGCCTGCCCTGCGGGAAGCTGGACGGGTGGTGGTTCGGGGATCGGGGCGCCGTCGGTCTGACAGATGTCCCAGACGTAGGCGGGTCGGACCCCGATCATCCGGGTCCTGACGACTTCGCCGGGTTCGGGTTTCTGCCCTTTGGCCAGGCGGTGCCAGGAGGCGGGGTCGTCGTCGCGGCCGGCCATGCGGGCGGTGACCGGGGCCAGGATCTGGTAGCCGGGCTGGCCTTTCATGACGTGGCGCCCCAGCGCGCGCCACTGCTGGAACCCGGCGACGTAGGTCGGCGCTGGAGCGGCCACGATGCCTTGGTCGTGCGCGGTGGTGTGCTGGACCCAGATCAGCAGGGTGTTGTTGAACGACCGGGAGCGGAACCGCGCGGCGAACCTCAGGGCGCGCCGCCAGTCATCACCGGTGACGAGCTGCTCGACCGCGGCGGTCAGCTTGTCGTGCAGGGCGTCAAGCTTGGCGTTACGGTCGGCTGTCTTCTCTTCGAGCGTGCGGCTGTTCCTGCGCATCTGGCCCTCCCACAGGTCCTGTGGGAGGTAGGTACGTCAGTTACGCCGTGTCCGGCGGCCGGTCTGTATACCGGCCAAGGGCTGCCCCGTGCGGTGAGCATCATGGGCAGCCCTCGTGTTCAGCGAGGTGTAGCAGGTCAGGGCGCCGCTGACAGGTCGAACAGTTCCATGACCGCCCGGATCTGTTTGGGCAAGAGCGACGTGTCGGATCCGAGTCCAGGCGGTACGAACACGTCGTTCAGTGCGCTCATGGGTACCTTCAGTACGCTCAGAGTCGCCTTGCCGTTGGGCAGCGGGTGTACGGGGGCCAGGCCAGCTACGGCGGCGGCCGCGTCCAGGCGCCGGCGATGATCCGGGCCAGAACCGAGCGTCCGGCCGAGGACGATCACGGCGAGGTGGCCGACGACGATGGACTCAGCCACTTTGATGCGTCCCTCGCGAACGGAGAAGCCGCTCGGCTCACCGGACTCGTCGTACGAGATCCGGTCGTCGCCTTTCACAGCGATCTCGAACTTCGGTACCGCAACCGCGGTGGCCGGCTGCTCGTCAACGAGCGCTGCGTAGACACGCATCCCTGCGGGTGGCCCTCCGACACCGCCGTCCGCGTGGTCGAGCAGAAGCTTCCGGGCCATGGCCTCGTCAAGGACTCCGGTGCCCCGGGCGAGGCCGAGTTCCATCGTCACCCAGACGGCCCAGTCCGCGAACTGGCGCAGCGTCCGCTTGTTGACAGGGCCGCCGTGGACGATCAGATCCTTCATCTCCGGCCTGCTGTGCAGCGCGGACAGAGCGCCGTTGTGCTTCCGGCACAGCGTGCACCGGTAGCGGGCGAGGCCGGCGCTGTTGGGGTCGAGGCCCCACTCGTTCCACAGGGTCTGCGGCACGATGTGCTCATCGGTGGGGTCGTCGATCGACCCGCACAGAAGGCACGACCTACCGGGCTCACTCGTCTCGACCACAGGCATGTTCGCCACGACTGTCCTCTCCGTCCCGATTGACCTGGCAGTGGAAATGCTAGGGCGAGTGGCTGCCGTTGTCCCGCGATCCACCAGGCCAGGCTTCCTTCTGCCAACGAGGGCACCAGCGTCGCCGGTGTCTATGAGGAACCGGTCGTGGACCGCGAAGCGCCGCGGACGATCGGCATCCCGAGGTTGGTCGCGGTGCGCTGCATCTGGACGAGCTTCTGCTCGGCTGCCGCGCGGCTGGTGCGTAGCCCGTCGACCTCGCCGTGCCAGCCGCGTTCGACGGCCTCGGCGATGCGTTCGTCCAGACTCTCGATGATTGTCTCGAGGCGCTGGTGCTGGGCGGGGTCGGGGCGCAACATCGGGCAGCGGATGCAGGCGTGCTCGTGCTGGCATCCGGTCCCGTAGGCGCGCCCGCAGGTGCCGAGCTCGAGCTTGCGCTGGGCGAAGTGGCCGAGGAACTCGTCCCACTCGGAGTCGGTCGGTTCGCGGTACTCCTCGGCGGGTCGTAGCGCGCGGCGCCGGGCGATGAACGCGCGGTGGTGGTCGATCACGTCCTGGTCGTAGACCGCGATGTAGGTCTGGGTCGTGGCGATGGACTCGTGCCCCAGGATCTTGGCGGTGATGTGGACCGGCAGACCCGAGGCGACGGCCTCGGTGGCGAAGATGCGCCGGAAGTCGTGCGGGCTGAACCGTGCCGGGGTGCCATCGACGTTGTCGATTTTCTCCGCCAGGACGAGCTCGTCGAGCAGCCCGGTGACGTAGGACTTGGTCATCTCATGGTCGCGCAGTCCCCAGCGTCGTTGGAACAGGAACGGCAGCCTGGGTGAATGGACCCGCTCGGCCGAGTCGTACCGGCTGACCAAGGGGATGTGCTCGGCGCTGCCTCTGACCCGGGAGATGGTCTCGGCGAACACGGCGGCCAACGCGGGGCTGATCACGATCAGGCGCTCCTTGTCGGTCTTGGACGGGGTGATCTGCAGCATCGGGATCACCTCCCCGGTCGCTGGCAGCCGGTAGGACACGAACGAGCGGTGGGTGATCTCCAGGACCTCCTCGATCCGGGCGCCGGTGTGCCGGAAGACCTCGATCAGCGCCCACGTCCAGAACGCCCGGTCGGCCTCCAAGGTCAGGTTCCGCAGCACTTCACCAGACGAAGCTGCCTCGGGCGCGTCGGCAGCCGCTGCGCGGACCACGCCCTGTCGCCCTGTCCCGCCCTGTTCGGGGTCGGTCACCTGGACGGCTCGTCGAAGCGTCTGCCCCGCGACGGTGAACTCCTGGCCCGGGCCGACTTCGCGGGCTGCGGCCAGGAGGTCCGCCGCGACCGTCTTGCGCCTCGCGGCGGCGTTCACGAGGCGCGGCAGCAGTGGTGCGAGCTCGCGGATGCGTTGGTGCATGCGGGACCGGGTCTGCTTGAGGACCTTGTTCATCCCGGCCAGGTCCCGGGAGTCGATCGGTGATGGCGTCGCCCATCTGGCCCAGCGTGCAGGGTCTTCCAGCGCCCAGTGCGACAGGTCCGCGTAGAACGCGCGTACCGCCATCAGGATCGTGTACGGGTCTTCGCGCTTCTTGCCGATCCGGTTGGCTCCGTAGCGAACCTCGCCGTGCACTCGTGCCTTCCACCGGCGCGCGACGTCGTCGCTCAGGTGCAGGGAGTTGATGCCCGGCTCGTGGATCTCCAGGTCGCACCAGAAAAGTAGCACCAGTTTGCTGGCCAGGTACCGCATCGAGTTGTAGTCCATCCCAGCGGACCGTTCGTGCAGGTAGTCGACCAGCAGGTCGCGCACCGGGGTGCACTTCACGTCGTAGCGGTCGACCATCTCCTCGATGGTGAACTGCCCCCGGCGGGAGGCGATCACAATCGTGACGGGGCTGTCCGCGGGCAGGATGCCCGCTTCGATCAGCAGGGTGTACCAGTGCGAGTGCTGCCGCGTCGCGCTGTTGACTCCCTGGGCGCGGTACCCCTCGATGCAGTCCGCCATCGTGATATCGGCCAGCCGACCGCCGTTGTGCATCACCATCCGGGTCAGCTGCCGGATCGCGAACGCGGCGTCGGTCGACTGCAGCCGGTCGTTCTGGCGGCACAGACGGTCCATCAGCGCGAACCCCTCAGGGTCGTGCAACTGCCGGTACCGGTCGAATACGGCCTTGGCGGCGACGGCCGCATACAGCCACGACCAGTCGGGGCGGATCACGTCCAGCAGGATCAGGCGCCCGGCCGCCCCGGTGACTGTCGCGCGCCGGGTGGACTGGTTCCCGCCCGCGGCGACCAGGTCGGTCCACGCCTTGCCGGCGTTGTCGACGCCCGACGCGTGCCACCGCTGCTGCCACGACTCGCCGGGGAACGTCAG
This sequence comes from Myceligenerans cantabricum, assembly GCF_054777735.1. Taxonomy (NCBI): domain Bacteria; kingdom Bacillati; phylum Actinomycetota; class Actinomycetes; order Micrococcales; family Promicromonosporaceae; genus Myceligenerans; species Myceligenerans cantabricum. Next base: position 257,729 of record NZ_BAAHAJ010000008.1, read on the forward strand.
CAGCCAGTTCAGGAGCTGTTCCACGCCGCTGATCCGCCGCCGGTACTCACCCGAGCTCGGGGTCTGGCCGCGCTCGAGGTCCTCCACCGCGGCGATGACTTCCTCGTAGCTCATCTGCGAGGCAGGCCACACCGTGGGGCGGGCGATCGCCGGGGTCGGCACGGTCGGGGTGGGCGCCTTAGGGCGGATCGCGCCGTACCCGGTCGGGACCTTCTTCGACGGCAGGGCAGCCCGCTGGTGGGCGACCGGGTCCACCCTGCCGGTCACGACGCCCCTCCCAGCAGCAGGTCCAGCACCTCGGGCGAATAGCCCGCCCCGTCGACCGGCATCGGCGCTGGTGCTGGCCGCTCGACGAGCCCGCGGTGATGGGCCAGCACGCGCCCGACGACCTCTTCCTCTCGCGGGCGCAGGTACTGCTGGGTCGTGGTCAGGTTCTCGTGCCCCAGAACCCACTGCACGTCCGAGAGTGACAGCCCCGGGTCGTCGACCATCCGCTGGGCCGCGGTGTGCCGCAGATCGTGCAACGCCCACCTCGTCCCCAGCGCGTCGTTCGCGCGCTGCAGCATCCGCCGCGCCGCGGGATAGGTCAGCGGCCGCACCGGCGCCCGGCGAGTCAGCCACAACGCCGTCTCACCCGCCGGACGCCGCGCCTGCTGGTCATAGAGCCGCAACCACACGAACGCGTCCGGCGAGGCCGGCAACCACTGCACCCTGCCCGAACCCTTGCGGCGCACCGCGATGCGCTGGGAACCCGGATCAACCATGTCCACCGTCGCCCTGAGCAGCTCCGAGGCCCGCGCACCGGTCGACACGTAGAACGCCAGCAGCGCCCGGTCCCGGTCACAGACCATCGCCGCGAACAACGCGTCGAACCGCTCGTCCGACAAGTACCTCGGCACCAGCCGCGGCTGCTTCTGCCGCAACGGCGCCCGCCGGCCCCCGCGGAACGGCTCCATCGGATTGTGATGAGCCTCGACCGGCCGGCCCTGCCGGTGCCCGGCGGATGGGACCGGGTTCACCAGCGGGCCGTCCCCAGCCCGCTCCCGGTCTTCGTAGAACGCCTTGACCGCCGCAAGCGCGTGGTTGATCGTCGCCGGAGCATAGCCGCCCGCCCGGCCCGACGGGCCGACCAGACGCATCCACAGCACGAAGTCACGCGCCTCGACCCGCCCCGCGCGCCGCCAGGGCACCTGCACCGCGGCCAAGAACCGCCACCAGCGCAACAGGTCCATCGCGTACGAACGCAGTGACCCCGGGCTCGCGCCCGACGCCAGCATCGAGGCGAGGAACTGCCCCACCTCCCGCACGGGCTCGCCGGCACCGTCGAGCAGCTCCGTGCACGACGGGTCGCCGTCGGGGAGCACCACCCGCCCGACCGCTACGACCTCCAGCGAGGCCACGTCCCGCACCGTGAACCCAGACCTCTCGCCCATCAGCCTCCTCCTCCACGTCGTCGTGGAGCAGACCCCAGCACAGAACCACCGCGACACGAGCAACGCGGGACCCATCGGCGTGGCGTCTCAGCATCGAGACAACGAAACCCCAGGTCCACTACCCGCTTGGTGCGGTCAACAGGTCGTGGCTCAGCGTCTTCACCCGTGCCAAGGGCTCCATGTCGGCGCGGACGAAGATCTTGTCCGGGCCCCACATCGTGACCCCGTTCGCCCCGCCGATCTCGGCGGCGGTCGCGACGTCGTCGAGCGTGAAGCCCTTCGCCTGGACCAGGGTCGCAAGCCCCTCCCACAGCCCGGGCGGTGCCTCGCCCTGCAGGAACCGCGGTGCGGGTGTGTCGGGGATCGGGGCGTCACCGTCGGTGAACTCGGCCGGGAAGACCGTCGTCGGACGCACACCCACCATCCGTGTCGTCACCGTCTCCCCGGGGGCGGGCATCTCACCCTTGTCGAGGCGGCGGGAGGTGCCGTCGTCGGCCACGGCCACGCGCTCGGTGGTCGGTGCGAGGATCTGGAACCCTCGTGAGCCGGCACGAACTTGGCGGCCCAGTGACTGCCACGCCCGGTATCCGGCCACGTAGCGCGGGAACGGCTGCGGCAGCAGGCCGGCCTCGTACGCGGCCAGACTCTGGGTGTAGAGCAGCATGCAGTTGCCGAAGCTGTACCTGCGGAACTTCGCGGCGAACGCCATCGCCCGCTGCCAGTCCTGCCCGCTGACCAGCGACTGCACAGCGTCGGTCAGCCTCTCGTGCAGCGCATCGAGCTTTGCTTGGCGGTCCGCGACCTTCTGCTCAGGGCTGCGGGTGTCCTTGCGCATACCGGCCTCCCAGGGTTCTGGGAGACAGGTGTGCTGCTGCCGTCATGGCCTACGGCTCCTCGCGTTCGCCATCGAGCGGGGCAGGTCCAACCGTTGTCTCACCGTGTACGAGGTGGACGAGGTCTTGCCTGACGGCGCCGTCGAATGCGGCGAACTGGAGGAGCAGAAGCATCACGCCAACTTCTGCGAGGCACATCGTGATCCAGACGATCAAGGCCATTTCCAGGAGTCGCGTGTTGGCGACGGCGGCGCCGAGCCAGGAGGGGACCGCTGGCAGCGAGAGCGTGATCCGGCGGTGCGTGGCGTCCTTGGATGGGTGAGGTGGTGCGGTCCCACCGGTCCCAGGAGTGTTGCGATCAGGTTGGCGTTCAGCCTTCATGTCAAGGAAGGTGCGCCCGGGGTCGTCTCGGTGACATCGTCCATGCGGCGGCCCTCATGCCATCCGCAACATGCCGCGTGCCTGGTTCGAGGATCAGGCCGAGCCGTGTGCGGAGGAGTACACACGGTGTTATCGGACAGACTCGGTGACTCCCCGCGGGGTGCTCGCGTGGTGCTAGGGGCCATCGATCAGTGGCTGGTGCCCGGGAGAGGACTGCAGTCGCGGTGCTGGGGGGATGCCCGGGTTCTCCCGTGACGTGGTGTGCACGCGCTTGAGGCGGGGTAGGGATTCTTCCTGCACGAGTGCGGTGAACGCTGGCCGGTTCCCCATCCTGGGTGGTGTGGGTCTGGGCGTGGACCGCTGGGCGAGGTCGTCCAGGACGGCGGTAGCGTCCAGCAGTCCCGGGGGCGTGGTGACGTCGATCCGTTCCCAGACGGGGCGCGCCTTGCGGACACCGGCGCGGGCGGTGGCGTCGATCACCTTGCGCTGGCATGCGACGTAGGCGGCGGTGTGCGCGCCGGTGTGGATGATGCGGGCGATCTGCCGGTCGATGCCGGTCAGGACACGCTGGATCTCGCGGAGTTCGTCGCGGCTGACGTCGTCGACGTCCTTGAGGATCTCTGCTGCCTTGCGCGAGGTCTGCAGTGCTTCGCCGGCGGATCTTCCGAGCTTGCCGCTGATGTTCTTCGTGGCTCGTGTCAGCCGCCAGTAGACCGCGGCCCGCTCGGTGAAGTAGTCCGGTGCGCCGCGGCGGCGGGTGAGGGTAGCTCGCAGCGCGGCGCCGTGGGCGGAGATCTCGTACTGGACGCGTAGCAGCGTGCGCAGGGCCTGGGCGTGGGGGAACTTGTCGAGCTTGAGGAGCGAGTCGTGCAGCGCGCGCAGGGCTCCGGCCACGGTGGGCGTGTAGGTCGCCGGGCCGTGGTAGCGGCGGGTGCTGTGACCACGGTTGTCGACGGCGAAGCTCTGCCACTGCGAGGCGAGGAACCGTGAGGCGCGCCCGGCGGCGTTGTTCAGACCGGTGTTGTAGGTGGAGCGTTCGGGCGGGTTCGCGCGGCGCTGATGGTAGTCACCCAGGTGGCGCCACTCGGGCACGAGGTCGTACCGGTCGTCCAGGATGACCAGGGCGCGAGTCAGGTCCGCGGTGTCCTTGAACGCCGTGACGCGCTCGGACTGGGACAGGTCTTCGAACGTGGCGGCCGGATCGACGAACTCGCGCTCGACCACGACCGCCACGGCCGCCCCCCGCCAAGCCTCCACCAGCGGCAGGTCGGACGCCGTGCCCAGCTCTTCAGCGGTGGGCCGCTCGCCGGGTGTGGTCTCCACGGTCCTGGTCAGACGCGCCGACAGCTGGCGGAGCTCGGACGGCATCCGGGAACGGCCGTCCCCGGTGGGGTCCACGAGCAGACGGGCGGTGTGTTCGAGATGCGCCAGGACTTCGTACCGGTACTTCTGCACCAGGTGGCTGAGCTCTGCCTGCTGCTCGGGTGTCTTGGCCGGTGTCTGGTCGTTGCGCGTCGGGTGCGCGGCGCCGAACCAGGAGCGGGCGGATCGGTAGTACAGCAGCCGCCCGAGCCTCTCGCGCAGTTCGTGGGTGACCGAGCCGTAGGTCATCGCTCAGCCCGCCCCGCCCTGGGAAGCCTGCTCGGTTTCCCAGGCGCGCTCGAGCGAGTCGACCACCAGGCCGATCGTCATCTGGTCCACGCCGTGCGCTGCCAGGGTGGTGAGCGCGTCGTACGCACAGCGATACGTGGCTCGCCGGTCGGTGTCCTGGATGTCGGCGGCCGGCGGGAGGTCCATCGGGTCGAGCAGGGCGTCAACGTCCAGCTCGACGTCCATGTAGGCCAGCCGCGCGACCAGGTCCGGCGCGCCCTCGCACAGGGCACCGACCCAGGCACGGGCCTGAGCCCAAGCGTTCATCTCCCGCGCTTCCATGTCGTACTCCTTCTGCGCTTTCTGTGTCGGCTGTTGATCAGATCGAGATTCCCCGCTCAGCCGAGGCCCCGGTGTGGGACGTCGGCCGGCCCCTGTGGAAAGGGCACGTCGTGCACATGCTGCGGTCGGCGTCCTGTCCGACGACGGCGGTTGTGCCGATCGCCGCTCCGGGTATTCCTCGGGCCTGATGTCCGATGACGACGCACGTGCCAGGTCCTGAACACAAGGTGCGGCCCTGCCGTCGCCGTGTTCAGGTGACGCGCTGTCGGTGGTCGACCAAGCCGGCTTCGACGGCGCCGGTTCACGCTCGCCGACGGATTACCACGCGCCACGATCTGCCTGGTGCGGAGACCGTCCTCGAATTCCTGGGTCGCGTGGATCACGGTGCTGAAGCTGTGCCCGCCAAGCCAGGGGACGCTCCTGAGCATGCCGTCCCAGGACCCGGACAGGCTGAAGGCAGCTGTCGGCCCATACCGGTTGGCGCCGTTCACGATCGTCGTCCTGCCGACTACAGCGACGGCCCCTCCGGCCCCTTGGAAGGTTCGTGGTGAGTCCCGGCCACAGGGGCGTGCGTGGCCTCGATGCTGCGCGCGGGCTCCGGCGCAGCAGAGATTACGGAGTGCGGTTCGAGGAGGTGGACGACGTCGAAGGCACCAGTGATCACGCCGGTACGACCTTTCTTCAAGAGCTCGTGCACGCCGCCGCTGGAGACGCTGGTGATCGGGCCCGGCACTGCGCCCAGCGGGCGCCCGAGGGCAAGAGCCTGGGAAGCAGCATGCATGGCCCCGCTCCGATACGCGGTCTCGACCACCACCGTCGCGCCGGTCAGCGCGACGATCAGGCGGTTGCGGGCCAGGAACGTAGCGCGCCCAACGCGCGTGCCGGGCGGGCGCTCACTGACCAGTGCACCGCCGTTGCGGATGATGGCGGCGAACACATGATGGTGGCCGGTCGGGTACGGGTGGTCGAGCCCGCCGGGCAGCACAGCGATCGTGACCCGATCTGCCGCCAGGGCTCCGCGGTGGGCTGCCGCGTCGATGCCGTAGGCACCTCCCGACACGATCCGTCTACCGCGCAGGGCAAGATCGTTCGCCAGCTCCCGGCCGACCTTCTCGCCGTACTCGGTGGCCGCCCGGGAGCCCACGATCGCGATCCGATCCGTGAGCGGGCCATCCAGCGCCAGGACGTCGCCCTTGACCCACAGCGCGGGTGGCGCACGGTGCCCCAGATCGTCCAGCCCGGTGGGCCAGCCAGGATCGCCCGGGATCAGGACCTCCATGCCGGCCGGCCGTGTTTGTTCGGCCGCGTGCACCAGACGCGGCATCGTCATGCCCTCGCCGACTGCATGCCGCCACGCATGCACGACATCCGTGTCCACCCCCGCCGGCACGTTCCCCGTCAGCACGATCCGGGCCGTCTCGGTCGGTCCGAGGTCGGCGATCAGCCGCCCCGTAGTCTCGTGTGCGGGTTCGGCGGTCAGCGCCAGCAGCACTCTCGCCGTGCGCTCGTCGGCGACGATCTCGGTCAGTGCGTTCGCGTCCATGGTCACGCCTCCTTCCGTTCACAGGCCGGGTGACGAGGTGTCCGACGAGGGCAGCGTCCGGCGCGGCCAGTCCGCCTCCGGAGCGAGGCGGGTGCCGGGTGGCTGCCAGGACGCCGACACGGCGGTGAGCCCGAACGTGTGGGCCTGGGACACGATCCGTGACAGGACCACGCGCAGCACGACGTCGAACGGCTCGTCGTCGCACCGGACCAGGTACCGAGTGCCCTCACCCTCGGCGTCGGCCACCACACCGACGGTCCCGGCCACGTGCTCGGGGTAGTCGAACCCGAAATACGTCGTTGACGTACTCCACCCCGCCCGGCACCGGTACCGGTGTCCGGCCGAGGATCTCCGGAGAGCGGAGCGCCTCGCCCGGCAGGCGCCGCCGCCAGAGCAGCAGGTCGGACGCCTCCGCATGGTGAACGTCCAGGTCTGGACGGAACGCGGTAGCCGGCAGCCGGACCGCTCCGAGGAAGTCCGCCTCTTCCAGGAACGCTTCTCGACGCACCGGATCGGGGTTGTCGAGCACATGGCGTGAGGCGATGACAGCGATGACCCCACCCGGAAACGTGTGTGCGATCAGCCGTGCGACGTCCCGGTGCTGGATCCTCAGCAGCTGCGCCCTGACCCGCTCGGAGCGCAGGTGCAGGTCGCTGAACGGGAGGTTGGCGATAGCGACGTCGTGCTGGCGCGGGGCGGTGTCGGTGAACTCACGACGCTGGATCATGTCGTGCGGCCACGGGTACCTCCCCTTGCGATCGGCGGGAGGGACCGCGGCGACCCACTCCTCGTAACTGGACGTCGATGTGCTCGTCGTGAGGATGCCGGCATGGACGGCGGCATGGTCACCGATGACGAGCATCCGGCCCCGGACCACCCCCAGTCCGCGCAGGGCGCCCCACAGCTTCTCCGCCACGAGCGTGTTCCCCGCATAGGCGGCGTACCGATCGTGACGCTCCATCGCTTCGACGTCGGCCTGGTCGAGTTCGTCCTCGGTGGGCATGACCGGCTCCTTCCTCGGGTGCCTCCGCCTCAGTACGGGGTCGGGAAGAAGGTGTGCGGGCGATTCCAGGCGTTGCCGAGGGCTCCTGGGCTGCGAGGTTGGTCATGCCCGGTTCAGCGTGTTGGCCGTCCTGCCGGGCCGACCACAGCAGTGGGTCAACCGACGGAGCGCCGACCGTGGCGCTGATATGGCACAGACGCTGCAAGTTGCCTGTTCTGCGGCTACGTTTGCGCAGGTGAGTCCCGACCTTTCCGGCTTCTACGGCACCTGCGCGCAGATCATTCCTGCGCTGCTCATCGTCGTCGCTCTGGAGACCAAGACTGCTTCTCGCGCTGTGGGCGAGGCGCGAGCTGCCCCGGAGACCGCCGCTCTCGTTGTGGACTGGTTGGATGCTCACCGGGATGAGGCGCCCCGGAGGCCGGTAGCGGCCATGAAGATGCTCGCCCGGAACTGGGGGCGTTGGGGCCATCTGACGCGCATATGGATGCAAGGCGTGATCTGGTTCGGGCTCCTGTGCGAGGTCATAGCTGTCATGGCACTCGCGTTCCCACCTGCCGGTGCGCTACGGACCGGCGCGGTCGGGCTGCTGCTCACGGGCATCGCATTGATCGGGTACCTTGCGGCCCGCGGACTCGCCGACGCGCTGACGGCGAAGGCGGAGCCCTTCACGGCGGCAGCCACCGCTGAAGCCCGGGAAACACTGGCGGAGAACAGTTCGAAGGCCCAGGGCGATTCCGCGTAGACCACAGCCTGCGCATCACAGCCCGTCGGCCAGAGCCGTTGTCAGCCCATCCGCCCGTTCTCGAACAGTTCCGCCTCTACGTCGTGGAGCTGGTGTTGCACGATCGCGGCGTCGTTGCGGATCTTCCACAGCCCTTGTCCGAGGCCGAGGTACGGCAGCCGGGCGGTCTCTGCTGTGGTGAGTCCGAGTGCGGTGGCGGTGGGGCCGAGCTGGTCGGTCTCCTGCCGGTAGATGATTCTGGTCTCGGCGTTGGCGAGCAGGGAGGTTGCCAGTGCTCGGGTGGCGGAGCCGGCGTCGCCGATGTTGTCGAGGTCGGTGAGTTTGTGGAAGACGAGCAGGTTGGCGATGCCGTAGTGGCGGGCCAGGCGCCAGTGCGCGTCCATTCGGCGCAGTAGTGCCGGGTGGGCCATCAGCCGCCATGCCTCGTCGTACACGACCCAGCGCTGCCCGCTGCCGGGGTCGGCCAGGGCTGACTCCATCCATGCCGAGGCGCAGGTCATCAGGATGCTCATGGCGGTGGTGTTCTCCGAGACGCGCGAGAGGTCCAGGGACATCATGGGCAGGCGCGGGTCGAACTCGACGGTCGACGGGCCGTCGAACATGCCTGCCAGATCTCCGGCGACCAGGCGTCGCAGTGCGTGCGCGACGGGGCGGCCGTCCTCGGCCAGCCGCCCGTCCGGGTCTTCGGTGCGGGCCGGCGCCAGGAGTCGGTCGACGACCGCGGGGAGGACTGGCACGCCATCGGACGAGTGCACGGCCGCTGCGAGAGCGACGTCGATCGTGGTGTGCTCCACCGGTGACAGTGTTCGTCCGAGTGTTGTCTCGGCGAGCGCGCCGAGCAGGCCGCGTCGCCGGGCTCGGACCTGTACCGACCACTCGCCGTCGGACAGCGGTGAGGGTCGCGGGCCGGGATCGAGGGGGTTGAGCCGGGCTGGCAGTCCTGGGCCGAGCTGGATCGCGTGGCCGCCGACGGCTTCGGCGATGGCGGTGTGTTCGCCTTTGGGGTCGCAGGGGACGTAGACGCGGCGTCCGAAGGCGAGGCTGCGCAGATACAGGGATTTGGCGAGGGCGGACTTCCCGGCCCCGACGATGCCGGCGACGACGACGTTCGGCGCGGTGATGCGACCTTGCTGGTAGAGCACCCACGGGTCGAACGTGAACGACGCCCCGGAGCCGGTGTCCTGTCCGACGAACACGCCGCTGGTTCCGATGCCTGCGCCGGCGAGGAAGGGGTAGGCAGCCGCCCAGGTGGCTGACGTGTCCTGGTGCTTGGGCACCCGCAGTCCGATCGGTGAGCGTAGGGCGGCAGGTCCCGGCTCGCCTTGACGTGGCAGGACGTGAGGTCGCTCCGGTGCGGTCTTCGCCGGCGTCTGGGCGGCGGCCTGGGATCGGAGGGCTTTGAGGTCTCGGCGGCGGTTGCGGCGTGTGCTGGGGGACTCGTGGGCCGGAGTGATCAGCGCGGCGATGTGTATCCGTTCCTTGTCCATCACGGGCTCGGCCTGTCGGTGCCGACGAACCTGGCACGGGTACTGGTGGCACGGGCCGGGGAGTCGTCGCTGATCGTGTCAGGCCCGAGTCGGGCGCCCTCCTGCCGTGCGGGTGTGGTCGGAGTGGACGGCTGCCAGACGATCGCCGAGGTGGCGCCGCGTGCGAGGTCGAGCTGGGCGTGCGCGCGGTCGATCGCGAAGATCGCGTCGCGCAGGTGGCCGTGTGCGGCGGCCGTCAGCTCTCGGCCAGTGGCAGGGTCGTGATCGATGTCCGTGGCTCGGGCGACGCTGCGGTGCTGGCAGGCCTCGACCTGCTGGACGACCTGGTGCAGGCACCGAAGCACGGCAAGCACGTTTCCGAGGACCTGGTAGGTCTCCTGCGGGTACTCCGGGCGCTGTCGGATTCCGTCGTCGGGATCTTCGGCATGGTCGAACCGGATCGTGGTGTGGGTCAGCCTGCGAGCGGCCTGGTAAGCGTCGTCTGCCGCCCTGCGATGGTCGCTGTCGATGGTCATGCCGTCGCCTCCTTCGTCGTGAGGTTGTTCGGCGTGTAGGTGTGCGCTGACGGTCACAGTCCGGGGGCGTGAGGTCGCCGGTTCGCTGACGG
>NZ_BAAHAJ010000008.1:267737-433955 GCF_054777735.1 Myceligenerans cantabricum
GGCTGCTGGGAGCCCGGGAGGGGTGTCGGGCGCGAGGCGGGCGGTGCGGTTGGGCCAGAACGCGGGCGGCTGGTCGGCAGGGTCGAAGCGGCGCAGCAGGTTCGCGTGCCCCAGGCCCGCGTGCCAGGTCAGGACGTAGTCGCCGTCCTCGACTCGGTGATCGCCGGGCGAGGCGGGAAGCTCGTCGTAGTAGTGGCCATGGAACAGAGCCGTGTCCCGCGTCTCGGCTCCGTAGTCGCACGCGGCGAGGCGTTCGAACGCGGCGTCGACGCCTTGGGCGTCGATGAGGTCGACGATCTCGTGACCTTCGTCGTCCTGGAGGAACACGATGTCGTACCAGGTCGCGGGCGGCCACGGGGCCGGGACCGCGGGTGTTTCGGTGGCAGCGAGGAAAGCGGCCTCGGGCTCTCCGTTGTCGTCGGGCCCGAGGTCCGGGTTCAGGCCGATCTCGAGGACGGTGAGTTCGTTGAGGTTCATGTAGGCGGCCTCGTCGAGCCATGCCGGGAAGAGCCCTAGATTCTCCGAAGGAGTGCTGGGGTGCCGCATGGTCCACGCGTAGGCCTCGCCCGCCGCGGAAAGGAACGCAACGAGGGAGCGCAACATGTCGTCCACGTCGACCGGTGCTCCAACTCCGGAATGCAGATCGGACCCGACTGCCACGGGCGCGGCCTCGCGGGTGCGTTCGTCGTCATCCCTGCCAGGGCTCCGCACGGCGGTGTCGGTGACGCGGTAGGAGAAGTGCTGCCGGGCGCCGCGGTCGGGCCACGGCTCTGGATCGCGGCCGAGGTACCAGAGCTCGATCCGCAGCGTCCCGACGGTCGCGGTGCGTTCGGCCGGACGGTCGACGAAATCGTTCTGATGTGACGGGATCGCTGCGCTCATGCCGGTCAGGTGCGCGAGCGTCGTCACGGTGCTGCGACGGTGTCCAGTGCCGTGGCCTGCTGTCCCCACAATCGTCTGGTCTCGCATCCTGCCTGGACGCCCGCTTGTTCAACGGCGGCTACGTCATGCTCGAGGTCTTCGGCGCTACCCGCGGTGATCGTGAGGAGTCCCGTGGCGCGTAGCACGCCGTGTCCGGCGGCGAGGTCTGCTTCCTGGGCAAGGACGTCGTCGAGTTCTGCGGCCTGGGTGGCGTCCTCGATCTGGCCGACCTTCGCGCGTTGCGCGGCCTCGGTGATGTGGCCGGTCTTCTTGCGTCGCAGGTCGCGTGCTGCTGTGTCTGGGCGGACGGGTTCGTAGTGGATCGACAGGGTCCGCTGGATCCCGCTGGTCAGGAGGATCGGTGCCAGGAAGCCGGGGTAGGTGGCGCTCTGGGGCCATTGTGCGATCCACAGGACCGCGTGCCAGGACGCGTCAGCATGTACCGCGCCCCACGACTCGGTCACGGCCAGGGGCCCCGCTGTCGCCGTGTCTCGCCCGGTCTGGGGATTGTGCTCGAGGAGCCGGCCGGCCGTCGGGTCGTACGCCGTGCGGAGCCGGACTGCGAGCCCGGCCGGATCGAGCGGGGCCGACGGTGTCAGGTCCGCTGCACGAAGCGCCGTCATGAGGGTCTGGGTCTCCTGCCGCAACACGGCGGCGGCCCCGGTCAGGCCGCCGCCTGCGGCCCGGGCCGCTCGTGCGCCGCCCCGCAGGTCGAGCGTGAGAGTGACCGTGGTCTCGTGGCGTTCGGCTGTGGGGCCGGCGCGGTCGATGAGCTCGGTGTAGACCTTCGCGGGCAGTCCGCCCTCTCCGGTTCCGTGGGCCTGCCACCAGTCGGTCAGGGAAGCGCCGGAGCCGGGCAGGGTCCGTTCGGTGACGGTGAGCGCAGCCACCTGCCCGGAGCGGCAGATGGTGGCCAGGACCCGCCCCCACGCTGTCACGCGTCGGGCCTGGTCGGCGTCGTCGAGGAGGGTGAAACCGGTCGAGGTGACGGGCACGGTGACGCTGAGCGTGCCGGCGTGCGGGTCGTGCACCAGCGCCGCGCCGGTGGAAGGGTCGACGACGAGCCGCAGCGCCGCGGCCCGTCCGGGCAGAGCGAGGGTCCCGGCAGGCCGAGGCCGGTCGAGCCGCGTCCGGAACTCGAGCTGACCGGTCGCGGTTCTCCATGCCCAGGCGCCCACGACGGGGAGCCAGTCGACGACGGGGCGGCCCGCGACCGGGGCGAGCGCCACTACCGCACCGAGCACTGCGAACGGGAGCGTCAGGATGATCGCGGTGCCGCGCAGGTACAGGGCGAGGAGCAGGGGCAGCAGCCCGGCACCGAGCGCGGCCAGCTGCGCGGCCGTCAGCCCGAGCAGAAGCCCACGTTTGGGCAGGCGGGAGAACTTGACCGGTGCCAGGGGAGTATTCGAGGTCGTGCTGGTCATGGCCGGGCACCGTCCTTGCCGAGCACATTGGGGACCTCGCGCGCAGGCGGAGCTTTCGGCGGGCCCGTCGGCTCAGTCGTCTTCCGCCTTGCACCGTGCCAGACAGGACCGGAGGCTGCAGTGCCAGTGCCAGTGCCAGTCGTCGAGGCACCTGCTGCCTGCTGTCCAGCCGCAGATCCCGCTGCTCTCCCGGCTCGAGGCCCCGCAGCAGCCGCACTCTTGGCTGCCTGCGCTCCGAGCATCACCGGGATCGCGACGCCCGCGGTCGCCGCCCCAGCGCCACCGGCCGCGGCAGCCTTGCCCGCAGCGGCCTTCCCACCGGCGGACGAGCCCGCAGACGCCGCCTTCGTCGCTGTCGATGCTCCGGCCCTACCCCCGCTCGCGCCGCCTCCCGTGCTTGACCCCGTACCGGCGTCGGGTCCCAGAACCTTCTGCACGTTCCGTCCGGCGACCCCTCCTCCCAGCGCGGATCCGGCCGAGACAGGCATCGGCCGGTTGAGCGCGGCCTTGGCCTCTTGCTCGATGGACATGGCGTGGTACATGTCGAAGCCCATGAAGGCGATGGCCTTGTATGTGATGTAGGGGGCGAAGCCGGCCACCAGCAGCAGGGCGACCCCGGCGAGCTTGTCGGTCAGCCCGGCCAGGTCCCCGGATACGGGCGAGGCGGTGACGGTGGTGGCGAGCAGGAACACCACGACCATGACGAGCTTGGACAGGATCAGCGCGACGACGAACTGCGCCCACCGGGACACCCAGCCGCGGGTCGCGTCCCAGGACGCTCCGGCCAGCGCGAGCGGCGCGAGGGCCACGGCGACGAGCAGCAGCGCCTTGCGCATGAGCAGGGAGAACCACACGATCAGAGCCGCTGCCACGGCGAGCCCGGCGAGGAACAGCGAGAGCAGCGCCCCGGCCATCGGCATGGCGATCGTCCCGACCACGGAGACTGAGCCGACGAGTGCGAGCTCTTCACCCATCGCCTCCATCGAGGTTCCCGAAGCACGCACGAGCGCGAAACAGATCTGGTCGGTGATCTCCAGGAGCAGCGCGGTCAGGGTGACGACGACGAACGAGCCGAGCACGCTCTTGGTCAGCCCGCCGATCGCGCGTGCGAGGGCTCCGGGTTCGCGGCGGAGCATCCCGGTGATCAGTTGGAGCAGGAAGAACGCCAGCATGACGGCGACGGCGATGCCGAACACGAGGTCGTAGACGCGCGTGAATTCGCCTGTGCGCAGGTCCACCATGGTGGTGGAGTCCATCAGCAGCCACAGGCCCCGGACCAGGAAGGACGCCACGTCACCGAGGCCTTGGGCGAGTTGGTCGACCAGCGGTAGCGCAGCCGACGACGCCTGGGTGGCGACCTGTTCGGTTGCCTCCTGGCAGACGGGGGCGGTGATCGGGTCGGTGCAGAGCATGGCTACACCTGCTGCCCGACGGTCCAGAAGAAGTTCACGGCCGTGACCGCGGCGCCGCAGATGATGGCTGCGCCGAGTGCGACGAGTACGCCGGTCTTGCCGCGTCCGGCCAGTTGCGGGTTCGAGGAGTTCGAGCCGAGTGCCCAGACGATCGCCGAGATGATGACGCCGAGCACGGCGCAGATGAGGCCGATGGTCATCAGCGCGCCGACGATGTTCTGCAGGGCAGCGATGCCGGGCAGGCCGTCGGTGTTGGGGTCGATGTCGATCATGTTCGATACCTCTTTCTAGAGCAGGGATCCGAGGTCGAGGAGCCAGCCACCCCACGTCAGTGCCGCCCCGGTCAGGGCAGCGCCGGCCAGGGCGACCAGGACTCCGGTGCGGGCCTTGGTGACGGTCTGCCAAGACCCGGTCGAGGCCGCGACGGCCCAAGCAGTCGCCGAGCCGATCAGCACTGCTACGGCGGTCAGGAGCGCGAAGGTGAGCAGGGCGCCGATGACGTCGCTGAGCGGGGTGCCCGCGACGGCGGAGAAGTCCGGGCCGACGGAGTTCACGGGGAGTCTCCCGTCGTGCAGGCCGCAGGAGCGGCCGTCTCGAGCTGGCCCGCAGCGTGCGCGCGGAGCCACGCCTCGGGTTCTTCCGGGTGGTAGAAGCCACCTGGATGTGTCTCGAAGTGAAGATGTGGGCCGGTCGCGGCGCCGGTGGCGCCGACCGAGGCGACGTGTTGGCCGGCCGTGACCGGGTCGCCGTCGGACACGAGGACGGACCCGTCAAGCAGGTGTGCATAGGCCGTCGAGACCAGTCCGCCGTCGAGCTGGTGGTCCAGGACGAGCAGGTTCCCGGAGCGGGGATTCCACGAGACCTCGTGGACGACGCCGTCAGCGGCGGCCAGCACGGGGGTCCTGGCTGGGGCGCCGTAGTCGGCTCCGGCGTGCAGGAGCCTGGTGCCGTAGACCGGATGAAACCGGTAGCCAAAGCCCGAGGTGCGTGTCCAGGAACCGGACGGGAGCGGAAACACGACCTTTGCGTCGCCAGGCGTTCGCTCAAGGAGTTCCTTGGGGGTGGGAATGTCGGAGCCGAGCAGGTCGCCATCGACGACACTTTCCGCCACTGGGAGGACCGATTCTCCAAGATCCACCTAGCGGCCGCGGACCTGCCGGAGATCGTGAACAGGCGTCTGCTGGTGCCGTCGTCCACGGACGGCAAGGACGCGCTGGCCGCGGCCGTGGCGCGGGTGCGGGCGAACCCGACGGACTGGAAGCACCTGCTCACGGACTCCGCGGGGTCCGGAGCGGTGGACTTCGAGAAGGTGTACCCGTTCTCGCCCGCCCTGGTCGACGCGATGGTCGCCTTGTCGGCCATCATGCAGCGTGAGCGCACGGCACTGAAGATCATGAGCGAGCTGCTCTACCGGGGGCGGCACGAGCTCACAGTGGGCGACGTGATCCCGGTGGGTGACCTGTTCGACGTCGTCGTCCTCGGCGACGCGAAGCCGCTCACGGACGATATGGTGAAGATCTTCGAGGCCGCCGCGTCGTTCTACCGCGGCAAGATGCGCCCCTACCTGCTGGAGAAGCACAAGGTCACCGACGCCGAGGCCCGTGCGCTGGACCGTAACCACGCGATGCGCCGTGAGGACCGCCTGGCCAAGACGCTGCTGGTGGCGGCCATCGCACCGGGCGCGACGTCGTTGAAGGACCTGACCGCGTCCAAGCTGGCGGCGCTGAACTTCGGGTCCATGGTGTCGATGTTCGGCGGCAACGTCTCCGGGCAGGTGGCGACCCTGGCCACGGAGTGGCAGGGCAAGTTCTCGGAGATCACCGTCGGCTCCACGGCAGACCCGGTGATCAGCCTGCAGCTGACGGGCGTCGACTTCGACGCGATCCTCGCCCACGTCACCCAGGAGGACTCCCACCCCAACCGGCGCAGGCTCATCCGCGACACCCTCGTGGCGGAGATCGGTGCCGTCGCCACTGGCTCCTACGCGGGCGAGTACACGCTCGATCACGTGTGGCGCGGTCAGAAGCGCACGGTCGACGTCGCCTTCGGCAACGTCCGCGACCGGGCCGCGATGCCGGTCGAGGCGCTGAAGGCGTCGGACGGCCGGTGGAAGCTCGTGGTCGACTACCCGTTCGACGACGAGGAGGGTCGCGGCCCGTCCGACGACGCGGCGCGGATCTACGACCTCAAGCAGGACGGCGTCGTCTCGGACACCGTCATCTGGGTGCCGCACTTCCTGACCGCCCAGCGGATGGACGACGTCGGCAAGCTGGTCCAGCTGGAGTACCTGCTCACGGGTGACCGGTTCGATCAGTACTCGGTGAACCTGCCGGTCAACGACCGCGAGCCGGCGCGCCGGCTGCTGACGAGCCAGCGGGACTCGCTGCGCAGCCAGCTGGGGGCGCTGCTGCGGCAGGCGTACGGGGTCGACTCGTCGGCGAACGACGAGAACCTCGGTACGCGGCTCGCCGGGACGAACTACATCACGCTGGCCGACGGGTTCACGCCGACGCAGCCGTCGGCGGCGACGCTGCGGGACGCGGTCGTCGGGGTGCTGGGGGCGGGGCTCACCGTCCGGTACCCGAAGCACCCCGAGGTCGAACGTGGCGCCGAGGAGGTGCGCCGGCCCGAGCTGATATCTGTGCTCGACCTGGCCCGGCGGGCCGTGGACGCCGGTGGCCGGCTCGCGGACCTGGACCGGTCGACGAATGCCAGGGTGCGCCGTATCGTCACGGCCTACGGCGTGGGGACGCTGCGCGAGACTGCGTACGCGCTGGGAGCGCAGGACTTCGCGCTCTACGACGAGTTCACCCGCGCTGCGGCGGCCGGGGACGTGACCGTCGGGGCGCTCCGCGGGGTCCTTGCGGAGCGAGGGTTGACCCGCGACGTGATGGATATGTTGGTGCTGGTCTGGGCCAAGATCGAGGACCGGGAGTGGTACCGGGCCGAGGCCCGGACACCGGAGCCGACGATCGGTGCGCTGGCGCCCGAGATGCTGCTGCGCGAGCCGGTGCTTCCCTCCGACGAGGAGTGGCAGGTCGCCCTCACGCGGGCCAAGTCGCTGTTCGGTGTCGGCGCCGACGAGTACCACCTGTCGACGGCCGCGGTCGGTCGCCTGAGCGACGCCCTGCTGGCCAAGGTGCGTCCCGTGCTGAGCACGACGTCAGATGCTGCCACCGAGCTGGCCGCGCACCGTGAGGTGCTCGGGCTGGACGAGACCTCGCCGCGCTGGCAGTCCGTGACGCGAGGCCGGGACCTGGTCTCCGTCATCGCGACGGCCGACAACGCCGTGGCACGGATCGAGGCCCTGGCGCAGTTCGACCTGCCGGCTGAGTCGCAGGCCGTCGGTCGAGCCGTCGCCGGAGCAGGGGACGTCGTCGCCGCGCTGCGCGGCGCGAACTGGCTCCTCATCGACCGGCTGCTCACGCTAGACGGCGACCGGGCCGTCCGTGCGCTGACCGCGCTGCGCGAGGCAGCGCACCAGACGGAGCTGCACGCGCCGCTCAAGCCGGCCCTGGACGCGGCGTCGAGCGAGGCCCTCGAGGTGGTTGCCGTCGATCCCGCTGAGGTCGAGCGTCGTCGTCACGACCAGGAGCAGCGTCGCCGCGAGGAGGACCTGCTTCGCCGGCGCGACGACGAGGCACGACGGGCCCGGGAGGAGGCCGAGCGCCGTGCTGCCGCGGAACGAGCGGCCCGTGAGGAGGAGCTGCGGCGCGAGCGCGAGCGGCTCGACGCGCAGAAGCGCGAGCAGGAGGCGCGGGAGGCGGAGATCGCTCGCCGGCTCGAAGAGCTCGACCAGATCCGGCTGGAGCAGGACGAGCGCAAGCGTGCGAGGCTGGCCGAGAAGAGCCAGCTCGTGTCGAAGGTGGCGGAGGTCCAGGCGATCGGGCAGCGGATCACTGACGAGCTCGCGAACCCGGTCGAGGGCAAGTCGCTCCGGGTGAGCTGGAGGTGGGAGTGACCAGCCCGACCACCGAGACACCGCGCACGGTCGCGGTCTCGGAAGCACTCGTGCGTTCCCGCGCCGCCGAGCTGGTGGCCAGGGGCGGGGACTGCCGTGTCCTGGTGCTGCGGGCGCAGCCGCGCTGGCACGGCGGTGACCTGGTCGTCGACGGCCACCGGGTACGAGTCGTCGAGGGCATCTCGCAGCTGGCAATCCTGGACGCCTACGCGGGCCAGGCGCCCGACGAGTACCTGGTGGTGCTGACCGACCGGCCGAGGGCCGACCTCACCGACACGGTGCTCGCGCGTGCCTATGGCCAGCGCATCGAGGAACCGGATGAGTGGGGGAGTGTCCCGGCGCTTTTCGGTGGTGCCCGGGAGGTCAGCCGGGACCTGCGACGCCTGGAGTGGGCCGCCACAGCGCTGCTCGACCACGAGCCGGCGGGCGGGTGGACGCCGACGACGGACGTGGCGGTGACTGCCGAGCACGCCGTGGGCGGCCTGCTGGCGCACCTGCTGGGACTGGACAGCACCGATCTCGATGGTGTGGTGCTGCTGACCGTGCTGAGCAACGGCTCGAGGTCCCCGTGGGCCGGTGTGGACCCCCAGCTGCAGAAGCACCTGATCGAGTGGGCCGATGACCAGTACGGGACGTCGGCCGGATTCGCGCTGCGCACCACGGCGCGGCCCGGCGGCCTGGTCAAGCCGCTCGCACTCGGGCTGGCGATCGACGTGCTGTGGCCGCAGCCGGGGTCGGTCGCGGACTTAACCGAGGAACAGGTCGCGGCACGTACTCGGCTCACCGAGCGGTACGTGGGCGGCCGGACCCTGACACCGGTGCAGGCACGAGAGATTGCGAACGCTGCCGTGTCCGCCGTGCTGCGCCTGTCTCGGGAGAACGACCCCGAGGGGCGGCTGGGCGTGGTTCTCGACCAGGCCGAGGCGCTGCTGCGCGACAACCTGGGCTGGCCCGCTGGCGCGCAGCGGTCGGCGATCCTGCGACCAGGGTTCGTGGCCAGGCTACGGTCGCTCGCCACAGCCTTGGACGGCGTCGTCGCGGGAGGAAGCGGCGACGTGGAGGACGCGCTGGTCGCAGTCCTCGATCACCGTGAGGCGGGTCTGAGCGGGCAGGACCTCGCGCCGCGCATGGCCGTGCGCCTGTCCCGGTGGCTCGCCACGCCGGAGAGCGCGCCCGTCAGCCTGGGAGCGGATCTCCAACGACAGATCGACGACGGTGCATGGGTCGATGCGGCGCTCGGCGTGCTGTGGAGAGGTTCGTCGGATCCCGAGGTGGGCGCCGCGTACGGACGGCTCATCGAGAAGGTACGCCTCCGGCGTGGGTCCCGGGACCAGGCGGCCGCCACCCGCCTGGGCGAGTCCGCGGTGATGCGGACGTTGGCCGACCTGCTCGACGGGCCGGCGCTGGGGATCGAGAACGTGCTTCGTACCGTCGTCGACCCGTGGCGGGCCCAGGGCGGGGTGCTGCTCGTGGTCCTGGACGGGATGAGCGCGTCGGTCGCCGTCGACCTGGCAGGAGAGGTGGGCCGGTCGGGACTCGTCGAGTGGGTGCCCTCGGCCACGAGACGTCGGCTCGCCGTCGCCGCGGCGTTGCCCACAGTGACCGGGGTATCTCGCACGAGCCTGTTCTGCGGCGAGATCCGGGTGGGCGACTCCTCGACCGAGAAGACGGGCCTGGCTGCGGCCTTCCCCGGTGCGCGCCTCTTCCACAAGGGTGAGCTGCGGGCCCGGGGCGGCAATCAGCTGGCCGACGATGTCGCCTCGGCGATCAAGGACCCGTCCGTGCCCGTGGTCGGGGTCGTCATCAACGCGATCGACGACGCGACGCACAAGAACGACACCTCGTCTCGCCCGTGGTCCATGGCGGACCTCGAACCGCTGCGCGCCCTGCTGAACGCGGCATCGATCGCCGGGCGGGCGGTGGTGGTGACGTCGGACCACGGCCACGTCGTAGAACGCTCGACCGAGATGCGCGCCGCAGTTCCTGGTGGGGACGCGCGGTGGCGGCCGGCGTCGTCGGGTGAGGCGGGCGACGGCGAGGTGCTGGTGTCCGGGGCTCGAGTCGCTGCCGAGTCCGGTCAGGTGGTCTTGCTGTGGAGTGAGGATCGTCGCTACGGCCCCGCGAAGGCCGGCTATCACGGGGGCGCGTCGCTGGCCGAGATCACCGTGCCTGTGCTCGTCTACCAGCGGTCGCTCGCGCAGACCGCGCCGGCCGGGTGGGAGGCGGCGCCTCCGCAGGCGCCGACCTGGTGGAACGACCCCGCCGTCAGGCCCGCCGCAGCGCAGGTTCCGGCGGTGCCCGTGAGGAAGTCGCGGCGCAAGCCGACGGCCGACGTCGCCGTCGGACCTGCGCTGTTCGAGATCGACGCAGCTCCGGTCGCGAAGGCCGACGACCTGGTGGCACGCGTCCTGGCGTCGAGTGTGTACGCCGACCAGCTGCGTCTGGGCGGACGCGCTGGCGCGACGGCCCCGATCGAGTCCGTGCTGCGGACCCTGGTGGAACGCGACGGGCGAGCGCACCAGGACACCGTGGCCTCGGCGGCCGGGATGTCGTCCACGGCGATCGGGCAGGGCCTTGCCGTCGTCAAGCGGGTGCTGAACGTCGAGGGCTACGACATCCTCTCGGTCGATACCGACGGTGCGACCCTCCGGCTGGACCTTGACCTGCTCAAGGAGCAGTTCGGCGTCGCATGATGGTAGACGTGACGATCAGCCCGAGACGACGACGCGACATCATCGACGCACTTCGTCGGGGCACGGTGCCTCGACAGGGGCTGGACGTGCTGGCCGTCGGGCTCGGGAGGTTCGAGAAGGCCGTCGATGACGAGCTCGACGTCGTGCGGCAGGGATCGGCACAGTTCAAGGCACTCCGCGGCGAGTATGGGTCCGGCAAGACCTTCTTCTCGCGCTGGTTCACCGAGCGTGCGAAGAAGAAGAACTTCGCCACCGCCGAGATTCAGATCTCCGAGACCGAGACACCGCTGTATCGATTGGAGAAGGTCTATCGGCGCGTCGTGGAGAGCCTCTCGACGCCCGGCGTGTCCTCGGGCGCGCTCGGGGACGTGGTGGACGGGTGGCTCTACGTGCTCGGGCAGGACGTGCAAGGGGGCGGGCCGCTGGACGCTGACTCGGTCGAAGCCCACACGGACGAGCTCCTGGAGAAGCGGCTCGCGGCCGTCTCGAAGGAGGCTCCTGCGTTCGCGATGGCGCTGCGGGCCTATCGACAGGCCCGTGCCACCGGACAGGAGGCTGAAGCGGATGCGCTGCTGGCGTGGCTCGGGGGCCAGCCGCACGTCTCGGCGTCCGCTCGGCGCTCGGCAGGGGTGCGGGGCGAGCTGGACCACTTCGGGGCGCTCGGCTTCCTCCAGGGCCTGCTCACAGTGCTACGAGACTCCGACTACGCCGGCCTGGTCCTCGTGCTGGACGAGGTCGAGACGCTCCAGCGGATGCGGTCCGACGTGCGCGAGAAGTCGCTCAACGCCCTGCGGCAGCTCATGGACGAGGTCGACGCCGGCCGGTTCCCAGGACTGTACGTGCTCATGACAGGCACGCCTGCCTTCTACGACGGCCAGCAAGGAGTGCAGCGGCTCGCCCCGCTCGCACAGCGGCTCCAGACCGACTTCGGCACTGACGACCGGTTCGACAACCCGCGCGCCGCTCAGATCCGTCTGCGCGGCTTCACACCGGACACGCTGGTCGAGCTCGGGTCACGGGTCCGGGACATCTACGCGGCGGGCGCCGAGGACACCGGGCATGTCCACGCCGTGGTCGACGACGCCTACGTTGCTACCCTGGCCGCGGCGGTCGCCGGTGAGCTCGGCGGCCGGACCGGCGTGGCGCCACGCGTGTTCCTGAAGAAGCTGGTCGCGGACGTCCTGGACCGGGTCGACCAGTTCCCCGACTTCGATCCTCGCCGCGACTACCGGCTGACGGTCAGCGCGGCGGAGCTGACCGACGTCGAACGGGAGGCGCACGCACGCGGCGACCTGCGGACGGCATCGTCAGTCGATGACGTGGACCTGGGCTTTTGATGCCTGCGGATGCCGAGCTGGACGAGGCCATCGAGTACCACGTGGTGAACTCGCTCGGCTGGCCCTCGCTCCGGCCGCTGCAGACCGCGGCAGTCGAGCCGGTGCGGTCCGGGGCGGACTGCGTCCTGATCGCCCCGACCGCCGGCGGCAAGACCGAGGCCGCAGTTTTCCCGCTCCTGACCTCGATGGTGCAGGGCCAGTGGAGCGGGCTGTCGGTTCTGTACGTGACGCCACTGCGCGCACTGCTCAACAACCTCTATCCGCGCCTGACGACATACGGTGGCTGGCTTGGCCGTCGGGTGGGCCTGTGGCACGGGGATGTCGGCGACACCGAACGCAAGCGGATTCTCGCCGAACCGCCGGACATCCTTCTGACCACCCCTGAGTCGCTCGAGGCGATGCTCGTCTCCCGCCGGGTCGAGCACGACGGGCTCTTCGCAGGACTCCACGCGATCGTCGTCGACGAGCTGCACTCCTTCGCAGCGTCCGACCGAGGCTGGCACCTGCTGGGGGTGCTCGCCAGGCTCGAACGGCTCGCAGGGCTGCCCGTCCAGCGCGTGGGGCTGTCCGCGACTGTGGGCAATCCAGAGCAGATCGGGCGCTGGCTGCAGGGCGGGGAGGCATCCGGTGGGTCGCGCGACCTGCGGGTGGTGTCCGGGGCGACCCCGCCGTCCGATCCCGAGGTGCTGCTCGACTACGTTGGCTCGGTGCCCAACGCGGCCAAGGTCATCGCCTCCCTTCACCGCGGTGAGAAGCGGCTCGTCTTCTGCGAGTCGCGCCGCGTCAGCGAACAGCTCGCCTTCGAGCTTCGGGAGCTCGGCGTCCAGACCTTCGTCTCCCACTCGTCGCTGTCTGCCGAGGAGCGGCGTCGGTCCGAGCAGGCTTTCGCCGAGGCACAGAACACCGTCATCGTCGCGACGTCCACGCTCGAGCTCGGCATCGACATCGGCGACCTGGACCGGGTCATCCAGATCGACGCGCCCAGAACCGTCGCGTCCTTTCTCCAGAGGCTGGGCCGGACCGGGCGGCGACCCGGGACCAGGCGGAACACGTTGTTCCTCACGACCAGCTCGGATGCGTTCTTGGAGGCGGCCGGGTTGCTGCTGCTCTGGCGGCGCGGCTACGTCGAGCCCGTCGTACCGCCACCGCACCCGAGACACCTCACCGCACAGCAGCTGCTGGCGCTCGCGCTGCAGGAGGGCTCCTTCGGCGCGAACACGTGGAAGGAATGGTGGGGCTCGCTCGCGCTGATGGAGGACGGCGAGGAGACGCTGGCCTACCTGCGCGACGAAGGTTTTCTCGTCGAGGACGGTGGATTGCTGATGCTCGGGCCGGTCGCAGAGAAGGCCTTCGGGCGCCGACACTTCATGGACCTGCTGAGCTCGTTCGACGCGGAGAAGGAGCTGCGTGTCGTCGCCGGCACCAAGGAGATCGGATTCATCTCGCCGCTTGCCCTGCCCCGGGACGACGTCGCGAAACTCGACTCGAAGCCGATCCTCCTGAACGGACGTGCCTGGCGCGTCGAGAGCGTGAGCTGGGAGCGGTTCGAGGTCCTCGTCAGCCCCGTCGCCTACAAGGGCGACGTGCGCTGGCACAGCGATGCCATCGCGCTGTCGTTCGAGATGATGCGTGCTCAGCGGGACGTGCTTCTCGGTGAGACTCCTGATGTCCCGTTGTCCCGGAGGGCTGTCGAGCGGTTGGGCCTGGTTCGCGAGGTGCGTGCGCAGGAGGTGTCGCCGGACGGGCCTGTCGTCGCGCGCGCAGGACATGACGTCCACCTCTGGACTTGGGCGGGCCTCAAGGCGAACGAGACACTTCGTGCCGGGCTCGGCGGAATGGAGGGACGGTCGTTCAACGACGTCATGGTCCTCCGCGGGGCGGAATCGTTGGACCAGCTTGCGGGCGCCGCGTTCGACGAGGTCGTCCCGCGAGTTCCCGCCGAGATGGTCGCGAGCCTGAAGTTCTCGGCCGCCCTCCCCGACTCGGCCGCGGTAGAGACGCTCGCTGAGCGGTTTGCCGACCGCGATGGGGCACATGCCGTGGCGCGCGAACTTGACCATCAGCTGGATCCTCGCGCAAGACCGTCAGCGCTCAGCGAGTGACGACGCGATCGGCCCCCCCAACATCCTGTAGTGGCGTCGGCCTGGTCGGGGACGCCTTCCGATCGGTGCGGACGGAGGACATCACCGAGTTCACCCGCCGAGCAGCGGGTGAGCGGCCAGAGCGTGCTCTACGATGCGAGGCAGGATCGAGTTGAGAGGACTGTGCCTGAGTGAGAGTTGCGCGGCTGCGTCTGACCCGCTTCCGCGGGTTCGAGTCGGGAGACTTCTTGATTCGCGGGCACACAATCTTCGCAGGGGAGCCGAGGGCGGGTCGAAGTGACCTCGCCCGGGCGCTGCGACGGGTGCTTGATCCCAGAAGTACACGCGGGCGAGTGAGCCCGGTCGACATCTTCCGATCGGCCACGCCCAGCGATCCGGACGCTCTGACAGAGGTTGAGGTGACGCTGCTCGATCTGGGCGACGAGCTCGAGCAGCTTCTTAGTGACTACCTTGAGGCTCTCGATCCCTCGACTCTGGATCCCGCGGGTCCCGGCGGTGCGAGCGCGGCGGTCCTCGGAATGCGGCTGTGCTATCGCGCGAGGTACGACGACGCCGCCGACACCGGCGACCACTGGGTCGACTCCCCAAAGCGAAGCGACCCCGACGTCGGGGTCTTTCGGAAGATCGCACGAGCCGAGCGCGAGGCACTGCCGGTCATGTTCATCGACACGGGTACGCCTCTGCAGGTGCGCGCCGAGGGGACTTTCCGGGCGCTCGCGGAGAGCGTTGATCCCACGGCGCTTGGCGATGCGCTCCGGGAGCTCGATGCGGATGTGCATGGCGCGACGAGCGCCTTCTCCTCGGCCCCTGTAGTCGTCGCAGCTCTGAACGAGGTCCTCGACGCGGGCGCCTCGACGCTCACCGGTGTTACGGCGGCCTCGGCCATAGAGTTCACGCCCGACGACGGCTCGCTTGCTGGTCTACTGCGCGCGCTGCAGCCAGCGTTCGACCTGGGCGGAACAGGTCCGTTGCCGATCGACTCCCACGGATCGACAGCTCGTGCGGTATTTGCCTTCGCGGAGGCAATTGCGGCAGCTCGCCGCCGAACTGGTCAACTTGTCATCGTCGCCGACGACTTTGGGGAGGGCATCGATTCTGCGGCATGTGAGCACATGGCCTATCTGCTGCACGCCGCGGCCTCCCAGGTGTTGGTGACCACGCGCCGCAGCGAAGTCGTCATGGCCTTCGATCCCGAAGAAGTTGTACGGCTTACGCGGAGTCACGGGTGCCGCATGCACCATAGGCTCTCGGCTACTGACAAGAAGGGGCGGGTCAATCGACGCCTGATCCTCGATCAGCTTCTCGCGGCGCTCACCAGTGAAACGGTTGTTCTCCTTGAAGGGCCGTTCGACGCCGACGGCTATGGAGCACTTGCGGCGCGGATCGCCAAGAAGTCGGGCCAACCCGAGCACAGTTTGCCTGGCCACGCCACGCGGCTCGTGGCCGCGAAAGGTGGAG
The DNA here is from genome assembly GCF_054777735.1 of Myceligenerans cantabricum. Lineage (NCBI taxonomy): Bacteria > Bacillati > Actinomycetota > Actinomycetes > Micrococcales > Promicromonosporaceae > Myceligenerans > Myceligenerans cantabricum. Next base: position 283,046 of record NZ_BAAHAJ010000008.1, read on the forward strand.
ACGGCGGCATCACACGGCTCAACGACTTTGCGCAGCTCGCACGGGAGCTGGGCTTCCATGTCCGCGCGGTTGTGGACAGTGACAAGCCCGGCGAGTCCGAGCAACTGATCAACGATCTGCTTGCCGTGTGCGAGCAGGTCGTCGTTCTCCCGACTCGCACTGCAGTCGAAGCAGCGCTGATCCGGGGCGTTTCGGGAGCGTCGTTGCGGAAATCGGTCGAATCGCTGTGCGATCTCGGGTTCCCCGACATTCCGGCGAACGTCGGTGATGACGAATTGGCGGAGCACCTGATCTCGACCAAGGTTCTGAAGAAGCAGGGACTCCACGTGCCCTGGGTCTACGCGCTGGAGGAGCAACCACCTATCGCTCGGGCCGTGATCGAAGCGATCTGCAGTGAGAGCGCTGGTCGAGTGGACATCGCCGACGCTCCATGACGTTCGAGCCGAGAGGAACCGAGCAACGCCACGTCATCGACTCAACGGCGCCGCTGGTCGTGGTGCTCGGTGGCGCTGGGGCCGGGAAGACCGCAACTGCACTCGCAGCCGCTCGAGCGCACGTCGAGCGTTCGGCAGGGGAAACTGGGGAGCGCGTACTCTTCCTCTCGTTCTCACGCGCATCGGTCTCCAGGATCGCCGATGGCGGCCGTAGCGTGCTCGCCGGCACAGCCCCGCGGGTCGAAGTCCTGACCTTTCACGCGCTCGCCTTCTCAATTCTGAAGCGCTTTGGCGGACTGGTCGGCGCACCGGACCCGATCCTGGTCAGTCCGGCTCGGAAACGGGTCCTCACCGGCGAGATGGGTGTTCTTTCCTACGGTGACCTGATCCCACTTGCGCTCAAGGTCCTCCGGTCGTCTCCCGCTGTCGCCTCGACAGTTCGTGCCCGGTGGGGGCTCATCATCGTCGATGAGTTCCAAGACACCGATGACTCCCAGCAAGAGCTGCTCCATGAAGTTGGAGTTGCAGCTCGCAGGATCCTTCTCGGCGACGCCGACCAGTGCATCTACACCTTCCGCGCGGGTGACGGGGTGCGTGTCGAGCGCATCGCGGAGGCGGCTGCCACGGCCGGTGCCGCGAACACGGTAGTTCTGCCGGACGTCTCACACCGCGACCCGTCCGGTGTGATACCTGGCGTTGCCCGCGCAATCCAAAGGAGAGACTTCGCCTCCGACGCGATCATCGGGGCCATTGAGCAGAGACGCTTTGAGGTGCGAGTCGGGATCCCGCTCGCAGGTGAGGTTGAGACTGTGTCGGCGACCGTACAGTCTTTGCGGGCTGATGGGTTGGGCGTCGCTGTCTTCACACACCACAACGACATGCTCTCGGCACTGTCCGACGGGCTGGACCGGGCTGGTATCGACCACGAGATCACCGGCTTGAGTGATGCACTCGCGGCTGCGCTCGACGCCCAGGTCGCGATGCTGAAGTTCGCGTTCGACGCAGTTGAGTGGGGAGATGTCCTGAAGGAACTTGCCGTCTTTGTGACCAGTTCAGTGCGCGGATCGGCCGTCCCGCAGTTCGCGAGAGAAATCATGTCGGGAACTGGTGCCGCAACCCTGCAAACAAGGCTGCTCGACGTCAGGCGCGCACTCGACAGGGCGCAGGAGGCCGATGGTGCCCTGAAGATCGCGGCAGCAGCCCACGCCGTGCTCGGGCTGCCTGCGAAGTCCAGTGCGTGGGAGCACGCCGCTCAGCTCCTCGGTATCATGCGCGCGAAGTTCGTGCGACGAGCCACCCGAGCAGTGGACGGCCGAACGCAGGTTGCCATGATTGCCGCGAGTGCGAGAGAGGCCACGGCGTCGGCGCTGACCGATCTGGCTGGCGAGTCGAATCCCGTCGAACTCATGAATCTGTACCAGACCAAGGGACGTGAAGCGGACGCAACGGTGGTCGTCCTTCGCGACAGCGACTTCATGGGCAACGAGGTAGAGCCCTATCCGAGCACGAGCCGTCTGCTGTACGTGGTGTTCTCGCGGGCACGACGGCGCATCATCGTCCTCCTGATCGGCAATCAGACCGGTCTTCCCGGCGCCGTCGCACCGCTCGCGCGCCTCGCAGAATGAGGCGTCAAGCGCAGAGCGGTTAGGCCACAACCGCCCCCGCCCGGATCATCGAGGTGCGAGGCGGTCACCTCCTGCACGACGGACACCCACCCGGAGGCCCGTCGCTCCCGTCGGCTACGACCAGGCACGACGCCCCGAGAAACCTCACTGATGCCCCATTCCCCTCCCGTGATCGGCAAAGCAGCAGGTCAGGACAGAAATGCACGAGTCAGCGTCAGACCGTTCGGCGCTCGTACACGACCCGTATCCGGTCCGTGACGTCGCTGAGGTCCTCGGTGTGGAGGCTCAGGTAGCCACTGCGGTTCCTGAGAATCTGCTTGGCCTCGGTCCTGGCCCAGAAGATCTCGTCGATGTAGCTCCCGAATGTCCTACCCGATGCGCGTGCGTAGGCCACGGCTGCCTCGGCGGCGTCTCGTCGTGCTCGGCGCGGTCCTTGAGCACCACATGCAGGTCGACGTCGCCGAAGTCGGTAGCCGTCTCGTTCAGCATCGAGCCGAACAGCGAGATCTTCTCGATCCACAACGGCTTGTCCGGGTCTGCGTTGTACGCCGCGGCTCGATCGAGCACGCCGGCAAGGAGCGTTTCCGCCTTGGCCCGGATGATCGGCTTGAGGAACGAGGCGCTGGCCAGGCCGCTGCCACGTAGCGTCGTGTTCCACCAGAGTTCGGCCTCGCCGCCGCGCTCGTGAGCCTTACGGGCGACGTACCCCTCGGACTCAAGCTGGCCGAGGAGCCGCTCGGCCTCTGCGACGTCGGCCTTGACGACATGCGCGATGTACGCGCTCCGCGTCCAGTCGTGGAGGCAAGCGCGCGCCAGATCGCGAGCGAGGCCCGGATCGATCCCAGCTACGGGCGCCTCACGCTGCAGTCGCATGGAGCCACAATGCCATGCGTGCTGGTACCGGCCGATGAGAACGAGGGGCCCGCGACCCAACGCCCTTCAGGGCCGCCGTGAGCGGGCATGCCGATGAAGTCCCAGGTGGATCGCTAATTCGGGACCCACCACCGATCATCCGCGCAGGTCAGGCTTCCATAGCGCGTCACGCGCCGCGGTCGCCGGTCGAAAGCCCAATTCCTGACCCGCTTATGACCCACTTTGGTACGCTGAGGTCCGTCCAGCGACGCCTGGATACGGGACTCCCAGGAATCCTCTTGGAATTCTGACCTGCAAGGACTCATCCGACCTGCAAGGCCGCGAGCACCCCCGCAAGTCACACGGAGAAGTACTTGCACTCCGGGTGGTGAACACCGACGCGTCGGTCTTCTGCTCCGGGGATCGGGGCACGGGAGCAATCCTCTGTAGCACCACAAGTTGGGTGACTCCTACCGTGCAGGAACCCCGTGCGGTCATCGTGATGCTCCGTTCGCGGGTTGCTGTGAAGTTGCTCTCGAGGATCACGCGGTGGCTGCTTCACGTCTCGTCGAAGACGAGCCCGGCGACCGCGCTACACCACTCTGAGGGACTCAACTGTCTCCTCACGGTTTTGACCGATGCGAAGCAGTGGGGCCGGAGAGGGATTCCGTGAACCTCACGCGGACTATCCCCACTCGAGAGGGCGAGGTGGATGGTGGGGACGCTTCCCGGTCAGGAGTTGGCGTGACACCGCTGGCGCTCGACTTTCCTTGCCCTTATTGCCGGACATGGTCAGACTTGTGGTATGTCATGGGGGATTCCGTGGTGGGCATGGCTCGGCGGCGGGCTCGTGGTCGTTGCGGTCGCCGCTGTCGTGCTGGGGTTCCTTGATCGGCTTCCGCTGTCGCTGGTGGCGGCCGTGGGGGCGGTGGTGGGCGGGGCTGGGATTGGTGGGCCGTTCATCCGTCACGGGTTGTACAGGCGGCGCGAGCAGGTCGCGGCTCGGGCGGCGTTGGGGCGTGCGGGCACGCCGCAGGTGGCGGGTGGTCCTTCGCGGCTGCTGGCACCTGACCGGGGTGTGGTGCCGTTCCTGGGCCGGCAGAACGAGCTGGAACACCTGATCGCCTGGTGTGAGCAGGACGTGGGCCCTTTGCGGCTGGTCACCGGGCCGGGCGGTGTGGGCAAGAGCCGGCTGGCCTCCGAACTGGCCGGCAGGATGGCGCAGCGGGGCTGGAAGCACGTGTGGGTCGACGACGGGCAGGAGACCAGTGTCCTGCACGACACGGCGGTTGCGGGTGAGGAACGGATGCTGCTGGTGGTCGACTACGCCGACACTCGCCGCGGGCTGGACCACCTGCTGCGTGAGCTTGTCACAGACCCGCCGGCGCGCGTGCGGGTGCTTCTGCTCGCTCGTAGCGCGGGGGAGTGGTGGGACCGGCTGCGGGGCGCCAGTCCTGCGGTAAGGGCGCTGCTGGCCGGTGCGCACGCTGGGGCCGATCTTCCGACGCAGGTGGACGCCTTCACCACCGATCAGCAGATCGTGGACGCCGCGGCCCGCGCATTCGCTGCCGAACTCGGCGTACCGGCGCCTGAGTCGGTGAACGTGATGGGAATCGACGGCCACTACCGGCCTCGCATCCTGGACCTGCACGCCACGGGCCTTGTCGCGGTCCTCAACACCGTGCAGCACGACCCGGCCGGCAGCAGCGGGAGTATCGACATGTCCGGGGTGCTGGAGGTGCTGCTGGAGCACGAGGAGCGGTACTGGATCAGTGCTGCGGCCGCCGAACGCCTCGAGGACCACGGCGTCGGGGTCGCAGACCTGCGTGACATCGTGGCGGCGACTGCCCTGCTGCCCCCGGCCGACGAGGGTGGTGCCGCCCAGCTTCTGCGCCGACTGGGTGACCACGTCACCGGCCCGCATGTGATGCGCTGGCTGCGCAGCCTCTACCCGCCCCGGCCCGGGCGGTGTGAACCGTTCGGGGGGTTGCAGCCGGACCGACTGGCCGAACTGCACCTGCTCAGCCGGCTGCGCGCCTCACCACAGCTGGCCGCAGCACTGCTGGAAGACCTTCCCGCCGTGCGGGCCCAGCATGCGGTTGGGGTACTGTCCCGGATGGCGTCGGACTTCTACCCCGATCGAGACCGGCGAAGACCAGCGCTGGAGTTCGTCGTAACGGCGATCGAGTCCCTGGACGATGACCCCGATCTGCTTGAACATGTCGCCGCTGTGATTCCCTATCCGAGCCAGGCTCTTGGCAGAGTACGAGTGGACCTGCTGTGGCGGATCCTGACGCTCCTGCCACCAGATGACTGGCCCGCTCAGGCACGGGTGCGGCACGAGTTGGGCTTGTGCCGGTTGTTCCTGGGCCACCGTGAGGGCGCAGCCAGCATGCTCAGCGACGCCATCTGCCGCTACCAGGAACTTGCCGGGTCCGGGACGGGTGAGAACGACCTGAACCTGGCGAGGTCGCTGCGGTACCTCGGCGTCGCGCAGTCCGAACTCGGCCACACCCGCGAGGCGCTGCGCAACACGATCGACGCGGTCACGATCACCGAACGCCTTGCTGCCGCCAGCCCAGGGGGCGGCACGCGTGTGGGTCTTGCCCGGACGCTGTGCCATCTGGGTATCCGCTACCACGAGGCCGGCTTTCCCGAAGAATCCCTGGAGCCACTGCAGCGATCGGTGCGCCTGCACCGCCAGCACATCAAGTCCAACCCGCCGGCTACCGTGCTGCCCCACCTGGCCCGGGCGCTGATGAACCTGTCCATCGTGCACAGCCAACTCGCCGCCCCTGGCCCCGCACTCGGAGCGATCGAAGAAGCCGTTCAGATCCGCCGTCGCCTGGCCCGGGACAACCCCGACGGCGACAACGTGTTCCTCGCCCGTGCACTGGCCGAGGCCGCCGCCCGCAACCTGGACGCCGGCCACCCCCAGACCGCCGCGGAGATGGCGCGCGAGTCCGTGGAGATCCGCAAGGAACTGACCGCGGACAACTACGACAAGCACGCCTCGGACCTAGCCATCTCCCTACGCCACCTGGGCACAGCGCTTCGTGAATCCGGCACAGCGCACCAAGCGGTGGCGCCGCTGCGCAGAGCCCTGGCGTACGAGCGGAGCATGGCCCGCATCCTGCAGAACGTGGCCGCCCGCGCCGCCATGGTCCAGACCCTCGCCCAGCTCGGCGCCACCCACCACGCCTCCGGCCGCCCACAAACCAGCATGCCACCGCTGCGCGAAGCTGCCCGCATCACATACTGGTGCCGTACTCACGCCGAAAGCCATGAGGTTCTGCCCGTGGCGCGAGCGCTGATCAGAGCCATGGAACTCGCCTCGCAAACCCTGCGCACTGCCGCGCAATCCGAGATCGCCGAACGCTGCGACCACGAGGTGGACCAGCTGCACTATCTCATCGCGACCCAGCAGCCTGAGCTGCGCCGCGACTGACCTCCGTCCAATAGTTGGGTCTGCTGCACGGAGGAGTCGTGCGGCCGTGACACTCGTGCTGTCTCCGGGAGGCGGGGAAGCGGTGACCACCTGCGGCGGCTATTCACCCCGGGCGTGGCGGGTTGCGAACGGTGCGGCGGGTCGCGATAGCTGAACTGAACCATCGGGCGATCATGGGGTTTGTCGAAGGCAACACCACGAGTGCTGGCCGCGGCGAGCGGCCAGCTATCCCTGAAGCTCTCGGGAGATACTGCCATGACCACGACCATCGCACCGCCACCCGGACCAGTCCCGGGCACTGTCACCAGCGACGTCGACCAGATGCGTGCCGCCCTGGCCGCGCAGATTCCTGCCAAGACGACGAAGAACCTGCTGATCGGGACCTGGAACGTGCGCGCACTCGGTGGTATCACGCACAAGTGGCACTCGTCCCAGGACGACAGTCCCAAGCGCGACTGGCACGCCCTGTCCTGCATCGCCGAAGTCGTCCAGCGGTTCGATGTGACCGCGGTCCAGGGGACCAGACGCGACACCACTGCCCTGTTCGCGCTACTGCACCTGCTCGGCCCGCGCTACAAGGTCATCGCCTCCGACGTCACCGAGGGCGGCCCCGGTAACGGCGAACGCCTGGCCTACGTCTACGACACCGAACGCGTCCAGCCCTCCGGCCTGGTGGGCGAACTCGTCCTGCCCGCCGAAGCCAGCGGGGAGGTGGACCAGTTCGCCCGCACCCCCTACGCCGCCGGCTTCGTGCGCGGCCCGGTCGAGTTCATCCTGACCACGGTGCACGTGCTGTGGGGCAAGGCGCCGGCCGACCGGATCGGGGAACTGACCGCGTTCGCCACCTGGATGCGGGGATGGGCCGACCGACCCAACGACTGGAACCACAACCTGATGGTCCTGGGCGACTCAACCTTGACCGCATCGATGACCCCCTGTTCGACGCGTTCGTCTCCACCGGGCTGTGGCCTCCCGACGAGCTCAACACCGTGCCGCGGACCATCTTCGACAACGACAAGGACCATCACCACTACGACCAGATCGCCTGGTTCAGCGACCCCACCCAGCCCGACGCCCCCTCACTCCTGGACGGGCTCACCTACACCCGGCGCGGCGGAAACTTCGACTTCCTCCCCCACGCGCTGCAGAACCTCACCAAGAACCAGGTCTCCTGGCGCATCAGCGACCACTACCCCCTCTGGTTGGAATTCGCCACCAAGTAGCGCGATTTGGGAAGGTGTCAGGGTTAGGAGGGTTAGGTCTTGCGAGCAATAGTGTGCCAAGTGCTCGACGAGGTCAGTTTCGGGATCGTGCGTGCGGACCTGCCGGGCCGGAGTCGCTGTGCGGGGCGTCGGCCAGGTCGGGCGCTACGGTGGCATCGAGGCTTGCGGCGACGATCCGGTTGCGGGGCGGTCAGCGCTCGGGTGCGGGTGTGGACGTCACCGAACGCCTCGGCCGTCGCCCCCTGGGTAGATCTCGGGCTGCCCGATCTCGTCGGGGTGAGCGCTGCGGCCGGTGAAGAGCGCGCGCTCGAACTCGTCCGGTGCGACTGGGGCGCCCAGGAGCTCGGACTGTTGCACCGCCCACCGATGCAACAGGTCGCAGTAGCTGACGTAGGTATCGGTGTACCAGTTCGCGCTGAAGCTCGAACGCCGGTGCGGCAATGTGGTCCAGCCTGCTGCGTGGAGGTTCCGGGCAACTCGAGCGTCGAAGATGAGGCATCTGCGACCCTCGGCGGGCGCCGCTTCGCCGCAGGGGCCGTCCCCGGCGGCGAAATACAGGAACTTGGTGAAGAACGCCGGGCCGAAGGCTGGGATCGTGCCACCTCCGGGCCGGATCAGCGTGGAGTAGGCGGAACGGGTGTCGCCGCCGCGGGCGTGTTCGGCCGCTTGTCGAAGGAGCAGGACGCGGTCCCCGCGGTTCGCGGGATCGGCGAAGGCGCGGATCCGCGCACGGTTGTTGCGTCGGCTCCGGCCACTGCCCCAGGCAAGGACATGCCACAGGAACACCAGCCACTGATCGTCATCGTCGTGCGCGTCGAGACGTTTCGCCATGTCGAAGAGTGCGCTGCGGGTGAGTTTTGACGGGCCGTCCATCGTGGGTGGGAGGGTGATCGCGACATCCTTGCCGGGTGCAAGTCCCTCGCTACGGATCGCGTCCGTCCACCACGTTGTCTTGAGCTCGTTCTGGGTGAAGCCGTGAGCGAGAACAGACCGGTCTCGATGCCCGAGCCACGTGGTGACGTACGGGGGGATCTCAAGGTCCTCTGGCGCTGTCGGGCGTTCAGCGGGTCGTGTGCGCGTCATCGCTCTCCTCAACATGACCGACATCGGCCCGACGCAGTCGCAGCCGCGATCTCCTGTGCCGACACCGAGACTGACGTCACCGTTCGGTGGGGATGGACTGAGCCCGGTCGAAGCACGCCCTGCAGGCAGGCTCCGCACGTCGCAGCGGCAAGTGTAGTCCGCACCAGGTAGGACGCTGGATGGAGGGAACTGCACTGGGTTGCTCGACCGCGATGGCGGCGTCCACCGACCTCTCTCTGGATCCCCGCCAGAAACCTGCCGGATTCACCCGTCAAAAACCGTGCTGAACGCGTTAGGATCGCGCTGCCGCGGTCATCCGACTGCGGCTCTGAGCAGTGAACTTCAGAATCCGAGCAACCGCATCGCCGTGAACGGGCGGCGTCGGACAAACAGCCGGATCATCTGCGCGTCGCCTTGAAACAGGATCCCGAAAAAGTATCCGGCGACCGTGAGTCCGACAGCGAGTAGGGCGAAGCGCGCAAGGAACAGACCCGCGAGCTCGAAGATGACCTCAGCCTCCAGCGCAGACACCGTCCCCATGGCACGAAGCACACGTCCTCGCAGAACAGAGCTGATCAGCCATGAGGGCAATCATGCCCGAAATATCCACCCGGACTGTGCGAGCAGCGCCGATCCAGTGGTCGGCTCGAGCGAGCCCTTCGTCGATGTGGCGCTCGCGGACAACTGCACCGCGCGGGCCGCTACGTCGTCGGGCGGCTGTGACAGTCGTGGTCGGCGCGGGTGCAGCGGCGAGGCCGGCGAGGTGGACACGGGCTGTCTATCGTGACCACCGCGTACGGGCCGCCGTGGCGCCAAGGGCTTCACTACCAGGGACCCTGTCGTGCTCGAGGTGGTCACTCACATTGCTGTCAGATCTGGGCGGCGACGGTCCGGCGTGCTTGCACTGGCGTGCGGTCGAGCGGCGGTCGGTACTCAGTGAACGGGGCGCAGGGGAAGCCGAGTTCTTCGAGGATGTCGTGCCAGAGGCTCTCGGCGAAGACCTCCTTGGCGCGCAGTAGGTTCTCGATGGTGTCCTGGCGTCCGCTGGTGAACCCGGCGGCTCGGGCCCAGTGCAGGATGTCCCTCGCCGTCTGCGGTATCCGGGCCTTGAGCTCGGCGCCGAACGACGTGGGGTCCTGCGCGCCGACGAGGTGTTCGCGGAGGATGACGTCATCGTTCATGTGCGCGATGAGCGTGTCCGGGTGGGTTGCGGCGTGCCAGGGTTCGCTTCCCGGGGCCTGGCCGGTGATCCACGTCCAGTCGCTGTCGTTGACGGTCGCGATCGCCACGGGCGCGCCGGTGATGCGGATCAGTTCGGCCAGGTCGCCGAACAGGTCTTCACCCACGATCGCGGGCCCGACCTCAACGAGCTGCCATCCGTGCTCGTTGGCCCAGCACGGGTCGATGGACGCGACAGGATCCTGTTCGACCTTGTCGGCCAGGAACGGCATCGTCTCCAACGGCTGGTCGTAGTGGGCAAGGAGGATCTCGCCGGACAGTCCCATGGATCCTTCTTCCTCCTGTGGCGGGCGGCACTTGGGGACGGGTGTGGTCGAGTCTGCATCGCGCGATGCGGGCGCGGCGAACAGGAAGGGCCAGATTGTCGCCGGGAGTCCGACCGTATCCTCGAGCTTGAGGACGTCGTCAGGAACTCAACACTCGGCGACACGCGGAGCGGCGCGCGCCCGCCCTCCCTTGATAGTTGCTCACATTGACGGCCAGTGGGTGACAGGTGCGCGATCCTTTCAGGCGACCGCCGCTTCGCTCCAGCTTGTCCTCGAACTTGCGGACGTTGGCCACTTGCTCGTCCACCCACCTCGGGTCCAGCGTGGCAAGGAGGAATTCGGTGTCGTCAGCGAGTTGATCCCAGATGGTCTTCGCCACGTACCCTCCCAGTTCCGTCGACCCGTGCTCGGGGACCGGTGCACCCCCAGCGATGTCCACCTCATCTAACGATAGAGGCGATGGGCCGGAGCGCCCGGCGGGCATCTTGGGTGCTGATAGACCTGTCGTGGAGCCAAGGGCGGGTCTGTCTGAGTAACGGTGGGTCGGGCTCGGCCTGACACGCCGGGCGGAGGCTTGGCGGGGAGGCAGGCAGTGTGACCGAGATGATCGAGCCCGTGACGGGTGATGAGGACGAGAAGCAGGCGCTGGCCCAGCAGCTGGTAGCCCAGGCGAAGGCCGCGGGGATCGATCTGGTCGGTCCGGACGGGTTGCTGACCGGGCTGACGAAGCAGGTCCTGGAGACCGCGCTGGACGAAGAGCTGACCGATCACCTGGGCTACCCCGCCCGGTGACCGGGATGGCAAGACGGGAACGAACGAGCGCAACGGGACCAGGTCCTCGGGCTGACCGAGATCGGTCCGGACCCACCGGTGCTCAGACAGACCCATGCCCAGTGTGCTGACGGTGCCTGAGGCCACTGGAAGTCGACAGCAGGGGTGGCTCCGACCTGCGCATGGGGAGTCAGGATTTCGCGCGGCCCTGCAGTTGTGCCGTCAGCGCCACGATGGCGGGCACACCGGGCAGGTGTTCCGGTTCCACACTGGCGTGTTCGTCCCGAGGCTCGACCCTCCCGATCACGTGAACGTGCCGAGCGGCGGCCCCATCTGGCGGATCCTCGCTGGGGCCGATAAGGATTGTGAGGACATGCGTCTCCCCGACCAGAATCGAGGCCTCCCAGCGCGCACCTGCCGTACGCGCCCCCTGGTCCTGGGATGCGCGGATGCCATCGACCTCCGTCTGCCCGTGTCCAGTCGTGAAGAGTTCGTCCCACCACCCGGCATCCGGCAGCGTGGGAAATGCGCCAAACGCTTCGATCAGGTCGGTGCGGGCACTGCTGACATTCGGGTATCCGCGGTCGGAGAACTGGAGACCGGTTGCGCGCCCTGCGGTAGAAATTCCGTCGACCCGGCCTTGTGTATCGAGAGCGACGGTGACCGGCACATCGAAAACTACGTTCTCATACTGGGCGCCCACCAATTCACGCACGGTGTCCAGCGGTCCGGTCGAGACAGTGAGATCCACATCGCCGACGAGGGTCAAGGTCGCGGTCGCGATTTCGCCATCGGTGCTCGTGTCACCCACGCCTGCAATGCCAATCAGTCTGGTGAGCGTTGTCTCCCAGACAAACACGTCCTTGGCTGTCGTCACCAGGCCATCACCAAGCTCAGAGAGATCGATTCCTGCCACTGGGAAGTCGATTCGACTGTCAGAGGGCAAAGAGTCAAGGAGAGAGCGGACGATCTGGCGAGCGGTGTCCCGCTGGTGCTCTACCTTCAGTTGGCGCTGAGCGGTGATCAGGTCGACTCGGCGTGAGTAGATCCGCGGCGCTGTCACGCCCCGATCGGCACAGGCGGCAGCCACGTCTTTGTCAGCGCTGAAGAACACGAGGCGTTCAGGGTCATTTCCTGCGAGATCGAAAGCGTCATAAACCCACGCAGTGTCAGCCGCTCCCGTCTTCGTTCCGACGCTTGCCGGCTTCCGGCTGCCCGCACCGGTCTGCAATACCTGAGCCCGAAGGCCGGCAAGTGCACCCTGTGCACTTGTCTGAAGTACCCTCACATTCTGGAGTTTGGAGAGCGCGACAAGCATCTCGTCGACCACCACCTGGACCGCCGGAGCCATTGGCGCAGGCTGCTTCGCAGCTGGATGCAGGGAAACCAGCCCCGCCCGCCGGACGCGCTTGCCGAGTTGGTCTGCCGTCTGCCCAAGTTCCTTGAGATCGCGGCAGGCGTGTTCGGCCCACTCCCACACGACCACCTCCGGGATCACTACCTCGGCGTCAACTGGAGCGAGCTCCTTCGCGAGGCCTTCGACTTGGTCCAGCTGGAGGCGACCACCGCCAAACGCATTCGTATCCACCACGACCCAACGCGCCGGATGCTTCACAGGGCTTGTCACCGTCAAACCTTCCCACACGGCCCAGGGCTGGGCGCAGCTCCTTTCTCGGCGAGGCCGCCGGCATGCGGTTGGGTATAGAAGCCCTGGCCAGAAGCATGAAGCTGATCGGATCAGCACTCATCGTTGGTGGCGTTGCGCGCCTGTGTCTCGCGGCCGTCGCGCTCGGCATCGGGAAGATCCGGTGTCATCGCCGGCCTTCGCAGTCGGCCTGTGGCTCCATGGAGTCGGCGCCGTGCGGCTCAACCCCGCGTAGAAGCCCGCCCGTGCCGCCCGCCCCACAGCGCCAACGGGGCTGACCGAGGCGCGTGGGCGATTCATGGGCGTTCTTCGGCGGCGGGTTCGGTGGGTGTGAACGTGATGGTGATCGCGGGTTCCTCGACGAGCAGGGCAACGTCGCTGATGACGGGGAAGGTTCGTTGATGGCAGGTGTCGTTTCCGGTGGTGCTGACCGAGTACGGGCTGTCCTGGCTGCCGTCGCCTGCGAGAACGGTGACGATCACGGTGGGGGAGTCAGTTCCTGCGATCTCGCACTCGGCGAGGCCCGCGGCTTCCCACAGGGCGAGGCTCGCCTCGGTCTCGAGTTGTACGAGCTGGGCCGTTCGTGGGGTAACCGCAGCCGGGTCCGCGCTGGGATCGTCGTCCTGTGCCGGGGTGGACAGCGCGAGCTGGTAGCCGATGCCGCCACCGGCAGCGAGGATTGCCCCCAGAATGACGAGCAGAGACCTCTTCGAGTAGCCGTGCGAGGCCTGCCAGAACTGCGCGCGCTCCAGGAGCTCTTCCCGTTTGGCCAGGTAGAGGTCACGATTGGCGGTGATGGTCGCCGCCTGTGCGCGCACCGTGGTCAGCCAGTTCTCGGCCTCCTGAGTCCGGGCGCTGTCCCGGCCCTTGCGCGCTGCTGCCGCGTCCTGCTCCGCCTGGCGGACGCGGTCCGGGGAGAGTAAGGCGGCCCTTCTGTACCGGCGCAGCCCCTGTTCGAACTCCTCGACCGAGGAAGCGTCGGAGGGCAGGTGGTCTGCCGGGTCTTGATCGACAAGGTGTCGAAACTCCGCCGGGAGGGAGCCGAGGGTGAGCACGTGCGGGAATAGCGTGCGGCTCGTGCTCCAGATCAGCAGGCCGACGCCGACGACGCCTGCAACGCCCAGCAGCCAGGCGATGAACAGCTGTGGCAGGTCGTGCTGGACGCTGAGCGGGGGTGTGGTGACGAACCCCTTGGCGAACATCACCGCGCCCACGGCGGCGAGGGCGGTGATGACCCATTTCGCGGTGGTCTGAATGGCCTCCCCGGCCTTCGTCCACCGTTGTGCGCCGGACGTGGCGGGGTCGGCATCCTGCTTGGGCGTGTCTGCTGCGGGCGGCGTCACCGCGCCCGGCGTGGTCACCCCGCCTCACCGTGTCTGGCGCACCTGCGCGTGACGTCAGGCTCACGGCCTGTCATCGGTGGTCTCTTCATCGGCGCGGGCGTTGTCGGCCGTGTCGTACGCGGGCTCAACATCGCGCCAAGCTCCTGGCGGATCGGTATAGATCTCGAGCTTGCCGTTCGGGCTCTTCCTGAGATCCCCGTCTCGCGGTTGAACAGCCATGGTTCCGCCTTCCTTCGGTACCGAGGACGCGACGCCAGACTCGGCGACCTGTCACCAGGATGCGACCCTGAGCCGCGGCTGTCAGCCCGAGGACCTGGTCCCGTTGCGCTCGTTCGTTCCCGTCTTGCCATCCCGGTCACCGGGCGGGGTAGCCCAGGTGATCGGTCAGCTCTTCGTCCAGCGCGGTCTCCAGGACCTGCTTCGTCAGCCCGGTCAGCAACCCGTCCGGACCGACCAGATCGATCCCCGCGGCCTTCGCCTGGGCTACCAGCTGCTGGGCCAGCGCCTGCTTCTCGTCCTCATCACCCGTCACGGGCTCGATCATCTCGGTCACACTGCCTGCCTCCCCGCCAAGCCTCCGCCCGGCGTGTCAGGCCGAGCCCGACCCACCGTTACTCAGACAGACCCCGTTGTGGCAGATGGCGGCGAGCCGCTTCGTGTCAGAGGTGCTTGACCATCAGGTTGCGCTCCTGCGCTCCTGCGCTCCTGCGCTCCTGCGCACTGCGGCCGCGGAGCATGCTCAGCGGATGCGAGGGCAGGGTCTGTTGTCAGTCGAGGGACCCCCATCGATGCCCTACCAGCACGATTCTGGAGCATCGCATCTGGTCAGCGGCGCGAAGCGAGCTCATGGGAAACATACTGCCGAGGTAGCCAAGCTTTCGGCGACATGGCAGCCGCCGTATCCTGAACGCGTGCCCGGCCTCCGCCGAGCGCACCGGTGAGCAGACCCACAGGCCACTCGCCACGTCGCCGGCCCCGGGCCGGCGACTTCGAGATCCCTGCCGGTCCCTAGTCCCACTGAAGCCCCAACGGCGCCCGCCAAGGAGCGACTCAGCAGGTCAGGGCCGGTTCGCACAGTTCAACGTCTGAAGCCCAGTAATCTCGGACCCGGTCGGGTCGCCCGAGGGTTCTCGGCCGCGCTGCTCGTCCTGACCCCGATCACGAACCTTCTGACGACCTTCACTTGGGCAGCGGAGTTGGATCGGCGCCCTCGGCGCCCGATGCCCGAGAGTAGTTGGCTGACACGGTTCGTGACACAGTTGCCCGCCTCCAGGCCCGTCTGACACGCAAGATGACACAGTTGCAGCACCCACCGATGCCAACGGTTGCCCGCGGTCGCACCCTCGTGCCACCCTGGGGTCACACAGTCCACAAACGGCGGAATCAAGCCGTTCTGACCGCCCACCAGGGCGGCCGATACGGACTCGAACCCGCGCCTCGCGAGCGGCCCCAGCAACTTCCTGCGGCTCAGAAGATGTTTCGCCGCAAGAGCGGCTGAGGCTGGTCGACCGAGGCCGCCGACCGGGTGTCTGACCTGGTCGGCGGCCTTTGTCGCTCTCGTGTACGCGCGTGTGAAGTGCGGGGTGCCCGCGGCCGTGGAGGCGCCGGTCTGGCGGGGGCTCACGGACCACAGCCTCGGCCCGATCGGCGACGCGATCACCGTGCTGCTCGAAGCGGGCAAGGCCGCCGGGCGGATCCGCGGCGACGTCGACGACGTCGACGCCGGCCTCTTGATCGGCGATCTCTCGCGCCCGGGCGAGGACGAGTGGGACCGGCGTGCGCACCGGCCGCTGCACATCGTGCTGGACGGCTTGCGGCGGCGGTGATCCGGGCGGGCCCTCGGTCTCGCTGGATCGGTCACCTCGGCGGTCGGTGCGCATTTCACCCATAGGTGCCATACACGTCTGGTAGTTTCCCGCCGTCAGGTCGGCATCGGGTTCGTCCCGAGAAGACGACGTGGTTCCCAGGTGCGCGGACGCTGTCACGTGCCGGTGCGACGCTCGCGAACAGCTTCGTCCGTGAGCGGATGAGTTCGCGCACCGCTGCGAGTGGCGCTGGAGAGAAAGGACCCGTGATGGTTGTCGAGAGGGCTGGTCTGTGGGCCCCGGTCGCCGTCGTCGTCGTGCCGCTGACCCTTCCGGCCTGACTTGCCGGCGCAGAGGCGACCTGGTCGCCGAGACCTTGCCGAGGGATTCGTGACCGACGTCGCCGTGCCCTGCCCCGGGGGACGGCGGGCCGGCGCCCTGCGTGACACGTGCCCGCCTCCCGACCTGTCGCATCGCGTCCCCCCAGGCCATGGACGGGCTCCCCACCGACCGCGACACTTGTCCCCGTGGTAGTGGTGATCGGTGTCGACGGGTCCGGACGGACCCGCCGTCTGCACGCCGTCACACGATCCGCGGGCAGCGTGCGGCACGCCGTCCCCGACCCTGCCGCTCTTGACGGCCTGCTCGCACGCACCGGCGCGGACTCCGGGCCGGTGCTCGTCGACGATGCCCACGACTACCCGGCCGACCTCCTGCGCCGGCTCCTGTCCGCCGCACGAGCGGGCACTCCCGTGTCCCTGTCACGCAGGCCCGGGATCACCGACCCCGTGCTGGCCGAGCTCGACGGCCTGGCGGCGCGCGACGGCGTCGTGCAGTGCGACCCGCTCGGGGCCGACGACGTGGCACTGCTCGTGGCCGAGCGCACGGGTGCCCGCCCGGGCCCTGCCGAGGCCGCGGCGCTCGTGGCGGACACCTGCGGCCTGCCCGCACTGGTGGTGGTGCTGTCCGACGGCGTCGGACCGGTACCCGCCGCGCTCCGCGCCCGCGTGCAGCGCGCGTTCGCGCGGCAGCCGGGGACGATGACGGTCGCGCGCGTGCTCGCCGTGGCGCACGACCTGGGACCACTCCCGCACGCCGGGCTCGCGGAGGTGGTCGGGACGGCGCCGGAGGCCGTGGCGGCCGGGCTGCGGGGCCTGCACGAGGCCGGACTGCTCGGCCCGGCCGGCGAGCGGCTCGTCCCGGCCGTGGCGCGCTGCGTGGTGGCGGACCTGACCCGGAGCGAGCGGCAGGAGCTGGACCGTGCGCTGTCCGGCGCGCCGGCGGTCCGCGCCCGGTCCGCGCTGCACGCCGCAGTCGCCCTCGCCCGGTCCGGCCGGACGGCCCGCGCGGCGCGGGAGCTCGAGGGTGCGGGTACGACCGGACGCCTGCTGGCGGTCCCGCTGTTCGCGGCGACGGGGGTGGCGGCGGTGGGCAGCGCTGCCGCGGAGCGCGCCCGAGCGGAGGCCGACCCGCACCAGGACCGCCTCGCCCTGCGTCTGGCGGAGGCCGGTGCCCTCCTGGCCGAGCCCGCTCGTGCCCTGCCGCTCCTGATCGAGGCCGCCGAGGAGCTCGATCGCTCACCGGCACAGACGCCCCTGCCGGACACGCCGCACGCCCTCGGCGCGCTGGTCGCCTCGGCCGCCGGCGACCAGGCGACAGCCCGACGTCTGCTCGAGGACGCGCTGTCGGCGGGCTCGGGCGGTCCGGGTCACGCACCGCGGCACCGCCTGCTGGCGGGCTGGACCGCGCTGCGCAGCGGCCGGTACGCGGAGGCGCGTGCGCTGATCGCTCCCGGCGGGTCGCCGGGCGACACCGCGCACGACGGGCGCGACGTGCTCCTGTCGGTGTGCCTGCGGGCGGGCCTGGCGCGCCGGTCGGGGGACGTGGCCGCCGCCCGCGCCGCGTGGTCCGACGCCGAGCACCTCCTCGTGCGGGAGGCCGTCGACCTGCTGCACGCCGAGTGTGTCGAGGAGCTGGTGGTCGCCGCCGCCCGGGCGGGCAGCGCCGGGCGGGCCGACGGCGTCCGCGCCACTCTCCGGGAGTACGCCGCGGCCCTCGGTGCGGCGTCGTGGACCGCGCTGCTGGCATGGACGGACCTGCAGGTGGCGGTGGTCGGGGACGACCTGGACGCGGCGGACGCGGCGGCCGCCGAGCTGGCCGGGCTCCGCGACGCGCTCGCCGGCACCCCGACCGCTCCTGGCGCGGCGGTGCGTGCGCCCGCCCGGGTGACCGCCCAGGCCGCCGCCGCCCGGTGCTGGGCCGACGCGCTGGCCGGCCGGGTCGACGGCGACGAGGTGACGGCGGCGGCCGACGCGCTCCACGCCGTCGGGCTGCCCTGGGAGGCGTCCCGCCTCGCCGGTCAGTCGGGGGTGCGGACGCCGGACGCCGCCCTGGCGCGCCGTCTTCTGGAACGGGCGCGAGAGTTCCGCCAGGGCTCCGAGCAGAGCACCGTCCGCTCGGTCCTGTCCGAGCGGGAGGTCGAGGTGGGGCGGCTGGTGCTGTCGGGACGGACGCACCGCGAGATCGGCGCCCAGCTCTTCGTGTCGCCCAAGACCGTGGAACATCACGTGGCGCGCATGCGCACCCGGCTCGGCGTCTCGACCCGCGCGGAGTTTCTCGCGGCGCTGCGCGAGGACCTCGGCGCGGACCTCGGCGACCCGCGCGGCGAGACGATCCCCCCATGAACCCCCGGGCGCGCGGGGGGAGTCCCCGATTCGGTGGCGCCCCCCTCAGGGCCAGGCTTGTCGTGGAGGCCGGGACCACCGGCCCCGACACGACACGGAGGGCAGAAAGATGAACGCTCAGGAGATGCTTCGCGAGCTCATCGAGTGGATCGTCGGTGACCGCGAGAACGCGCTGCAGTTCGCTCAGGAGCCCGCCGGGACGCTCGCGGCTCGTGGGATCACCGAGGCCGACCTGTCGGAGGCCGACGTGTTCGAGGCCGCACGAGAGGCCGGGGTGGAAGGCGTGAGCCAGGAGGGCTTCGAGTCGTTCACGACGAACGGCGGCGACGGCGTGCCCGGCGGCTCCGAGGGGGAGGCGAGCTTCGGCGGTGGCGCGGGTGGTTTCGGCGGCAGTGCGGGCGGCTTCGGAAGCGGCGAGGCCGGCTTCGGCAGCGGTGAGGGCGGCTCCGACGGCGGCCAGGGCGGCGGCAGGTTCGACGGTCCCGGGTTCGGCGGTCCCGGCGGCGCGGGCGCGGGCGCCGGTCCCGGTGCGGGCGCGGCGCAGTCCCAGGGCGCGACGCTGGAGCAGGTCACGCAGCACGTCAACTACGTGACGTACACGACCTACGAGGGCGACGAGACCATCACCACCATCATCGACCGCTCGTTCACCGACGAGTCGCGGAACGTCGAGGTGGACGTCGACGGCGACGTGGACGGCTTCCTCAACCTGGACCTGTCGTCCCGCGAGGAGACGGCGAACGCGTTCGGCGAGGGTTCCGCCGCGGCCACCGACGGCGACGCGACGGCGGTCTCGGGCGACGAGAACGTGCTCGGCGAGGACAACACCGTCACCTCCGGCGACGACAACGTCGTCGGCGAGGACAACCTCGTGGCGTCCGGGGACGGCAACGCCCTGGGCGAGGACAGCACCGCCGTCTCCGGCGAGGGCAACGCCGTCGGTGAGGAGGCCGTCGCGGTCTCCGGGGACGGCAGCGCCGTCGGTGACGGCAACACGGTGGTCTCGGGCGAGGAGAACCTGGTCGGGGACGAGAACGTCACGGGGGACGGGAACGTCGTCGGCGAGGAGAACGTCGTCGGTGAGGACAACACCGTCGTCGAGGACGTCGACGGGCAGGTCAACACCGGTGACGAGGCGGCGCTCGCACAGGTCGAGGAGGGCAGCGCCACCCAGAACACGGGGTCGTTCACCGGGATCCAGTCCGGCGACGACACCGACGTCGAGTCGGGTGCGCTCGGCTTCGGCGAGGGTGACGTCTCCGGTGCGCAGGACGTGGAGGTGTCCGACGGCGGGGCGTTCGCCACCGGCGGGGACGCCGACGGCAGCTTCACCGACACCGACGTCACGCAGGTCGAGGCGAACACGACCACCGAGGTCACGCAGGTGGAGGCCAACACCACGACCACCGACGTCGACATCGACACCGAGATCGAGAACACCCAGATCGACACCGACATCAGCTCGGACATCGACACGACCATCGAGAACACCGAGGTCCGGACCGACATCGACGACAGCGAGATCGAGATCGCCGGGTGAAGGACCCTCTCGAGAGCACTTCCGCGGTGCCGGCGGACCGGGCGTCAGCCACGGTCCGCCGGCACCGCACGGCACCATCCGGCCGGCGCGGTGCGCCGGGCCGGACCAGAACCATCGCAGGAGGAGGGATCATGACTCGCACCGCAGCACCCGTCGCGGACGGCACGCCTCCCGTCGGCGCGCCATCCACCGGGACCGGTGGCACGGGGCCGCCCGCCGCCTCGGCGGCGGCCGCGGCCGATCCCGCCCGGGCGGTCGTGCGCCTCGGCCTGGAGGCGTGCCGGGCCTACGGCCGCGAGGACCTCGCCGCACGACTGAGCACCGCGCTGGCCACGCTGGACGACCCGCGCGTGCACGTGGTGGTGGTCGGCGACTTCAAGCAGGGCAAGAGTTCGCTGGTGAACGCGCTGATCGGGGCCGAGGTCTGCCCGGTCGACGACGACGTCGCCACGGCCCTGCCCACCTATGTCGAGCACGGCGATACCCGGGCGGCCGAGGTCCTGTGGGCCGGTGACCCGCCCCGGCGCGAGCCCGTCGACCTGGAGGCCGTCGCGCGCGTGATCATGGAGCAGCCCGACCCGTCCGCCCCGGCTGCCGGGCTGTACCCGTCCACCGGGACGGACACCGGCCCCGCGCGGCCGTCCGGCGTCGTCGTGCGGCTGCCACGGACCCTGCTGCGCGGCGGGCTCGTCCTGGTGGACACGCCCGGCGTGGGCGGGCTGGAGTCCGCGCACGCCGCAGCCAGCCTCGCCGCGGTGACCATGGCCGACGCCGTCCTCTTCGTCACCGACGCCTCCCAGGAGCTGACCGCCGTCGAGGCCGAGTTCGTGCGCAAGGTGCGCGACAGCGGTCCCGAGCTGGTCTGCGTGCTCACCAAGATCGACCTCTACCCCGCGTGGCGCACCATCGCCGACCTCGACCGGGCCCACCTCGACGACACGGCCCCCGGCGTCCCGGTGATGCCGGTCTCCTCGGTGCTGCGGGCACGCGCGGTCCGCGCCAAGGACAAGGAGCTGAACGCCGAGTCCGGGTTCGGCGACGTGGTGCGCTTCGTGTCCGGCAGGGTGGCCGGCGGCGCCGTGCGGAGAGTCGCGGCGTCGGCGGCCACCGAGGTGGCCCAGGTCGTGGACCAGATCGCCACCCAGTTCGAGACCGAGGACGCGGTCCTCGCGGACC
Source organism: Myceligenerans cantabricum (assembly GCF_054777735.1). Classification (NCBI taxonomy): domain Bacteria; kingdom Bacillati; phylum Actinomycetota; class Actinomycetes; order Micrococcales; family Promicromonosporaceae; genus Myceligenerans; species Myceligenerans cantabricum. The sequence continues at coordinate 304,180 of NZ_BAAHAJ010000008.1, forward strand.
CGGACCGGGCACGCGAGGTCATGGCCGACCTCGAGCGGGCGCAGTCCCGCGCCGTCGAGCTGCGCGGGTCGGCCGCCCGCTGGAACCAGACCCTCTCCGACGGCGTCACCGACCTCACCGCCGACGTCGACCACGACCTGCGCACCCGCGTCCGGCGGCTGCTCGACGCGGCCGACGACTGGATCGAGCGTGCCGACCCCGCCGACGCGTGGCCGCAGCTCAAGGTGTGGCTGGAGGCCGCCGTCGCGCAGGAGATGGTGGCCAGCTACACCCTGCTGCGGACACGTGCCGAGGAGCTGAGCGAGCAGGTGTGGACCCACTTCAGCGAGGCCGCCGAGCCGGTGCTCTCGGACCTGTCGGTGCGCACCCCGGAGGAGCTCCTCGCCCGGCTGGACGTGCGCCAGCGGCTCGACCTCGCCCGGATGAGCGTGCGCAAGCAGGCTCTCACCGCGCTGAAGGGCTCCTACCTGGGCGTCCTGATGTTCACGGCACTGGGCGGCCTGATTGGGCTGTCCCTGGGGCCGGTGGCCGTCGGGATCGGGCTCGCGATGGGGCTGGGCAGCCTGCGCCAGGAGAAGAAGCGACAGCTGGAGAACCGTCGCGGCCAGGCCCGCAACGCCGTGCGCCGGTACTGCGACGAGGCCTCGTTCCGGGTCGGCAAGGACTCGCGCGACACGATGCGGCGGGTGCAGCGGCAGCTGCGCGACCACTACGCCGCGCGTGCCGACGAGATCCAGCGGTCCACCACCGACTCGCTGAAGGTGGCCACCGAGGCCGCCCGCCGAGACGAGAAGGACCGTGCACGGCGGCGGAAGGACATCGCCGCCGAGCTGGCCCGTCTCGCCGAGCTGAGCCGTCGCGCCGAGGCGGTGAAGGCATGATCCCCGTGCCGGGACCCACCCTGCTGGACCGCACGCGCGCCGCCGTCGACCTGGCGCGCGCGGTGTACGCGGGTACCGAGCACGTGGCGCGCCTGGACGCCGTGCGCGCCCGCCTGGACGAGCCGCTGCGCGTCGCCGTCGCCGGCCGCGTCAAGGCCGGCAAGTCGACGCTGCTCAACGCGCTGGTCGGGGAGCGCCTCGCGCCCACCGACGCGGGCGAGTGCACGCGGATCGCCACCTGGTACCAGGACGGGCACACCTACGGCGTCACCGCCGGGCTGCGCGACGGCGGCCGGGCCGACCTCACCTTCCACCGCGACGACGGCGCGCTGGAGGTCGACCTGAACGGCCTGGCCACCGCGGACGTCGAGCGGCTCGAGGTGACCTGGCCCTCGCAGGCGCTGCGCACGTGGACACTGGTGGACACGCCGGGGATCGGCTCGCTCGACCCGTCGTCGGCGGAGCGGACGTGGGATCTCCTGGCCGACGACGAGACTCCCGCGGACGCCGTCGTCTACCTCATGCGCCACCTGCACCCGCAGGACGTGGCGTTCCTCGACGCCTTCCACGACACCGAGGTGTCCCGCCCGAACCCGGTCAACGCGATCGGCGTCCTGTCGCGGGCCGACGAGATCGGCGTCGGCCGTATCGACGCGCTCGCGTCGGCGCGGCGGATCGCCGGGCGCCTGCGCCGTGACGCCACGGTGCGCCGGATGGTGCAGACCGTCGTCCCGGTCGCGGGCCTGCTCGCCGAGACCGCCGCGACGCTCACGGAGGACGAGGTGGCCTGGCTGCGCCGGGTCGCCGCGCTCCCGGTGGCCGACGCCGGCGACCTGCTGCTGTCCGCCGACCGGTTCGTCGAGCGGGAGCCGGGCCTGGGCCTGACCGGCCTCGAGCGCACCGCCCTGCTGGACCGCTTCGGGCTGTTCGGCCTGCGTCTGGCGACGGTGCTCCTGCGCCAGAAGACCGTCACGACCGCCACCGAGCTGGCGCGGGAGCTGACGGCGCGCAGCGGCGTGGGCGAGCTGCGCGCCGTGCTGGACTCGCTGTTCGTCGGCCGGCGCGACGTCCTGAAGTCACGGTCGGCGCTGCTCGCCCTCGACGCGCTGCTCGCTGCCGCGCCGGTACCCGGCGGGGACCGGGTGGCGGTCGTCGTCGAGCAGGCCGTGGCGTCCGCGCACGCGTTCGCCGAGCTGCGGGTCCTGTCGGCGCTGCGGGCGGGCTGGGTGACCGGCCCGGCCGAGGCGCTGACCGATCTGGAGCGGCTGGTCGGCGGGGACGGGGAGCCCCCGCACCGCCGGCTCGACCTGCCCGCGGGCGCCTCCGCTGCCGACGTCACCGCCGCCGCCCGCGGCGCGCTCGACCGGTGGACCCGGCGCGCGGAGAACCCCCTGAGCCGCCGTGAGCTCGTCCTGGCGTCTCGGGTCGCGGTGCGCTCCGTGGAAGGCCTCCTGGACGGACCGAGAGCATGACCCCCGCGGCCCCCGCGGACCTCGCGGACCCGCTGCGCGGCCACACCCTTTCGCAGGGTGACTGCGCTCCCACCCCGCAGGACTGCGCGCTCGGTACCCGGGTGATCGTGGCAGGCGGCGTCTCAGAGGGGGAAGTCCAGGTCCTCGGTGTCGGGCGCGTCGAGGTCCGCCGGGTCGAACGTCTCGTCGGGGGCGTGGGAGCCGAGGTCTCCCGGGGAGGAGCCCTCGGAGTCGTGGGGGAGGAGCGGGACGTCGGTCAGGCCGGCGCCCGTCATCTCCGCGTCCGGCATCTCGCCGGGTATCTCCGCGTCCGGCACCTCGCCGGCCGGCTCGTCCGGGCCGGCCTCGTCGCCGGGCGTGACCACGCCGTCGTCCCGCGTGCCCGCGCCCGCACCGAAGGCGAGGGCCTCGTCGCTCTCCGCCGTCTCGTCGTCGCGCGGCGCTCCGTCGTCGGCCGGGGCCGCGCCGTCCGGCCCCGGACCGGGGGCGGAGGCGAGCAGGGCGAGCCCGTCCGGAACCAGCGCGGCGGCGTCGAGGTCGGCCGGGTCGACGAAGCCTTCGGGGCCGTACGCGGTCGTGAACGCGGACAGGTGCTCGGCGACTGCCGCGGGTGCCGTGTCCGTGAAGCTGGCCACGGCCTCCACGACGAGGTCTCCGGGCAGGTCGTGGCCGGCCGCCCGCAGGGCGTCGACGACGGCACCGGGGTCGTCCCCGCTGCCCGTCAGCTCGCGGAGCACGTCGTGCACCGACCTGTTCTCGTCCACGACATCACTGTAGAACGCGTGGCGGGCGGAGTGTTCGGGGCATTCCCCCGTCGATCCCCCGCCGTGCCGGGCGCGGCGTCCTGCGATCCGCCGCCCCCCGCCCTCACCCGCACCGACACCGCGCGCAGGCGCGTCACAGAGAGATAGGGACCATGGACACATCGACCACCTACGCGCTGGGCATCGACCTCGGAACCACGTACACGAGCGCCGCCGTCGTGCGCGACGGCCGGGCCGAGATCGCCACGCTCGGCAGTCGCGCCGCGGTGATCCCGTCGGTCGTGCTGCTGCGCGACGACGACACGTTCCTCACCGGTGAGACCGCCGACCGGCGGGCGCTGACCGAGCCGCAGCGTGTGGCACGCGAGTTCAAACGACGTCTCGGCGACCCCACGCCGCTGCTGCTCGGCGGGGCGCCCTACTCGGCCGAGGGAATCATCGCCCGGCTGCTGCGCGCCGTGATCGACGAGGTCGCGGCGCGGGAGGGCGGCGAACCGTCGGCCGTCTGCATCTGTCATCCGGCGAACTGGGGCCGGTACAAGCTGGACCTGCTGGAGCAGGCGGTGCGCATGGCGGGCCTGCAGCAACCGGTCACGTATGTGTCCGAGCCCGAGGCCGCCGCCGCGTTCTACGCCCTCGACCGGCCGGTGGCGCCGGGCGGCACCGTCGGGGTCTACGACCTGGGCGGCGGGACGTTCGACGCCGCCGTGCTCCGCCGCACCGAGACGGGATTCACCATCCTGGGCCGCCCGGAGGGGGTCGAGCGGCTGGGCGGGATCGACATCGACGCCGCGGTGCTGGACCACGTGCGGCGCGCGACGGGTGGCGTGCTCGACGACCTGGACCCGGAGGACCCGACCGCGGTGGCTGCCGTGGCGCGGCTCAGGGAGGAGTGTGTCTCGGCGAAGGAGGCCCTGTCCGCGGACACGGACGTGACCATCCCCGTCCTCCTGCCGGGACTGAGCACCGAGGTGCGGCTCACCCGTGCCGAGCTGGAGTCGGCGGTGCGGCCCCTGCTGCTGGAGACGGTCGCGGCACTGCGGCGGGCCCTGACGTCGGCGGGGGTGGCGCCCGAGGAGCTGGATGCCGTGCTGCTGGTCGGCGGGTCCTCACGGATCCCGCTGGTCGCCCAGCTCGTCGGCGCCGAGCTGGGGCGGCCCGTGGCCGTGGACGTCAACCCGAAGCACGTGGTGGCGCTCGGCGCGGCCTGGCTGGCGGCGGCCCCGGGCGGAGCGGCGCCGGCCGTGCCCGACCGGACGGCGACGGGCGTGGCGGTCGGGACGGCGGTCTCCCGCGCGCAATCCCCGTCGGGCGCCGACGGCCGGCAGGACGAGTCGGTCGCCGTCGCGGCGGGCCCTCCCGGCGGCCGGTCCGCGTGGCAGCAGCTGCCGCGCGCGGCGCAGATCGCCGTCGGCGCCGTGCTCGTGGTGGTCCTCGGTGTGGGGGCGTGGGCACTGGTTCCGTGGTCCGGACAGGAACCCGCCACGGCGGGCCCGGACGACGCCGGCTCTGCGAGCAGCGCGACGCCGTCGAGCAGCCCGACGGCGTCGCCGTCCCCCGACCCCGCACCGACCGAGCCGGAGCTGCTGCCCGCCCAGGAGTGCACCGAGCAGATCCAGGCCAACGAGCGCTGGGTGTGCCTCACCAGCGCCACGGTGGCCGACGGCGAGCTCGTGGTGGAGTACGACGCCGAGTGGGCGGGCGGCATACCTGACGAGGAGGTCGGGTTCCACGTCCACTTCTACGGTGCGGACGAGACGGGCACCGAGCCCGCGGCCGCGATCATGGGGAGCCAGGCGGCCCACGCCGGGTCCTACTTCTTCGACGCCTACGAGCCGGTGGTGCGCTCCGTGGACAGCGTGGACTACGTGATGCTCGGTGACGCCCCGCTGATCTGCGGGCGCATCGCCTTCGCGAAGAACCACAGCCTGGTCCCCGACGCGGCGGGCGGCTACGAGACGGGCAACTGCTGGCCGATCGAGAGGACCTGAGCGGCCCCGTACCGTACGGCGTCTACCATGCGCAGGACGAGGCCCGCCGCCGGACGGTGCGGCGGTTCCCCGGTGCTGCGGGACCGGGGTGAGACGTTCTACCACGGGATGACGACGATGGACGACGGCGGCGAGGCCGACCACGACCCGACCCGGTCGGGTCTCGGTGAGAAGACCCGCGCCGCTGGGGCGGAGGCGACGTGAGCACGGTGCGGGCGGACGCCGGCCGGCTCCGCCGGGAGGTGGCAGCCGGCCTGGCCGCGGACCTGGTCCGGGTCGAGGGCACCACCTTCCGGATGGGGTCGGAGCGGTTCTACCCGGAGGAGGGGCCGGTGGTCGACAGGATCGTCGGCTCGTTCGCCATCTCCCGCTACGCGGTGACGAACCGGCAGTTCGCCGCGTTCGTCGCCGCGACGGGCTACATGACGACGGCGGAACGCCCGCTCCACCCCGCCGACTTCCCCGGCGCGGACCTGACCGGCGTGGACCCGGGGTCGCTGGTCTTCACGCCGACCGACGGACCGGTCGGCCTGCACGACTGGCGGCAGTGGTGGCGGTGGCAGCCCGGCGCGAGCTGGTGGCATCCCCGCGGCCCGGGCTCGTCCCTGGACGGCCGCGCCGACCACCCGGTGGTGCAGGTGTCGTTCGAGGACGCCTCCGCGTTCGCCGGGTGGGTGGGCCTGCGGTTGCCCGGCGAGGCGGAGTGGGAGCTCGCCGCGCGCGGCGGCCTCGACGGCGCGACGTTCACGTGGGGCGAGGAGCCGTCCGACGGCACGCGCGCCAACACGTGGCAGGGCCGGTTCCCGTACCGCAACACCGGTGCCGGTTCCGGCGGGTGGGCCGGCACCGCGCCGGTCGGGTCGTTCCCGCCCAACGGGTTCGGGCTGTACGACATGGCCGGCAACGTGTGGGAGTGGACGTCGGACCCCTGGACGGACGGGCACCGTGAGCGGGTGGTGGCGGAGGAGGCCCTGCCGGGGAGCGCCGGGCACGCCTGCACGTGCGGCCCCGGCCACCGCGGGGCGCCGTCGGCCGGCGACCTGCCCCGCGTGCTCAAGGGCGGCTCGCACCTCTGCGCGCCCGAGTACTGTCTGCGCTACCGGCCCGCCGCCCGCTCGTCCCAGGGCAGCGACTCGGCGACCACCCACATCGGCTTCCGCTGCGCGCGGTGAGCCTGCCCGGACCCGCCCCGTCGCACGTGCCGTGACGGAGATCACCCGTCCAGGGGCGGAAGGACACCCATCCAGGACGGCGAGGCCACCGAACCTCGTGTGCGGACACGAGAGGGAGGCGTCCTTGGGGCAGACTGGGGCGGTGGCATCACCACCCGTTCGAACCTCGTCGCGCGACAACGTCGACGCGATGCTCGCAGCCTGTGCCGGAGGGGACCCGGCGTCGTTCACCCCTGTGTACGACGCTCTGGGCCCGGTAGCCTACGGCACGTCTCTCAGCGTCCTGCGCGACCCGGACCACGCAGCAGAAGTGACCCAGGAGGTGATGGTGGAGGTGTGGCAGACAGCAGCACGCTTCGACGCGACGCGCGGCTCCGCCCGTACCTGGGTGGCGACGCTCGCGCGTCGGCGTGCGGTAGACCGCGTCCGGTCGGAGCAGGCCCGGCGTGAGCGGGACCAGCGCGACACCGACCTGCGTGCGGGAGAGCCCGCGCGCGACGTCGTGGCCGAGGACGTCGAGCGCCGGCTCGAGGGGTCAGCGGTGCGCCGCTGCCTCGAGGGCCTGACGCCGACGCAGCGCGAGGCAGTGGTCGTCGCCTACTACGGCGGGCTCACCTACCGCGAGGTCGCGGAGAAGCTCGAGGCTGCCCTGCCCACCGTGAAGAGCCGGATCCGCGACGGGCTCAACCGCCTGCGTGACTGCCTGGGGGTGCGTCGTGGCTGACGAGAGGACCGGCGGTGCGGAGCACGCGCGTCCCGACGTCTGGGAGCTGATACCCGGATACGCGCTGGAGGCTCTCGACGAGCCGGAGCGCCGAGCCGTCGACAAGCTGCTCGGCACGGACGCCGGCGCACGCCGTGCGCTGGACGAGTACCGCGACGTGGTCGCGGCGTTCGCCGCTGAGGCCGAGCCTCCTGCGAGCCTGCGGGCGCGCGTGCTGGAGCAGGTGTGGAGCCTGTCCCAGGCGAGCGCGCCGGGCGCCGCAGGTACGTCGTCGGCCGCGGGGACTCCGTGGGTCTCGGGCGTGCCGTCGGGCGCCGGCCCGTCGCCGGGCGCGAGCCCGGCGGGCGGCGAGGTCGTCGGGCTCGACGCGTTCCGCCGCCGGCGTCGCCGGTGGGGGCTCGCCGTGGCGGCCGCCGCCGCGGCGGCCGCGATCGCCGTCCCGACGACGATCGCGGTGCGGACGACGGCCGAGGTCGACCGGCTCCGGACCCAGGCGCAGGCCGTGTCGGAGATGCTGGGCGACCCTGACAGCGCGATCCTGCGCAAGGCGGTCGACGGCGGGGGCGAGGCCTCCGTGCTCGTCGCCGGCGACGACATGCTGTTCCGCGCCGACGGCCTGCCCGAGCTCGGCCCGGACCAGGCCTACCAGCTCTGGGTGGTCGCGGCCGACGGGAGCGTCTCCTCCGCCGGCTTGCTCGCCCTGGAGGGCGACCACGCCACCTCCCTCGTCCGGGAGAGCGACGGGGTCGGGATGGCCGTGTCGGTCGAGCCCGGGTCCGGCTCCCAGCAGCCGACGTCGGCACCCATCGTCGTCCTCGGCGCCTGACCGGCCGGAACCCCGAACCGGTCCGAGAAGCCCTGGCGGGCAAAGAAGTGGAGCGCCTGTCCGGACCGGACAGGCGCTCCACTTCGTCATCCGCCGCCGCCCGTCGGTGACGGGCGGCGGCGTGCGGATCACATCTGGGGCATCAGCACGGAGTCGACCAGGTACACGGTCGCGTTCTGCGTCATGACGCCGCCGCAGACCACGTTGGCGTCGTTCACCATGAGCTCGTCGCCGCTGCCGCTCACCTCGAGAGTGTCGCCCTGGACCGTGGTCTGCTCACCGACGACCTGGTCCGGAGTGAGCTGGCCGGGCACCACGTGGTACGTGAGGATCTCGGTCAGCAGGTCGGAATCCGTCGAGAGCGTGTCCATCGTGTCGGCGTCGATCGCCTCGAACGCCTCGTTCACCGGCGCGAACACGGTGAACTCGTCACCGTTCAGGGTGTCGACGAGGTCGACGTCCGGGTTCACCTCGCCGCTCACGGCCGAGACCAGCGTGGTCAGCAGCGGGTTGTTGGACGCCGCGACGGCCACCGGGTCGGTGGACATGCCGGTGATGGAGCCGGCGCCGTCCGGCACCTGCTCGGCGTAGTCGGCGCAGCCGGGACCGACGAGGTTGGCGGCCGGGTCGGCCATGTCGTCCGACTCCTCGTCCATGTCCTCGTCCATCGGCGCCGACTCCTCGGCGGCGGCCGTCTCTTCCGACTCGGCCGCGCCGTCCTCCGCGGTGCCGCAGGCCGAGAGGCCGAGCACCGACGCCAGTGCGAGGCCGGCAACTGCGTAGGAAGTGCGGGTGCGAGCGTTCATCGTTCTCTCCTCGGGTCGTGGGCCCCGCGGGTCGCGGGGCTTCTTGCCCGTGGTTCGGAGCGGTGGCCGGGGCGGATGGGGACGGATCGGCACGAGTTTCGTACCCCGTGCGATCGGCCCGACCACTGGCTCCCACCCATCCGGAAGTGCCAGGTCGCCGAACCTCTGCCATGGGAACACTCATCGTCATCGGCCTCGTCGGAGGTCTGATCACCGGAATCTCGCCCTGCATCCTGCCCATGCTGCCCGCGGTCTTCTTCGCCGGCGGCGTGCAAGGGGCGCGTACCGGCCGTGCGGCGAGACGTGTCCCTGCCGGCGCAGGAGGGGGTCCGGCACCGGACCCGGCGTCCGGTTCGCGTCAGCCGGAGCCGGACGCACGGGAGCGGCGCTCGTGGCGTCCGTACATCGTCATCGCCGGCCTGGTCGTCAGCTTCAGCCTCGTCACCCTGCTCGGGACCGTGCTGCTCTCCGCCCTGGGCCTGCCGCAGGACCTGCTGCGCTGGGCAGGCATCGTGTTGCTCGTACTGCTGGGCGTGGCCATGATCGTGCCCCGTTTCGAGCAGGTCGTCGAGCGGCCGTTCCTGCGGATCGCCGCGTTCGGCGCGCAGCGCGGCGCGGCCCGGGAGGACCGGGGTGCCTTCGTGCTGGGGCTCGGGCTCGGTGTCCTCTACGTGCCCTGCGCGGGCCCGGTCCTCGCCGCGGTCACCGTGGCGGGGGCGACCGGCAACATCGGGGCGGAGACGGTGGCCCTGACGCTGTCGTTCGCGCTCGGCGCCGCGTTCCCGCTGCTGGTCTTCGCCCTCGCGGGCCGCCGGATCGCCGAGCGCGTCCGCGCCTTCCAGCGCCACACCAAGGCCATCCGGACCACGGGCGGCGTGATCGTCATCGTCCTGGCGGCCGCGCTCGCCCTGAACGTCCCCGCGGCGATCCAGCGCATGGTCCCGGACTACACCGGTGCGCTCCAGGAGCGTCTCGACTCCTCGGAGACGGCGCGCGAGGCGCTCGACCTCGGCGGCCTCGTCACCGACGAGAACCGCGAGCTGTCCAACTGCACGAACGGCGCCCCGGTCCTGGAGGACTGCGGCACGGCGCCGGAGATCCGCGGCATCGACCAGTGGCTCAACACTCCCGGCGGCGAAGGGCTCGCCCTGGAGGACCTGCGCGGGAAGGTGGTGCTCGTCGACTTCTGGACCTACTCCTGCATCAACTGCCAGCGGGCCATCCCGCACGTCAACGCCTGGTACGAGCGGTATCGCGACGTGGGGGAGGGGTTCGAGGTGCTCGGCGTGCACACGCCCGAGTTCGCGTTCGAGCGCGAGACCCGCAACGTGGTCGCCGGCGCCGAGGACCTCGGCGTCACCTACCCGATCGCCCAGGACAACTCGTACTCGACCTGGACGGCGTACCGGAACCGCTACTGGCCGGCCCAGTACCTGGTCGACGCCGACGGCACCGTGCGCCACATCCGGCTGGGCGAGGGCGGCTACGAGGAGACGGAGAAGCTCGTGCGCCGGCTGCTCCAGGACGCGAACCCGGACGTCGACCTGCCGGAGGCGACCAGCATCCAGGACGCGACGCCGGCGGACGAGGTCACCCCCGAGACCTACTTCTCCATCAAGCGCGTGATCAACTACGCGGGCGAGCCCGAGTACGCCGCCGGACGCGGCGACTTCGTGCTCGCGGACGAGCAGGAGCAGGACACCTTCTCTCTCGGCGGCACCTGGGAGGTGGACTTCCAGGGCGCCCGTGCGGTGTCCGACGACGCCCGGGTGCGCCTGGCGTACCGGTCGGCCGACGTCTTCGTGGTGCTGGGCGGGGAGGGGACCGTCGAGGCGACGGTGACGGCCGACGGCAGCGAGGAGACCCGAGAGATCGACGTCTCCGGCAACCCGCGGCTCTACCCGGTCCTGGAGGGCGACGAGCCGGGCGAGGGTCTCGTCGAGCTGGACGTCCCGGCCGGGGTGCAGGTCTACACGATGACCTTCGGCTGACGCGCGGGGACCGGCTGTCCCGCGACGACCGTCCGTCGTCGCGGGACAGCCGGTCCCCGCACGGGCCGGCCCCGCGGGTCAGTGCCGCGACAGGGCGGCCGGCCCCGGGGGGAACTCCGGACGGTCGAACTGGTCGTTGATGCGCAGGCGGACCGTCGTGTCCATCGCCATGAGCTGCTTGGACGAGCCGCGCTGGGTGACGTCGGAGATGTCGGTGACCACGTAGCCGAGGTCGCCGGCCGTCGCGAGCATCTGGGCCTCGATGTTGGCGCCGTGGTCGGCGAAGACCTGGTTCACCTGCGCCAGCACGCCGGGCACGTTGCGGTGCAGCAGGGCGATGCGCCCGGCGACGCCGGTGTGCTCCAGCTGCAGGTTCGGCAGGTTCACCGACAGCATCGTGGAGCCGGTGGCCACGTAGTCGCGCAGCTTCTTCGAGACGAACTGTCCGATCGCCTCCTGGGCCTCTTCGGTCGAGCCACCGACGTGCGGCGTGAGGATGACGTTCGGCAGCCCGCGCAGGACCGACTCGAACGGGTCGCCCGACTTCTTCGGCTCCGACGGGAAGACGTCGATCGCCGCACCGGCGAGGTGCCCGGAGATGATGTGGTCGCGCAGGGCCTCGACGTCGACCACGAACCCGCGGGACAGGTTGAGGAAGATCGCGCCGGGCTTCATCGCGGCGAAGTGCTCGGGGCCGAACAGGCCCGCGTTCCCGGAGCGCCCGTCGACGTGCAGCGTCACGACGTCGGACGCCGCGAGCAGGTCCTCCAGCGTCTCGGCGCGCCGCGCGTTGCCGAGCGCCAGCTTCTCCTGCAGGTCGTAGAAGACCACGGACATGCCGAGGTTCTCCGCCAGCACGGAGAGCTGCGAGCCGATGTTGCCGTAGCCGATGATGCCGAGCGTCCGTCCGCGCACCTCGTGCGAGCCGGTCGCGGACTTCTCCCACATGCCCGCGTGCAGCGCCTTGTCGCGCTCGGGCAGGCGGCGCGTGAGCGAGATGATCTCCGCGATCGCGAGCTCGACGACGGACCGCGTGTTGGAGAAGGGCGCGTTGAACGCCGCGATGCCGCGGTTGGCGGCCGCCGTCAGGTCGATCTGGTTGGTCCCGATGCTGAACGCGCCGACGGTGAGGAGCGAGTCCGTGGACGCCAGGACCCTCTGGGTCACCTGGGTCTTGGACCGGATCCCGAGCAGGTGGACGCCGTCCAGGGCGTCGATCAGCTCGTCCTCGTCCAGGGCGCCCTTGCGGGCGTCGACCTCGAAGCCGGCGGCCTCCAGGTTCTTCGCGGCGCCGGGATGAATGTTCTCGAGCAGAAGGGCACGGTGCACGGGCACATCGTGCTCCGCTCCGCTCCGTGAGACAAACCCGTTCCGCGATCCGAACATCCTCCCGTCCTGCCGGCGGCCCACCGGGTCAGGAGGCGGGGGCGAAACCCGGGGGCAGCGGAGTCGCGTGGACGACGACGAGGCGTTGGGTGGGGCGGGTCATCGAGACGTACACATCGCTCAGGGCGCCCGGGCCGGCAGCGATCTCCGCGGGCTCGACCAGGACGACGGCGTCGAACTCGAGTCCCTTGGTCGCGTGCGGGTCGAGCACCGTGACCTGGCGGTCCTCGGGCGACTGCGCGGCGATGCGCTCGGCCTCGGCGTCACCGAGGGCCGCGGGCAGCGCACCGGTGACGGCCGCGGCGATCTCGCGCGTGCGGTGCCGCGCGGCGACCACGGCGACCCGGCCGGCGTCCGGCTCGACGAACTCCTTGGCGAGCGCAGCCGCCTCGTACGCGACATCGTCCGCCGTGACCTGCGCGGTCACGACCGACAGCGCGTCGTCCACGTCGCGCGCCGCCGTGAGGTCGCTCACCGGGAGCCCGCCCGCCCGCGCGACGCGCTGCGCCGTGTCCGCGACGGTCGCCGGCGTCCGGTACGAGACGGTGAGCTCCGCCAGCCGCCAGCTCTCCCGCAGGAGCGGGTCCAGCATCTCGGCCCAGTCTCGCGCCCCCGCGGACGAGGACGTCTGCGCGACGTCGCCCACGATCGTCATGGACCGCGTCGGCACCCGGCGCACCAGGGCACGCCACGCCATCGGCGACAGCTCCTGGGCCTCGTCCACCACCACGTGACCGAACGTCCAGCTGCGGTCGGCGGCCGCCCGCTCCGCCGTCGTGAGCGACGGGCCGGACGTCGTGAACCGCGCGGCCAGCGTCTCGGCGTCGACCTGGATCATCGTGTCGGACGCCGCGCCCGACGCGATCACGTTGCGCGCGTGCTCCAGCGCCTCGACCTGCGCGGCCTCGGCCTGCGCGGCCTCGGCCCGGGCCAGCGCGTCGTCCTCGCCGAGCAGCTCGTACGCCTCGTCGAGCAGCGGCACGTCGGACTCGGTCCAGCCGCTGCCGGGCGCACGCCGCAGCAGCCTCCGCTCCGCGGCGCTCAGCTCGGGCGCCGCCTCGGCGAGCCGGTGCGGCTTCGCGTACAGGTCCTCCAGCAGCTTCTCCGGGGTGATCGGGAACCAGGCGAGGTTCAGCGCCACCCGGACGTCGCGGTGCTCGCGCAGCTCCTCGACGATCGCGGCCCGGTCCTCGGCGGCGAGGCGCGTGCCGTCCAGGTCGCGCACCTGGTCGGCCAGCCGCCCCAGCATGTCCTTGACGAACGTGGTGCGGGCCTCGTTGTGCGGCTTGTGCGACCGCCGGGCGCGCGCGATCGCGTCCCGCACGTCACCCGGGCGGATCACGTGGTCGCGCCCCTCCACCCGCACCTCGCGCTCGGCCGCCGGGATGCGCTCGCGCGCCCGCACGGCGCGCCGGATCGCCCGCCGCCACAGCAGTCGCCCCTTCACGAGGGCGACGTCCGGCTCGTCCAGGCCCGGCGCCTCGACGCCGGGGATGAGCTCCGCGATCGTCGTGGCCACCACGCCCGTCTCACCCAGCGACGGCAGCACCTGGTCGATGTACCGCAGGAACGCGCGGTTCGGGCCGACCAGCAGCACTCCCGACCGCTCCAGCAGCCGCCGGTGCGCGTACAGCAGGTAGGCCGCGCGGTGCAGCGCCACGGCGGTCTTGCCCGTGCCGGGTCCGCCCTGCACCACCAGCGCCCCGGTCAGCGCGGACCGGATGATCAGGTCCTGCTCGGACTGGATGGTCGCGACGATGTCCGACATCCGGCCGGTGCGCCCGGTCGCCATCGCGGCGAGCAGCGCCCCTTCGCCCGACAGCGAGCTCGCTTCGATGCCCGAGTCCAGGTCCAGCACCTCGTCCTCGAGCCCCGTCACCGCACGGCCCTTGGTCACCAGGTGCCGCCGCCGCCGGACACCGGCCGGGTGCAGGGCGGTGGCCCGGTAGAACGACTCGGCCGCGGGCGCGCGCCAGTCCGTCAGGATCCCGCGGTGCTCGGCGTCGTTCAGCCCGATGCGGCCGACGTAGCGGAGCTCGTCGTCGGCCAGGTCGAGGCGCCCGAACACGAGCCGTTCCTCCACGGCGTCGAGCTGGGCGGAGCGGTCCTCGTACAGGGTGGCGAACGCGTCGCGCTCGCTGCGGTTCTGGTGGGTGCCGACGGCGCCCTGCAGGCGTACGTCGCGCAGCCGGCTGCGCGTGGCGTCGCGCAGCTCGTCGAGCCGGGCATAGAGGACGTCGACCACTGCCTGCTCGTGGCTCAGCTCGTTCCCGATACCTGTCACGCGTGACCTCCGTGATCCTGACCGGGCCGTTGCTCGGCCCGGGACCGGTCGTGAAATACCGGCCGACCATTATCCCCCGGAGGTCAAGGTGTTCGTGTCGTTCACACCCGAAGCACTGACAGAGTGAGGAGTCCGTGCGTAGGATCACCGCCATGGACCGGGCCGGGGCACCACCGCGCGGCGGCGTGGACGGCACCGCGTCCGAGCCGCCCGAAGCCCTCACGGTCCTGCTCGTGGAGGACGACGACGGCGACGCGCTCCTCGTGGCGGGCCTGCTGGAGCACGCCGGGGTGCGCACCGAGATGCACCGCGCGCGGCGCATCGAGGAGGCTCTGACGATCCTGTCCGACGTGCGCGTCGACTGCCTCCTGCTGGACCTCGGCCTGCCCGACGCCGTCGGTATGGACGGGCTGGAGCGGGTCGTCCCATACGTCGAGGCGCTGCCCGTGCCGCCCGCCGTCGTCGTCCTGACCGGCGGCAGCGCCGCGGACACAGGCACCAAGGCGATGGCCGCCGGCGCGGACGACTACCTCCTCAAGGGCGAGGTCGACGGTGACCGCCTCGCCCGGTCGCTGCGCTACGCCACGCTGCGGCGGCGTTTCGCGGCGCAGCAGCTCGCGCTGTACCGCAGCGAGGTCCGCGCGGCGGAGACGATGCGGCTCGAACGGGCCCTGCTGCCCGAGGCGGTGGTGCACGACGAGCGGATCTCGCTCATGGTCGGCTACCTGCCCGGCGGGAGCGGGCTGCTCGGCGGCGACTTCTTCGACGCCGTGGAGGGTCCGGACGGGATGCTGATGATCGTCGTCGGTGACGTGGCCGGGCACGGGCCGGACGAGGCGGCGCTCGGTGCCTCGATGCGCACCGCCTGGCGCACGCTGGTGCTGTCCGGCACCGACCCCGGCGAGATCCTGCCGCTCCTGGAGCGGGTCCTCCTGCCCGAGCGGCAGCGCCCGGAGGTGTTCGTCACGCTCTGCCAGGTGGTGGTCGCCCCGGGACGCGACGTCATGGACGTGTACCTGGCCGGGCACATGCCCCCGCTCCTCGTGACGCGCACGGAGCGCGGCGCGGAGTGCGCGGAGCTGACCGGCATCGGCCGCGGCCGCGCGCTGGGGATCCCGGTTCCGGGGCGCTGGCGGCCCACGCGCGTCATGCTCCCGGAGCCGTGGACCGTCGTGCTGTTCACGGACGGCCTCATCGAGGCGAAGGTCCCGCTCGACGCCGACGGCGTCCCCGCCGTCCCGGACGAGCGCGGCCGCCTGCCCCGCCTGGGCGTGGAGGGTCTGCGCGCGGTGGTGGCGGACGAGCTGGCCCGCGGCAGCCACGACGTCGTCCCGCGCGTGCTGCGCCGCGTGCGGACGCTGCACGGCGGCCCGCTCGCCGACGACGCGGCGCTGCTCCTGGCCGGCTGGGACACCGACGCCACGGCCGGGCCCGCCGAGCGCACCGCGACCCTCGCCGACTCCACCGAGTGGGGCCGCCCGTGACCGTCCTGCCGGAACCCTGGGAGCGGCCGCTCGCCCAGGTGTCGATGCGGCGCAGGCTGGCCCGGCTCCAGGGTTCGGTGGCCGCCGCCATCGTCGTCGCGCTGATCGTCTCGTTGCTCGCCTGGTCGCAGGCGTCCCGGGCGAGCAACCTCGTCGAGGGCGCCTACTTCGAGGGGCTCTCCGAGGCTGCGGAGGCGCGGCTGGCCCTCGTGGACGCGGACCCGTCCGTCCGGTCCTACCTCGCGACGTGCCGTCCCGAGGTGCTCCAGTCGTACCGCCGCGCGGTCACCGACCCGGAGCTGCTCGCGCTGGCCGTCGACCCGCAGATCGCCGGCGACCGCCCGGAGATCCGGCTGGCCCGGGAGCGCGCCCTCGCGTCCGTCGGCACGTGGCTCGACGACTACGCCCGCCCGACCGTCCGGGTGACCGACGAGGCCCGTGTCGACGCGGTCGAACCGGCCGAGGACGAGGACGAGCGCGACGCCGCGCGCGAGGAGTGCGTCGAGGCCGCCGAGGCGGAGGCTCCGTCGGCGGCCGCGGGCCTGGGGAGCTTCGCGCAGGCCCGTGAGGACGTCGGCGCGTACATCGAGGTGCTGGCCCGGGGGCGGGCGGCGACGCTGGACGAGCGGCGGAACTGGGACGCGGTGCTGGTCGGGGCGATCGTGACCCTGGCGCTCGTCGTGGCCCTGCTGGGGACCCTGATGTGGCTCGCCCTGGAGTCGTGGGTGATCAAGCCGGCGAGCTCGCTCACCCGGGCGGTGCGCACGGTGGCGGCCGGGTCGATCGAGACCGAGATCAAACCCGTCGGGACCGGCGAGATCACGTCGCTGGCGTTGAACGTGGAGGCGATGCGCCGTGAGCTCGTGCGCCACATGGAGGACATGCGCCTCGCGCAGCAGGAGGTCGAGAACACCCACGTGCTGCTCCGGGACCAGGCGCGCGAGCTGGAGCGCAGCAACCGGGACCTGGAGCACTTCGCGTACGTCGCCTCGCACGACCTCCAGGAGCCGCTGCGCAAGGTCGCAGGCTTCACGCAGATGCTGCAGCAGCGGTACGGGGACTCGCTCGACGACAAGGCGCACCAGTACATCGAGTTCGCCGTCGACGGGGCCAAGCGGATGCAGGAGCTCATCAAGGACCTGCTGAGCTTCTCCCGGGTGGGCCGCTCGGGCGAGGAGCACGCCGCCGTCGACCTCGACCAGGTGCTGGCACGGGTCGAGGCGGACCTGGCCGAACGGATCACGGACGCGGGCGCGACGATCACTCACGACCCGCTGCCGACCGTGCGGGGCGAGCCGCAGCTGTTGCAGCAGGTGCTGGTCAACCTGCTGTCGAACGCGCTGAAGTTCCGCGAGCCGGCACGGGACGCGACCGTGCACCTGGAGGTGCGGTCCATGCGCACGGCCTGGGAGATCTCCGTGGTGGACAACGGGATCGGGATCGAGCCGCAGTACGCGGACCGCGTCTTCGTGATCTTCCAGCGGCTGCACCCGCGGGGCGAGTACACCGGCACCGGCATCGGGCTGGCGCTCGTCAAGCGCATCGTGGAGCATCACGGCGGCCACATCTGGATCGAGTCGACCGACGGCGGCGGCACGACCGTCCGGTTCACCCTCGCGAGGACCGTGACCTCGGGCAGCGGGCGCCGGACGTCGACCGAACGCGCGCAGTCCACTACGCTCGGGTAGATCGACCCTGTTCCGACAGGTCGGACCGCGTTCCGGTCCGGTCACGGGCCGCAGGGCGGTGACGACGCGAATGCTGCCGTTCGGGGAGGACGCCCAGGTGGAAGACCGTAGGCCGATCGAGATCCTCCTGGTCGAGGACGACGCGGGCGACGTCCTGATGACCCAGGAGGCCTTCGCGGAGCACTCGACGCCGGTGAACGTCTCGGTGGTGGGCGACGGCGTGGCCGCCCTCGAGTTCCTGCGCAAGACGGGGGGATGGGCCGACGCACCGGACCCGGGCCTGATCCTGCTCGACCTGAACCTGCCCCGGATGGACGGCATGGAGGTCCTCGCGGTCGTGAAGAACGACCCGATGCTGCGGCACATCCCGATCGTGGTGCTCACCACGTCGGACGCGCAGGAGGACGTCGTCGGCTCGTATTCGCTGCACGCGAACGCGTACGTGACCAAGCCCGTGGACTTCGACAAGTTCCAGGCGGTAGTGCGGCAGATCGACGAGTTCTTCGTCACGACGGTGCTGCGCCCCGGGCACTAGGCCGTGAGGTCCGGAACGGGTCGCGGGAAGTTTCCTGCCCCGTCGTGTTGTTGTCACCACTGCGCAAGGGGATCGTCGAGAAGGAGACGAGGAAAGAACCGTGCTGGACCCGCAGGAAATCTACGAGATCGACGAGGACGCCGTCGCGCGGACTCTGGGCGCGTCCGCCCTGGACGACGAGCACCTGCTCGGTGCCGACGAGGAGCCGGAGGCCGGGCCGGGCCAGGAGGTCGTGGGGCGCCGCGCCGTCGCGCGCCGCGGCGACGGGCCGGTCCTGCTGCACTCGATGCGTGGGTTCGTGGACGCGGGAGCGGCGGGCGAGATCGCCGTCGAGCACCTTGTCGGCGAGCTGCGCACGGAGCGCCTGGTGACGTTCGACGTCGACCAGCTGCTCGACTACCGCAGCAAGCGCGCCACCATGACGTTCGACACCGACCGCTGGGCCGCGTACGACGCGCCCGAGCTGGTGATCGACCATGTCACGGACACCGAGGGCACCGGCTTCCTGCTGCTGCACGGCTCAGAGCCGGACCTGCAGTGGGAGCGCGTCGTCGGCGCCGTGGAGCAGCTCGTGCGCCGGTTCGGCGTGAGCCTCTCCGTGGGGGTGCACGGGATCCCGATGGGCGTGCCGCACACCCGGCCCATGTCCCTGACCGCGCACGCCACGCGGTCGGGCCTCATCGAGGACTACACCTCGTGGTTCGGTTCGGTGAAGGTGCCCGGGTCGCTGGCGTCGCTGCTGGAGCTCCGGCTCGGCGAGGCGGGCCACGACGCGCTCGGCTTCACGATGCACGTGCCGCACTACCTGGCGCAGTCGCAGTACGCGCCGGCGGCCGTCGTCGCGCTGCAGCACATCGAGCGCACCACCGGGCTGGCGCTGCGGATCGGCGAGCTCGATGCCGCGGCGGTCGACGCCCGCATCGAGGTGGAGCAGCAGGTGTCCGAGTCCGGCGAGATCGCGGCCGTGGTCAGCGCGCTCGAGGAGCAGTACGACGCCTTCGCCCGGTCGGTCGGCCGGCAGAGCCTGCTCGCCGAGTCCGTGCAGCTGCCGACCGCCGACGAGCTCGGCGCGGAGTTCGAGCGCTTCCTGTCCCAGCAGGAGCAGCAGGGCGAGTAGGCCGGGCCGGCCTGCTCGCCGCCGTACAGGCCAGGGCGGAATATCCGTTATCCGTAGCGTCCGGGGGTGGTCCATGCCACACTGGCGCAGTTGCACCGCGAGCTGCCGAGCCACGTCCTGGGTGGCGTGCGCGCGGGAGACGCATTGCGGCACGGTGCGGACAATCGGTCCGCGCGAAGCGACGGAAGGTCGAAGTACGCATGGCGCAGGGTTCTGTGAAGTGGTTCAACGCGGAGAAGGGGTACGGGTTCATCGCCCAGGACGACGGCGGCGCCGACGTCTTCGTGCACTACTCCGCGATTCAGTCTCAGGGATACCGTTCGCTCGAGGAGGCCCAGCGGGTCGAGTTCGAGATCACGCAGGGTCCCAAGGGACCGCAGGCGGAGCAGGTCGTCGCGATCTGACGGACGGGATCTGATCCGAGATCCTTGATGAGGGCCGCATCCCGTTCGGGGCGCGGCCCTTGTCGTGTCGGACGCGGCGGCCGGGCCGGCCGTCAGGGCTCGGCCGGGGCCGCCGCCGTCGTGAGGGGAGCCGCGGTGCCGGCGAACCGTGTCGCGTCCGCGCCCGCGAGGAGCGTGACGGGGACGGCCAGCGCGCGCAGCGCCCGTCCGAGCGCCACGTCCCGCAGGTCGGGCCCCGGGTCGTCGTCGGGAGCCGTGCCGGGGCGCGGGGCGTCGACCGCCGCGAGGACGACGTTCCCGTAGCGGCGGCCCTTGAGGATCGCGGGCTCGGCGATCGCCGCGAGCCGTCCGGAGCCGGCCGCCGAGGGGCCGAAGACCTCGGCCAGGGCCGCCACCTCCCGGCGCGCCAGGGTCAGCGGCGGCCGGTCGGCGCAGTTGAGGAGCAGGACACCGCCGGGCCGCAGCACGCGCCGGGCGGCGTGCGTGAACGCCGTCCCGGCCAGGTGCCCGGGCGTGACGTCCCCGGCGAACACGTCCCGGACGACGACGTCGAACGACTCCGGGTGCAGGCCCGCCAGGGCGCGCCCGGCGTCGTCGGCCCGCAGGCGCAGGCGGGGCGCGCGGGGCAGGGCGAACCACTCGCGGGCGAGCTCGAGCAGCCGGGGGTCGAGGTCCACGCCGAGCTGGCGGGAGCCGGGTCGCTCGTGCTCGACGTGGCGCGCCAAAGCGCTGCCGGCGGCGCCGAGATGGAGCACTCGCAGCGGCCCGGGGGGCAGGAGCGCGAGGACGGCGGCCATCTGCTGCATGTACTCGAAGTCGAGGAAACCCGGGTCGCCCAGGTCGAGGCTCGAGCTGGGCACACCGTTGACGTGCAGCGTCACCCGGTCGGGATGGTCCGGGTCGCGGACCACCTCGGCGGTCCCGGTGCTGATCGGGACCGGCCCGGCGGGGAATGTCGGTGTCCCGGTGTTTGATGGGGCACGTCGGGCGGTGCGGGTCTTGCGTCGGGCCATGGGGCCAGTCTCTCGCGCCGGCGAGTGCCGGATTGACAGGTTCGAACAAATGTTCGACACTGACGGTGAGGAACCGGATCGGAGGGCAACATGCGGATGACCCAGGACGGCGGATCGGATGTCGTCGCCGCACGCACACTGGTGCCGAGGCCTGTGCCTCCCGGGGTCCGTGCGCTGCTGCGCAGGGCCGACGCGGAGCTGGCGCAGGCGCACGCCGCCCCTGATGCGGACGACCGGTTCCGGCACGCCCACCTCGCCGCGATCCGCGCGGCGGCGGCCGTGCTGGCGCTGCGCGGGCGTCCTCCCGCGCGGTCGGGTGCCCGGACGGTCTGGGAGATGCTCTCGCGGGTGGAGCCCGACCTGGCGCCGTGGTCCGGGTACTTCGCGTCGGGCGCGCCGCTGCGGGCGGCCGTGGACGCCGGCCGCGCCGGCGAGGTGGGCGGTGCCCGCGCCGACGAGCTCGTCGCGTGCGCGGAGGACTTCCGCGACGAGGTGGCGATGTTGGCGGACCCCGATGCGGCGTTCGCGCACCGCCCGCACCTGCAGCTTGTGCCGGAGGCGTCATGACCGGGGGCTCGCGGCCGTGAGCCGCGCACC
Source organism: Myceligenerans cantabricum (assembly GCF_054777735.1). NCBI lineage: Bacteria > Bacillati > Actinomycetota > Actinomycetes > Micrococcales > Promicromonosporaceae > Myceligenerans > Myceligenerans cantabricum. Next base: position 325,315 of record NZ_BAAHAJ010000008.1, read on the forward strand.
GAGGTCCGCCGCGGCGCAGCGGGACTGGGGCACGGACGAGTCGGGCTGCACCATCCTGCACGTCGACATGGACGCGTTCTTCGCCTCGTGCGAGATCGCGCGGCATCCCGAGCTGCGCGGCAGGCCGGTGATCGTGGGCGGCCAGGAGCGCGGGGTCGTCTCGGCGGCCACCTACGAGGCGCGCGCCTTCGGGGTGAAGTCGGCGATGTCGATGCACCAGGCGCGCCTGCTGTGCCCGCAGGCGACGGTGATCGCGCCGGACCACGGCCTGTACTCCGAGGTGTCGCGCGGGGTCATGGAAATCCTCGGGGAGGTCACGCCGCTGGTCGAGAAGGTCAGCGTCGACGAGGCGTTCCTGGACGTCGCCGGCGCTCGGCGGCGGCTCGGCGAGCCCACCGCGATCGGGGCGGGCGTCCGGGAGCGGATCCTGGAGGCGTACGGGGTGACGGCGTCGGTGGGGGTGGCGCGGAACAAGTTCGTGGCGAAGCTCGCCTCGACGCACGCCAAGCCCGACGGCATGCTGCTGATCCCTGATGCGGCCACGGTCCGGTTCCTGCACTGCCTGCCGGTCGGGGCGCTGTGGGGTGTGGGGGAGAAGACCGAGAAGGCGCTGGCGGCATGGGGGATCACGACGGTCGCCGAGCTGGCGCACACGGACCTGCCCAGCCTGCAGTCCGCCGTGGGGCGGGTGAGCGGGGCGCACCTGCGGGACCTGGCCTGGGGGCGCGACCTCCGGCCGGTGGTGCCCGGGCGCGAGGAGCACAGCGTGGGAGCCGAGACGACGTTCGGCGTCGACGTGGCCGACGACGTCGTGGTGGCCAAGCGCGTCCGCGAGCTGGCCGACCGGGTCGCGGCGCGGATGCGGCGCCAGGGGGTCGTGGCCCGCACGCTGTCGGTCAAGGTCAGGACGAGCGACTTCGTCACAGTTACGCGGTCGCGGACGCTGGACGCTCCGACGGACGTGGCACGGGAGATCTTTCTCGTGGCACGCGAGCTGGTCGCGTCCGTGGACCGGCGCGGACTGCCGGTGCGGCTCGTCGGGGTGCGGGGCGAACGGGTGCTGGAACGGGACGGGCTGGCCGCTCAGCCCACCTTGGAGGAGGCGTCCGATCCGCGGTCCGGCGCCCAGCGGGAGGCCGAGGTCGCGCTGGACGCCGTGCGCCAGAAGTTCGGCCGTACCGCCATCGACCTGGGTGCCTAGGGGGTCGTGGGACCGCTGGGAAGTCGTCCGGGAGGTGCTGCTCCTCACCTGCGGCACCTCTTATTACCGCTTCGTCCGGGATGTCGACTACCGCACACGGCGCGACCGGCTTATCCTGAAGGCGTCACCGTAACTTTGCGAGACTGGGGGTCTCGATGCCGCTTTCCGAGTACGAGCAGCGAGTGCTGGAGCAGATGGAGCGCGCCCTCACCTCCGACGACCCGCGTCTCGCGAACACCTTGCAGTCGTCCGGACGCAGGTCGGTCCTGAGATACGTGCTTGCCGGCCTCGGCGTCGTCGTCGGCCTGCTACTGCTCGTGGTCGGCGTCGCGTCGTCCAACACATGGATCGGCGTGGTCGGGTTCGTCCTGATGTTCGCGGGCGTAGTGTTCGCTGTGGCGGCGCCACGGCGGAAGTCAGGGCCAGCCGGGGTCGTCGACGCCGAGGGCAACGTCACACCGACGAGGCCGGGGCAGGCAAAGGCCAGGGGCAAGTCGGAGCCGGGCGGTTGGTCGGGCTTCCTGACGAGGCTCGAGGAACGCTGGGACAAGCGCCGCGACCAGGGGCGCTGAACCCATCGACCTGAAGGCCGTCCGGGTACTCCCGGACGGCCTTCGCTGTGCCTACCGGCGGAGCGCCTGGGTGAGGACCTTGCCCGCCCGGGCCGCCGGGTTGTCCGCCGGGACGCCCAGCGTCTCCGTGATCCCCGCCGTCACCTGCTCGGTGAGCTCGTCGAGCCGCACGGAGGACGGCGACACGTACTCCCGGGCGTAGCGCTCGTCCTCCGCGGCACGCGCCAGGGTGACGATCCCCTCCGCCGTCTCGTCGGGCAGCGGGCTGCCGGTGCGGGCGCGGACCTGCTCGGCGATCGCCTCGGGTGCCTGCCGGAGCGTCGTCGACGGCGCGAGCACGACGTCGCGCTCGGCGAGGTGCGCCACCACGCGCTCCCACGCCCGCTCCGGGTCGAGGGCGGGAGCGTCCTTCCGGCGCCGGAACAGCAGCCACATGCCGCCCACGCAGACGGCCGCCGCCAGCAGCCCGGAGCCCACCCACACCCACCAGGACACCGACTCGCCGCCGGCGCTCCGGCCCGCGACCCCGGCCGCCTCGGTGGGCTCGGCCTGCGCCGACTCCTCCTGGTCCGGGTCCGTCTGCGGGTTCGTGGTGGGCCGCGGATCCTCCGGCACCTCGCTCGCGGCCGGGTCCGACGCGACGACCGGGTCCGCGTAGTCGGGCAGCGGGCCGGTCTGTACCTGCGGTGTGGGCTCGAAGCGGACCCACCCGTGGCCCGCGAACCACACCTCGGGCCAGGAGTGCGAGTCCTGTCCGGTGACGGACCAGACGCCGTCGCCGTCGTCGTCCGTCCCGGGGAGGTAGCCGACGCCGATCCGGGTCGGGATGCCCAGCGAGCGCGCCATGACGAAGAACGCCGTCGAGAACTGGACGCAGTAGCCCTGCCGGTCGGTGATGAAGTCCCAGGTGGCGTCGTTCGTCCGGGCCGGTGCGGTGTCGGGGGTGTAGGTGAAGCCGCCGTCGTGGTGCAGCCAGTTCTGCAGCGCCAGCGCCTGGTCGTAGCGTGTGCCGGCGCCCTCGGTGACCTCCAGCGCCTGTTCCGCGGTCCGGTCGAGGTGCTGCGTCGGTTCCAGGGACGTGTACTCCCCGTCCGTGGGCAGCCCGTCGGGTGCGGCCCGCAGCGCCTCGGGGGACAGGCTGCGGCCGAGCATCTCGACCGTGTACGAGGTGCCCTCCGTGAGCCGCCCGTCGCTGCGGACCTCGTCCAGGACCGGGTCCCAGCGCCACGACCGCTCGGCGCCCGGGGGCATGACGACGCGGCGAGGGCCGAGGGGGACCGGCAGCAGGCCGTCCCGGCTGCTGCTGATCGTCACGTCGAGCCGCGCGGGACCGCCCGTGACGTCCTGCGCCGCGGACATGAGGCGGGTCTCCGGGCCGATGTCGACCAGCCTGCCGTCGCGCGGGTCCCAGCTGACCCGGCGGCCGTCCCAGGCGGTGAACGCGCGCTCCCGCAGCGGGCTGCGGCGCCCGTCGTCGCTGATCTCGTAGGTGAGGACCTCTTCCGAGGACCGCGCGCCGAGCCCGGCGCGCATGTCGAACTCGTCGGACAGCTCCAGCGACTGCCCCTGCGTGCGCAGGATCTGCGAGAACCCGCCGGCCACGCCGGGGATCGTCGCGACGCCGGCGCCCGTACCGAGCGCCAGCACGGCCACGACGACGGACGACACCGCCGTGATCCATGCCCGGGACCGGCGCGCCCGGGCCACGGGTGCGCTCTCGCGACCGCCACCCCGCGTGAACCCCGAGGCGGACTGGTCGAGCGTGAGCAGCAGCAGCGCGGCCGTCACGGCCACGACGAACGTCCCGGCCGGGATCCGCCCCATGATCGACAGCGACGGCGTCCACAGCACGAGCAGCGGCAGCCCGGCGAGGGCGGGCATCCGCGCGCCCGCGAGCGAGTCGGCGACGAGAAACATCAGAAGCGTGCCGGCGACGGCGACCATCCCGATGGGCAGGGTGTCCGCGACGGGCGCCCGCTCCGTGGTCATGATCTCGGCGGCGACCCCGAACTGGTCGAGGACCCAGCGCCACTCGTCGGGCCCGACGAACAGGGTGAGCTCGCCGGAGGGCGTGCCGTACCGCGCCAGCAGGTACCAGACGGCCACGGCCAGACCCACGACGGTGGCCAGGAAGGACGCCGTCCCGGCGGCGCGCTCCGCCGCGTGGTCGCCGGCAGGGCCCCGCGCAGGCCCGCGGTCGGGGCCGCCGTCGTCCCGCTGCGGGAGCGCGCGGTTCATCGCCCGGTTGAGCAGCGCCCAGCGGGACAGGCTCGTGCACGCGGCGACCAGGACCACGCCGAGCATGCCCGCCCGGCTCCAGGCGCCCAGCTCGATGACCTCCCCGAGCGCGAACATCGACGCGATCGTCGCGACGGCGACCAGCACGCCGCTCACGACCGTCCGGGTGAGTGCCCCGTGATGTGCCGGGATCATGCGGCGTCCTCGCTCAGGAGCGCCCACGCGCGCTCGATCTCGGTGCGGACCTCGCACTCCACGACGCGCCAGCCCGCGGCCGTGAGCTCCGCGGCGGTGTCGGCGGTGTCGTGCCCGGACCCGTTGCCGCGGGGCTTGACCAGCAGCGCCCAGCAGGAACCGTCCGCGCCGAGGGTGGCGAGCTCGCGCCGGGCGTCCGGGGCCTGTGGGCCCAGGACCGCGATCAGGATCTCGCTCGGGCGGCGCGCGAGCCGCAGCGCGCGGGCGGTGGTCCCGGTGGCGTGCGCCGCCTCGGTCGGTCCCCGGTGCCCGTGCAGGTCGACGCAGGCGTCGAGCAGCACGTGGCGGGCCGCGCGCGTCGGGACGAACCGGTTGCCCTCGACGGCCGGGGCGGCGCTGGTCGCGAGGACGCGGGCGGGATGGCCGGCGTCGAGGAACGACGTCGCGAGGGACGCGGCCAGGTCCACCGCCCACTCGCCGTCGGCGACCGCGCCGGGCCGGCTGAACGCCACGGTGGCGTTCTCCTGCTGGTGCGGCAGCAGCGCGCGGTCCAGCAGGACGCTCACCGGCCGCACGCCCGCACTCTCGTCGGTGCGCACCAGGAGCTGGCCCCGGCGGGCGGCGCTCGCCCAGTGCACCCGGCGGGGGTCGTCCCCGGGGACGTACTCGCGCAGCACGGCGTCGTCGGACGACTGCAGCCGCCCGCCCGCGGAGGCGCGGTCGACGTCGCCGAGCGTCCGCATGCGCACGGCGAGCTCGACCGTGCGCGGCCAGACGGGGACCGCCGTGGTGCCACCGAGCGGCTGGGTGGCCTGGACCAGGCCGAACACGTCGGTGCGCGACGTCAGCAGCGGGCCGAGGGGCCAGCGCCCGCGGTGCGACGGCGTCAGGGAGTACGCGACGTCGATCCGGTCCGGCCGGGCGTGCACGCGGGCGCGGATCCCCTCGTGCCCGGCGAGCTCGTGCGCCGCCTGCTCGGACAGCCGCAGGCGGGCCAGGCGCTCGTAGGCGGCACCGGTCGGAGCCGCGGCCGAGACGGCGAGGCGCACGTCGGTGCGCGCGTCCCGCACGACGGGGCTCGGTGTCGTCTGCCGGTGCACCAGCAGCGCGCCGCGGCCCTCGTCGAGCCGCTGCAGGCCGGTGACCAGCCACGCGAGCGCGACGGCGAGCAGCGCCGCCGCGCCGGCCGCGACCAGGTCGGGCAGGGACAGCCCGAGGCCGGCGGCGACCAGCACCGCACCGATCAGGCAGGCCCCGATGCCCCGGCCGGTCAGCCGTACGCGGCCGAGACGTCGGAGGGCGGCGATCAGGCGCATGTCAGCGACGGTCGGCGGGGTCGAGCGCGGGCACGGGCGACCGGCGGACGATCTCGTCGACGATCTGCTCCGGCGTCACACCGCCCAGCCGGGACTCCGTCGTCTGGATGAGACGGTGCGAGATCACCGAGCGGGCGAGCCGCTGCACGTCGTCGGGCAGCACATGGTGGCGGCCTGACATCGCTGCCATCGCCTTGGCCGCCTTGAGCAGCTGCAGCGAGGCGCGCGGCGAGGCGCCGAGCCGCAGGCCAGGGTGCTCGCGGGTGGAGCCCACGAGCGCGAGCACGTACCGCTTGACCGGGGCCGCCGCGTACACGCCGCGCACGACGGCCGCGTACCGCAGCATGGCCGCGCCGTCGGTGACCGGCATCAGGTGGCTCAGCGGCGTGGTCGCCTCCTGCCGCTCTAGCATGAGCAGCTCCGCGTCCGCGTCCGGGTAGCCCACGGTGATGCGGGCCATGAACCGGTCCCGCTGCGCCTCGGGCAGCGGGTACGTGCCTTCCATCTCGACCGGGTTCTGTGTGGCGACCACGAGGAACGGGCGGGGGAGCGGGTGCGTGGTGCCGTCGACGGTGGTCTGCCCCTCCTCCATGCACTCGAGCAGGGCGGACTGCGTCTTGGGGGAGGCACGGTTGATCTCGTCGCCGATGACGATGTTGTTGAACACCGGGCCGGGGCGGAACTCGAACTCGTGGCTGTCGCTGCGGAAGATGTTCACGCCCGTCAGGTCGCTGGGCAGCAGGTCCGGGGTGAACTGGATGCGGCCCGCCTGGCAGTCGATGCTGCGCGCGAGGGCCTTCGCGAGCGTCGTCTTGCCGACGCCGGGCACGTCCTCGACGAGCAGGTGGCCCTCGGCGAGGAGGACCGCGACGGTGATGTCGGCGAGCCCGGGCCGTCCCGTGACCACGGACTCGATGGCGGCGCGCACGCGGCTCGTCGCGTCCACGAGCTCGGACAGCAGGGCCGGGTCGCCGGACGCCACGCCGTTCTCCGAGGCGGGTGGTGGAGCGACGGCACCCGCGGGGCGACGGTCGGTCCCGCTGCCCACGGCCCCGTTCGCGTGGTGGGCCGGGAGCAGGCCGGGAGCGGCGTGGGGATCTTGCTGCACTGGGGGACCTCCGTCGGCCTGGCTTCCGGGGAAACGTCACGTGGCGGGACGCCGCGCCGGACGTCCGCTGTGTCCGATCAGCCTAATGGAGGCGGGCGGGGGGCATCGTGCACGTCCTCGCCTGCTGGCGCGACGCGCTCACGGTGTAGGGCCGTGCCCCGACGGGCGAGACGTATCCGGCGGCCGGAACCAGGTCAGCGCGATCACGACGACGACGATCGCGCCCGCCATCGCCAGGAACGCCCCCGCGTACCCGGTCGCGGCGATCACCAGCCCGAGCGCGAAGGCGCCCGCGCCGAGCCCGCCGTCGTAGGCGATGTTCCAGATCGTGCTGGCCGCGCCGTGGTGGCCGGGGCCGAGGGCGCGCATGACGGTGACGAAGGAGTCGTTCTGCGTCGCGCCGAACCCGGCGCCGAGCAGGAGCGCGCCGAGGAGGAACCCCGGACCGCCCTCGAGGGAGGCGGCGACGACCGCGACGCCGGCCGCACAAGTGAGGCCCGCGGGCAGGAGGAGCCGCCCGTGGCCGATCCGGTCGCCCACGGCTCCAGCGCCCAGGCGAGCGGCCACCAGCGCGACCGAGGCGGTCAGCAGCGCGAGGGCGACGTCGGCCGCGCCGGGCCCCGACACCGGGAGGAACGTCGTCGCGGCCCCGAACGCCGCGGCGGAGAGCAGGAAGGTCCCGATCGGGCGGACGATGCGACGGGTCCCGGCCAGCGACCCGAGCGTGAAGCTGCCGTGGCTCCGGCCGGGCAGGCCGAGGGCGATCAGCGAGCCGGCCAGCGAGAAGATGCCCGCGCACCAGAAGGTGACCTCGAAGCCCCAGGCCTGTGCGATCCAGACACCGCCGGGCAGCGCGACGACGTTGGGCAGCGCCGCGGACGTCCCGTAGAGAGCGGCGTGCCGGGCGAAGCGCAGCGTCGTCGAGAGCTCGGCGATCAGCGTGCCGCCGGCGACGACGACGAGCGCGAACCCGGCACCGCGCACCCCGGACAGGGCCAGGACGGGCAGGAGCTCGGACGAGAGCAGGTAGAGGGGTGTCGGCGCGCCGAGGAGCGCGGCGCCCACGACCACCATGGTGCGCAGGTCGAGCAGGCGGAAGAGCCACGGCATCGCGAGCTGGGCGGTGACGGTCCCTGCCATCATGACGCCCGTGGTGCTGCCCATCGCGGCGCTGCCCGCGCCGCCCTCGGCGGCCCACAGAGGGACGACGGACAGGAGCGCCGCGTAGTTGGTCAGCGCGAGGAACGTCACCACGAGCAGCACGGCGAACCTGCGGGACCTCCGCGCGTCGGCGCCGGGAGGCCCGCCGTGGTGCGGGTGGTCCGTCACGCCGGTCATGTGGCGAGTCTGCGGCCGGGGCGCCGCGGAGGACAAGCGAGTACCGCTTCAGCAGGCTTCAGGCGCGCTGAAGGGTGAAGAACTGGTGAGGGGGAACCGCGGCTTCGCCGAGACCAGACCCTGACACGCGGGGTGCTCCACTTTTCCCCACCGCTTCTTTATGTTCTTGACCTGCGCATTGACATTACCCGCACAACTTGCCCCGATCTAATCTCAGGCTATGTGGAGCAAAGTGGAGTAGCGTGGAGGCCACGGGAGCACGAGGGGAGGTGTGAGCCGTGGACACGTCGTCGGACAGCACGTTCACCGGCCTCGGCCTCCTGCTCGGAACATTCACCCCGAAGCTCGACGAGAAGGGCCGGCTCATCCTTCCCGCAAAGTTCCGGGGTCGTCTTGCCGGGGGTCTGGTCATGACCCGCGGTCAGGACAGGTGCCTCTTCCTGCTCCCGATGGACGAGTTCAGCCGGATCTACGAGCAGGTCCGTTCCGCGCCGGTAACGAGCCAGCAGGCGCGCGACTACCTGCGGATGTTCCTGTCGAGCGCCTCGGACGAGGTGCCGGACAAGCAGGGCAGGGTCTCCATCCCGGCGACGCTGCGCGAGTACGCGGGCCTGGGTCGCGACGTCGTCGTGATCGGGGTCGGCACCCGCGTCGAGGTCTGGGACGCGGACGCCTGGTCCGCCTACTCGGAGGAGAAGGAGGCGGGTTACGCCGAGATCGCCGAGGCGATCTCGGACCTCGGGATCTGATGCCGACAGGCCTGCCGGCCGTCCGGTGAGGCCTCCTCCCGCGGTATCTGGCGCACTTCCCCGGCGCCAGAAACGCGGAGGGAGACCTGACCGGGCGGCTCCGCTCTCCGGGCGTGGCTGCCGGCACCCGGGCAAAACAAAAGAATCTGACAAGCAACGAGAACGGCATGAAACCGAAAGGAGGACGGGAGATGATGAACGCGACGGAAGAACGCGCGGGAGCCGCGGACAGGCACCTGCCCGTCCTCCTGCAGCGCTGCGTCGACCTGCTCGCCCCGGCCCTCGCGGAGCCGGGCGCGGTCCTGGTCGACTGCACGCTCGGTATGGGGGGTCACACCGAGGGCGTCCTGGAGCAGGTGCCCACCGCCCGGGTGATCGGCATCGACCGCGACCCGGAGGCCCTCCGGCTCGCGTCGGAGCGCCTGGCCCGGTTCGGCGACCGGTTCCTGCCGGTGCACGCCGTCTACGACGAGATCGGTGACGTCGTCGCCGAGCACGCCGACGGCGCGGCCCAGGGCGTGCTCATGGACCTCGGTGTCAGCTCGCTGCAGCTCGACGAGACGGACCGCGGGTTCGCCTACGCCCAGGACGCCCCGCTCGACATGCGCATGGACCCCACCCGGGGGAGCACGGCCGCCGACATCCTCAACACGTACGACGAGCGCGAGCTCGCCCGCATCCTGCGGGTGTACGGCGAGGAGCGGTTCGCGCCGAAGATCGCCCGCGCGATCGTCCGGCGTCGCGAGTCCGAGCCGTGGGAACGTTCCGGCGACCTGGTCGACCTGCTGCGTGCCACGATCCCGGCCGCGACCCGCAAGACCGGCGGGCACCCCGGCAAGCGCACGTTCCAGGCGCTGCGCATCGAGGTGAACGGCGAGATCGAGGTGCTCGAGCGGGCCGTCCCGGCCGCGATCGAGGCCCTGGCCGTCGACGGGCGGATCGTCGTGGAGTCGTACCACTCGCTGGAGGACCGCATCGTCAAGCGGGCGATCGCCCGCGGGACGACGTCGTCGGCACCTCACGGGCTGCCTGTCGAACCCGAGACGCACAAGCCCTTCCTGGAGGCGCTGACGCGGGGCGCGGAGACCGCCGACGAGCCGGAGCAGCTGCGCAACCCGCGCTCCGCGTCGGTCCGTCTGCGCGCCGCCCGCAGGCTGCGCCCCACCCCGGACCACCTGCGCGCCGCACCCGACCGGCGCGCCCGAGCAGACCACGGGACCCCCCGAAAGCACCAGGCACGCAAGGAGGACCGCCGATGAGCGCCGCACGCTCCGCAGCCGCGCGGACCACTACCGCACCCACCCGTTCGCCGTCGCGTCCGCCGAACCGCCGGCCGTCGCTGACCGCGATCCCCGGCGGGGGCGGACGGACCGGCCGGCGGTTCGACGCCGTCCGGGCGCCCCTGCACGCCCGGTCGAAGATCCCGTTCCTCGTGCTGTGCGCGACGATCCTGGTGGGCGCGCTCGTCACCGCGCTCGTGCTGAACACGACGCTCGCGCGGGGCTCGTACGAGATGGCGCGCCTGCAGAGCGACGTCGGCCGCACCGCGCAGGACGTGCAGGGACTCGAGGAAGACATCGCCCAGGCCGAGACGGATCTCGCCGGCACCGCCCGTTCCTACGGGATGGTGCCCGCCGAGAACCCGACCATGCTCTCGGTCGAGTCCGGCAAGGTGGTGAAGGGGAAGGGCGAATGACGGCGCGGCGCGAGCCGGCGCCGGAGCGCGCGGTGGCACCGCGCCGGACGGCGTCGTCGAAGAAGCCCGCGCCCGCGAAGGGGGCGGGCGGCTCGAAGCAGGCGTCCCCGAGAGGGACGGCGGCCTCGAAGAAGCCGGCTGCGAAGAAGTCGGCTGCGAGGAACCCGGCGTCCCCGACAGGGACGGGCCGGTCCCCGCAGCGCACCGGCAAGCCCGCGTCCGCCCGCAGGCCGCCGGGCGCGAAGCAGGCCGCGGGCAGCAGCTCCACGACGCGGAGGGCGGCGGGCAAGGCGGTGGGCAAGCCTGCCACGCGGAAGTCCGCGCCGGGCAAGCCTGCCCCCGCCAAGCCGGCATCCCGCAAGTCGGCTCCGCGCAAGCCGGCCCCGCGCAAGCCGGCTCAGGCCCGCACCGCGCCTCGCGTGAAGGCCGCGTCCGCGCGGTCCACCACCACGTCGTGGCTCGCCCAGCAGACCCCGCCCGGCACGGCGAGCGAGTCCCGCGGCCGGGCGGGCGCCCGCCGTCCCGCGCCCGTCGAGGGCCGCCGCTTCACCCCGCAGCGCCCGGCCCCCGGCCGCCCCGAGGCGCGGCAGCGGTGGCTGATCGGCCTCACGGCGCTGATCGTGCTGGTCTTCGTGGCGCGGCTGGTGCAGGTGCAGGTGATCCAGGGGCCGGCGCTCGCGGCGGACGCGCAGGCGTCCCGCCTCGCCACCGCCGTCACTCCCGCGCACCGCGGCGACATCACCGACGCCGACGGCGTCGTGCTGGCCACCTCCGTGGACCGGTACACCGTCGTCGCGGACCCGCTCGCGATCCAGGACTTCCGCGGGCACGGCCGCGTCGACTCCCGCGGCAAGGCCGTCCAGGACGGCGCGCTGGGTGTCGCCCAGCTCCTGGGGCCGGTCCTGAGCATCCCGGACGCCGAGCTCGCCGCCCGGCTGCTGGGCGACTCGCGGTACGTGGTGCTCGCCAAGGACGTCGTGCCGCGCGCGCAGCGCGCGATCGCGGAGCTCGGGCTGCGCGCCTACATCCGCACGGACCTGGTCAGCAAGCGTTCCTACCCCGCGGGCACGGTCGGCGCCGGGCTGCTCGGCTTCGTCGACGGGGAGCAGACCGGCCAGGCCGGTATCGAGGCGGCGTACGACGACGTGCTGGCGGGCACCGCCGGCTCGCAGACCTACGAGCGCTCTCTGGACGGACTGCGGATCCCGACCGCCGGTCAGGAGTACACCCCGGCCGTCCCGGGCGACGACGTGCGGCTGACGCTGGTGCACGACGTCCAGTGGAAGGCGCAGGACGCCGTCGACGAGGCAGTCCGCGACACGGGCGCCGCGTACGGGATCGCTGTCGTGCAGGACGTGCGGACCGGGGAGGTGGTCGGCCTCGCCGACTCCGGCTCGCCCGACCCGAACGACCGGACCACGGCCGCCGTCGCCGAGCCGTCCAAGGCCGTGACCGCCGTCTTCGAGCCGGGCTCCACCGGCAAGGTGATCACGATGGCCGCAGCGCTGGAGACCGGCGCCTGGGAGCCCGGATCGCGGTTCACGGTGCCCTACCGGTGGACGGCGCCGTCGGGCCAGACGTTCACGGACTCGCACGAGCACGCCGTCGAGCGGCTCACGCTGGCCGGCGTGCTGGCGGAGTCGTCGAACGTGGGCACCGTCATGGCCGGCGAGAAGATCCCCGTCGGGACGCGGCAGGAGTACCTGGAGAAGTTCGGGTTCGGCGAGCCGACCGGTCTCGGCCTGCCCGGCGAGTCGGCCGGCCTCATGCCGCCCGACGACGTCACGCAGTGGGACCTGCGGACCCGCGACACGGTCCTGTTCGGGCAGGGCGTCGCCGTCAGCGCCATGCAGGCCACCAACGTGTTCTCCACCGTCGCGAACGGTGGCATCCGCATGCGGCCCAGCCTGCTGGCCGGCACGACGGACGCCGACGACGAGGAGACCGTGCCCACCCGCCCCGACGGCGAGCGGGTCGTCTCCACCGACACCTCCGACACGCTCCTGCACATGATGGAGGCCGTCACCGACGACGACGGCACCGCGGCCAACGCCAACGTGCCCGGTTACCGCGTGGCGGGCAAGACCGGCACTGCCCAGATGTGGCTCGAGGACGGAAGCCAGACCTACATGGCGAGCTTCGTGGGCGTCGCCCCGGCCGACGACCCGCGCTACACGGTCGGGGTGTTCGTCCGCTCCCCGCGGACCAGCATCTACGGCGGCGACGTCGCCGCCCCGGTGTTCAGTGACATCATGGGGTTCACCCTGCAGAAGATGGACGTGCCGCCGAGCGACGAGAAGTACCGGCCGCTGAAGACGACGTGGTGAGCGCAGGCATGCCGGAACCCGGCCCGTCCAGCGGCTGCGTACGGCAGGACGGCCCGCAGACGGTAGGTTCTACCCCGTGACATCCCCGCAAGCCCGGATCCTCCCCGCCGAGGTGACACCCCGTTCGGCGAGCGACGTGGCCGCGGCCCTCGGAGCACCTGCCCCGGACACGGATGCCGAGGTCACGGGCGTCGTCTCCGACAACCGCGCAGTCCGGCCCGGCGATCTCTTCGTGGCCCTGCCCGGCGCACGCGTGCACGGCGCCAGGTTCGCCGCCGACGCCGTCGCGCGCGGCGCCGCGGCCGTCCTGACCGACGCCGCGGGTGCCGCGATCCTCGCGACGGAACCCGGCGCCGGCCCCGCGCCGGTCGTCGTCGTGCCCGACCCGCGCTCCGCCGCCGGGCACGCGGCCGCCCACGTCTACGGCGCACCCGCCGAGAGCCTCGCCACGTTCGGCCTGACCGGCACCAACGGCAAGACGACCACCACCTACCAGCTCGACCACCTGCTGCGCGGCCTCGGGCACACGGCCGGCCTCGTCGGCACGGTCGAGACCCGGTCCGGCGACCGCGTGCTGCCGAGCGTCCTGACCACCCCGGAGGCCGCCGACCTGCAGGCCGTGCTCGCCGCGATGGTGTCCGACGGCGTGGACGCGCTCGCCATGGAGGTCTCCTCCCACGCCATCGCGCAGCACCGGGTGGACGGTGTCGTCTACGACGTCGCCGGGTTCACCAACCTCACGCAGGACCACCTCGACTTCCACGGCGACCTGGAAACCTACTTCGCCACCAAGGCCGAGCTGTTCACCCCCGCCCGCTCGCGCCGCGGCGTCGTCGTGGTCGACGACGAGCACGGCGCCGCGCTGGCCCGCCGTGCCGAGGTGCCCGTCGCGACCCTGTCCACCGGCACCGGCGTGCGTCCCCTGGACCCCGGCGCCGACTGGACCGTCTCCGACATCCTGCCCGACGGCACCGGCTCCGCCTTCACCCTGGCCCACCGCGACGGGCGCACCCTGCGCACCCGCACCGCGCTGCCCGGCGGCTACAACGTCGCGAACGCGGCGCTGGCCGTCGTCATGGTGCTGGAGTCGGGCGCGCCGCTCGACGCCGTCGAGCGGGCCCTGCGGTCCGGCGACGGACTCTCCGCGACGGTGCCCGGCCGCATGGAGGTGCTGGGCACCGCGCCGCGCGTCGTCGTCGACTTCGCGCACAACACCGAGGCGCTCGAGCTCGCACTCTCGGCGCTGCGCCCCACCACGACCGGCCGGCTGTCGGTCGTGTTCGGCGCCACCGGCGACCGCGACCCCGGCAAGCGTCCCCTCATGGGCGCGGCCGCGGTCCGCGGAGCCGACGACGTCGTCGTGACCGACGACGACCCGCACGGCGAGGACCGCGCCGCAGTGCGCGCCGCCGTGCTCGACGGTGCCCGCGCCGCGCTGGCGGACCTCGGCCGCGACGTCGGCCTGAGCGAGGTCGCCGACCGCGCCGAGGCGATCGCCCGTGCCGTCGCCGCCGCCGGCCCCGACGACACCGTCCTGGTCGCCGGACGCGGCCACGAGACGATCCAGGAGATCGCGGGGGTCGACCACCACCTCGACGACCGCGAGGAGGCGCGCGCGGCGCTCGCGGCACGCCCGCAGCCGGAGAGGGCGGGCTGACCCGTGCGGTCGGAGCACCAGAGGACCGCCGGGCCCGCCCGGCGGGAGCACCAGACGACAGCCCGGCCCGCGCGGCCGACGCACGAGAGGAAGAGCGGAGCATGATCGAGCTGACTGCGGCGCAGGTCGCCGCAGCCACCGGGGGGACGCTGCACGGGGACCCGGACGTCACCGTCACCGGACCGGTGGTCACCGACTCGCGGAAGGCGGAGCCGGGTTCGCTCTTCGTCGCCTGGGAGGGCGAGTCCGCGGACGGGCACGTCTTCGTGCCCTCCGCCGTGGAGCAGGGCGCCGCCGTGGTGCTCGCCGCCCGCGAGCTGCCCGGCGCCGGTGTGCCCGTCGTGGTGGCCGAGGACCCGCAGCGCGCGCTCGGCGCGCTCGCCCGCCACGTGCTGGCCGAGGTCCGCGCGGCGAACCCGGACCTGCGGGTGGTGGCGGTGACCGGGTCGGTCGGCAAGACCACCACGAAGGACCTGCTCGGCGCGCTGCTGCGGCCCGAGGGCGCGACGATCGTGCCGGCCGGGTCGCTGAACAACGAGGTCGGGCTGCCGATGACGGTGCTGGAGGTCACGCCCGCCACGCGGTTCCTCGTGCTGGAGATGGGCGCCGACGCGCCGCGCAACATCGAGTACCTCACGTCGGTCGCGCCGCCGGACGTCGGCGTCGTGCTCGCGGTGGGTGTCGCGCACGTCGGGAAGTTCGGCGGCGTCGAGGCGATCGCGCGGACGAAGGGCGAGATGGCCGAGGGCGTGGTCCCGGGCGGGACCGTCGTCCTGAACGCCGACGACATGCGTGTCGCGGCGATGGCCGACCGCGTCGACCGCGCCGCCGGGACCGGCGTCGTCACCTTCGGCACGATCCCGTCCGCCGACGTCCGCGCGCGGGACGTCACGACCGGCCGGGACGGCCGCGCGTCGTTCACGCTACGCGCCGACGGCGCCGAGACCCCCGTCGGGCTCGCCCTGGTCGGCGAGCACCACGTGTCCAACGCGCTGGCCGCCACGACCGTGGCGCTGCGCCTGGGCCTGGCTCCGGCGACGATCGCCGAGCGGCTGGCCGCGGCCGGACCGGCGAGCCCTCACCGCATGGCCGTCACGGAGCGGCCCGACGGCGTCACCGTGATCGACGACGCCTACAACGCCAACCCGGACTCGATGCGGGCCGGGCTGAAGGCGCTGGCGATCATGGCCGGGCGCGAGCGGCGGTCCGTCGCCGTGCTCGGCGAGATGCTCGAGCTGGGCGACGACGCGCGCGTCGCGCACCACGACGTCGGCCTGCTGGCCGTCCGGCTCAACATCAAGAAGCTCGTCGTGGTGGGCGAGGGCGCGTACCACATTCATGAGGGAGCAACCCAGGAGGGTTCCTGGGGGGAGGAGACGGTGTTCGTGCCGGACATCGAAACGGCGGCGCACCACCTGGACGGCGAGCTGCGCCCGGGTGACGTGGTGCTCGTCAAGTCGTCGCTGGGATCCGGGCTGTGGCGCCTGGGCGACCACCTCGCCGGGACCGGCGAGACGGTCGCCACGCCGGCCGGGCAGGAGGCCGCCCGGTGATCGCGATCCTGGTCGGCGCGGCCGTCGCGCTGGTGGTGTCACTGTTCGGCACGCCGCTGTTCATCCGTTTCCTCATCCGCAAGAACTACGGCCAGTTCGTCCGCCAGGACGGCCCGACCGCCCACTTCACCAAGCGCGGCACGCCCCAGATGGGCGGCGTGGTGATCATCGTCGGCACACTCGTCGGGTTCGCGGTGTCGATGCTGGTCAGCCAGCGGCTGCCGAGCGTGTCGGCGCTGCTGTGCCTGTACCTCATGCTGGGCCTCGGCTTCATCGGGTTCCTCGACGACTTCACCAAGATCCGCAAGCAGCGCTCCCTCGGCCTGACGGCCCGTGCCAAGCTGATCGGCCAGGGGTTCGTCGGCATCTCCTTCGCGGTGCTCGCGCTCGGCTTCCCGAACGAGCACTCCCGCACGCCGGCGTCCACGAAGATCTCGTTCCTGCGCGACACGAACATCGACCTGGCGTTCTTCGGCGCGACCGTCGGCCTGATCCTCTTCGTGATCTGGGCGAACCTGCTGGTCGCGGCCTGGTCCAACGCGGTGAACATCACCGACGGCCTGGACGGGCTCGCCACCGGCGCCTCGCTCATCACGTTCGGCGCGTACGTGCTGGTGGGCGTCTGGCAGCTGAACCAGTCCTGCCAGCGCGTCGCCGCCGCCGGGCCGAGCTGCTACGAGGTCCGGGACCCCCAGGACCTGGCGATCATCGCCGCCGCGGTGATGGGAGCCTGCTTCGGCTTCCTGTGGTGGAACGCCAACCCCGCGAAGATCTTCATGGGCGACACCGGGTCGCTCGCGCTCGGCGGTGCGTTCGCCGGCCTGTCGATCCTGTCCCGCACGGAGATCCTCGCGGTGATCATCGGCGGCCTGTTCGTCATCATCGTGGCGTCCGTGCCGATCCAGATCGGCTCCCTCAAGCTGTTCGGGAAGCGGGCCTTCAAGATGGCGCCGCTGCACCACCACTTCGAGCTGTCCGGGTGGGGCGAGGTGACCATCGTCATCCGGTTCTGGCTGATCGCCGGGCTCTTCGCGGCGCTCGGCATGGGCATCTTCTACGCCGAGTGGGTGGTGTCGTGACGCTGCCGGGCGACGGCCGGCGGGCGGAGGGCGCGGCGGCCGTTCCCGTCGTCGAGCCGGCGGTCCCGCTCGCCCGCGCCCGCGTCGTCGTCGCCGGCTACGGCGTCACCGGCCGTGCCGTGGCGGCCGCCCTGCGTGGCCGCGCGGCCACCGTCCTCACGGTCGACGCCCACGACGCCGACGCCGACGTCCACCTCCCACCCCCGTCCTCCTCCGCCCCGGCCACGTCGAGCACGCCATCGGAGGTGGGAACGCAGCCGCCCCGCAAGACGGCGTCGTCGCGCGCGGGGGACGGCTCGCCGGAGAGGGGGGCGGGGGAGGTCGTCGGCGAGGCGGACCTGGTGGTGGCCTCGCCCGGGTGGCCGCCGTCGTCGCCCTTGCTGGTCGCCGCGGCCGCGGCGGGAGTGCCCGTCTGGAGCGAGATCGAGCTCGCGTGGCGGCTGCGGGTGGACCGCGCGTCGGCGCCGGGTGCCGGGCCCGCGCCGTGGCTCGCCGTCACCGGGACGAACGGCAAGACCACCACGGTCGAGATGCTCGACTCGATCCTGCGGGCGGCCGGGCTGCGGTCGGCCGCGGTGGGGAACGTGGGCCGCCCGCTGATCGAGGCGGCCCTCGACCCCGCGCTGGACGTGCTGGCCGTGGAGCTGTCGAGCTTCCAGCTGCACCACACCCACACGATGGCGGCCGAGGCGGCCGCCGTGCTCAACGTCGCGCCCGACCACCTCGACTGGCACGGCTCGCTCGACGCCTACGCCGCCGACAAGGGCCGGATCTACGAGCGCGCCCGGGTCGCCTGCGTCTACAGCACGGCCGACGCGCGCACCGGGGACCTCGTCCGCGCCGCCGACGTCGCCGACGGCGCGCGCGCCGTGGGGTTCGTCGCCGGCGTCCCCGGGCCCGGCACCCTCGGCCTCGTGGACGACGTCCTCGTCGACCGCGCCTTCCACCTCCCCGCCCACGACCCGGCACGCCACGGCTCCGCCGCCGAGCTCGGCACGCTGGCCGACCTCGAGCACCTGTCCGGCGGCAGCACGCCGCCCGCCCACGTCGTGGCGAACGCGCTCGCGGCCGCCGCGCTCGCCCGCGCCCACGGGGTGCCGGCCGCCGCCGTGCGGGACGGCCTGCGCGCGTTCACGCCGGGTGCCCACCGCATCCAGCGGGTCGCCGAGATCGACGGCGTCGCCTACGTGAACGACTCCAAGGCCACCAACGCGCACGCCGCCGCGGCGTCGCTCGCCGGCTTCCCGCACGGCACGATCGTGTGGGTGGCCGGGGGACTGGCCAAGGGCGCCGAGTTCGACGAGCTCGTCGAGGCCCGCGCGGACCGCCTGCGGGCCGCCGTCGTCATCGGGGCCGACGCCGTGCCGATCACCGGCGCGCTCGCGCGACACGCGCCGCGGGTCCCCGTGGTCCGGGTCGATCCCGGCGACACTGGGACCGTGATGCAGCGGGCGGTCGCCGCCGCCCGTGACCTGGCCCGGACGGGCGACACGGTGCTGCTGGCCCCCGCCGGCGCGTCGATGGACCAGTTCGCCTCCTACGCGAAGCGCGGCGAGGCGTTCGCGGCCGCGGTGCGCGAGCTGGTGCCCGACGGCGACGCCGGGCGCCGGACCGGGCACTGACGGCGCGAGCGGAGGCGACGAGCATGACCACGACGTCGGCCGGGCGCACGCGCGACGAGCGCGAGTGGCTCGGCCAGTGGAACAACGCCGTGACGAGCTACGTGCTCCTCGTCGGCGCCACCGGCCTGCTCACCGTCATCGGGCTCGTGATGGTGCTGTCCAGCTCCGCGGTCACCTCCATCGCCGACGGGGACTCCCCGTACCGGGACTTCCTCACCCAGGCGCAGTACGCGCTCATGGGCCTGCCCGCGATGGTGATCGCGACGCGCGTGCCCGTGCGCTGGTACAAGCGCCTCGCCCTGCCCGCCCTGCTGGTCGCGGTCGCACTGCTGCTGCTCGTGATCTTCCTGGGCGAGATCCGCAACGGGCAGCAGAACTGGCTCGTGTTCGGGCCGATCAGCTTCCAGCCGTCCGAGCTCGCCAAGCTCGCGCTCGCGCTCTGGCTCGGTACCGTCCTGGGACGCAAGCACGCGCTGCTGGGCTCCTGGTCGCACGCGATCATGCCCGCCGTGCCGGGTGCCGTCGTCGTGCTCGGGCTGGTGCTGGGCGGGGGAGACCTCGGCACGGCGATCGTCATCGGGCTGCTGGTGGCGGGCGCGTTCCTCGTGGCGGGCGTCCCGGCGGGGCTGCTGGGCGTGGGGGCGGTGGCGGCCGCCGTCGTCGGCTACGTGTTCGTGGTGCTCCAGGACAGCCAGGACCGGCTGCAGCGCATCCTGGCCACCTACGGCGCCGACTGCGACGTGACGAGCGAGTGCTACCAGTCGCTGCACGGCCTGTTCGGCCTCGGCACGGGCGGCCTGTGGGGCGTCGGGCTCGGCGCGAGCCGCGAGAAGTGGTCCTACCTGCCCGAGGCGCACAACGACTTCATCTTCGCCGTGATCGGCGAGGAGCTCGGCCTGCTCGGCACCCTGCTCGTGCTGGGCCTCTTCGCCGTGCTCGGGCTCGCGATGAGCCGCATCGTGCGCCGGCACGAGGATCCGTTCGTCAAGGTGACCACGGCGGCCGTGGCGTGCTGGATCGTGGGACAGGGGCTGGTGAACATCGGCGTGGTGATCGGCCTGCTGCCGGTGATCGGCGTGCCGCTGCCGCTGGTCTCGGCCGGCGGCTCCGCGCTCGTCACGACGATGGGGGCGCTCGGGATGGTGATCTCGTTCGCACGGACCGAGCCGGGAGCGTCGGAGGCGCTCGCCGCACGCGGTAGCGTCGTGCGCAGGTCGCTGGCCGTGCTCGGCGCGGCGACACGAAGGAGACGATGACGAGGTGGAACTGAGTTGACCCAGACAAACGTCCGGTCGGTGGTGCTCGCCGGAGGCGGCACCGCAGGACACGTGAACCCCCTGCTCGCGGTTGCGGACGAGATCCGCCGCCGGGAGCCCGAGGCCCGGGTGCTCGCCCTGGGAACGGCGACCGGCCTGGAGGCGGAGCTGGTCCCCTCGCGGGGGTACGAGCTCCGGCACGTGCCGCGCGTGCCGCTGCCCCGCAAGCCGTCCACGGACCTGTTCGCGCTGCCCGGGCGGCTGCGCGAGGCCGTGCGCGCCGCCGAGGCCGCCATCGAGGAGATCGACGCGCAGGCCGTCGTCGGGTTCGGCGGCTACGTGTCCACCCCCGCGTACCTCGCCGCCCGGCGCAAGGACGTCCCCGTCGTGATCCACGAGCAGAACGCCCGCCCGGGCCTCGCGAACAAGCTCGGGTCCCGCTGGGCCGCCCGGATCGGCCTGACCTTCCCCGGCACCGCGCTCAAGGACGGGATCGTGACCGGTCTGCCGCTGCGTGCCGAGATCGCCCGCCTGGTCGGCGACCGCGCCACGGACGCCGCCGGGACCCGCGCCCGGGCGGCTGCCGCCCTGGGCCTCGACCCGGCCCGCCCCACCCTCGTCGTGACCGGCGGCTCGCTCGGCGCGCTCAGCCTGAACCGTGCGGTCGGCGGCGCCGCGGCGGCGATCACCGCCACCGGCGCCCAGGTGCTGCACCTGACCGGCAAGGAGAAGGACGGCCCCGTCCGCGAGGTCGCCGCCGCACTGCCCCCGGAGGCCGCCACCCGCTACCAGGTGCGCGACTACCTCTCCGAGATGCAGCTCGCGCTCGCCGTGGCCGACGTCGTCGTGTGCCGGTCCGGCGCGGGCACCGTGAGCGAGCTCGCCGCCCTCGGCATCCCCGCCGTGTACGTGCCGCTGCCCATCGGCAACGGCGAGCAGCGGCTCAACGCCGCACCCGTGGTCCAGGCCGGCGGCGGCCTCCTCGTCGACGACGCCGACCTCACCCCCGACTGGGTGGCCCACACCGTCGCCGGCCTGCTCGGCGACCCCGCGCGGCTCGAGGTCATGGCCAAGGGCGCCGCCACGGCGGGCGTGCGCGACGGCGCCTCCCGCGTCGTCGACCTCATCGCGGAGGCGATCGCGTGACCCACGCCGTCGCCGACCTCGGCAGGGTGCACATGATCGGCATCGGCGGCGCCGGCATGTCGGTCGTCGCCCACCTGCTGCACGCCCGGGGCGTCGCCGTGCAGGGCTCCGACGGCGCCGCCTCGGCCGCCGTCGCCGGGCTGCGCGAGGCGGGTGTGCCGGTCTGGGTGGGGCACGCCGCCACCCACGTCACCGGCGAGGACGGCGACGGCGACACCCCCGGCGGAGCCGGCCCGGCCGACACCGTGGTCGTGTCCAGCGCCGTGCGCGAGACCAACCCCGAGCTCGCCGCCGCCCGCGCCGCCGGGCTGCCGGTGCTGCACCGGTCCGAGGCGCTCGCGGCCCTGATGGCGGGAGGCCGCGGCGTCGCCGTGGCGGGGGCGGCGGGCAAGACGACGACGTCGGCCATGCTCGCCGCCGTGCTGCGCGAGGCCGGGGCCGACCCGTCCTACGCGATCGGCAGCACGGTGCGCACGGCCGACGGTGAGACGCCCGGCGGCCACCTCGGCTCCTCGGACGTCCTCGTGGCCGAGGCCGACGAGTCCGACGGCTCGTTCCTCAACTACGAGCCGCTGGTCTCGATCGTGACGAACGTGGAGCCGGACCACCTGGACCACTGGGGCACGGGGGACGCGATCCACGCGGCGTTCGTGGAGTTCGCGGGTCGCCTGCGGCCCGGCGGGACGCTGGTCGCGTGCGCCGACGACGCCGGCTCCCGTGCCGTGGCCGGCCAGGTCACCGCCGGCGGCGGCGAGGTCGTCACGTACGGCGAGTCCGCCGACGCGGGTGTGCGCATCACCGACCTGGTCACCGCGGCGGACGGCTCGACCGCGACCCTGACGGGCGAGCTGCTCGGGCCGGAGCCGCGCACGCTGCGGCTGACCGTGCCGGGCCGGCACAACGTGCTGAACGCGACGGCGGCCGTGCTCGCGGCCGTGCTGCTGGACGTGCCGCCCGCCGACGCCGTGGCAGCGGCCCGGGCGTTCGTCGGTACCGGCCGGCGGTTCGAGCCGAAGGGCGACGCCGGCGGCGTGCGCGTCGTGGACGACTACGCGCACCACCCCACCAAGGTGGCCGCGCTGCTGGAGGCGGCCCGCACGGTGGCCGCCCCCGGGCGCGTGCTGGTGCTGTTCCAGCCGCACCTGTACTCCCGCACCCGCGACTTCGCGGCCGACTTCGCGCGTGTGCTCGCCGTCGCGGACGAGGTGGTCGTCACGGGGGTGTACGCGGCGCGGGAGGACCCGGACCCGTCCGTCGGGCCGCGCACCGTCACGCGGCTCATGCCCGCCGCCATGGTGCACGCCGTCGACGACATGCACGACGCCGCGCGCGCGGTGGCGGACCTGGCCCGGCCGGGCGACCTCGTGCTCACCGTCGGGGCGGGCGACGTGACGGTGCTCGGGCCGGAGATCCTGGACCGGCTCGCCGAGCGGGAGGCGGCGGGCGAGCTGGCGCCCGCCGGGACCGGGCGCGGATGAGACCGCCGTCGGCGCCGGCGAGGCGGGGACACGAGCCTGCCGCCGCCGGGCCTTCCGTGGGTCGCGGGGACGCCCCGGACGGCCCGGTGAGCGTGGTGGACCGGATCGCCGAGCGCGACGCGGAGCGCCGGGCCATGGCGCGCTACCGCGTCGTGCGGCGGCTCCTCTGGGCGACAGCCGGCGCGGCGGTCGCCGTGGCGCTCGGCTGGCTGGCGTTCTTCTCGCCGCTGCTCGCGCTCGACCTCGACCTCGTCACGGTCACGGGCGAGGGCACCACGGTCGACGTCGGCGAGGTGCGGGACGAGGTCCGCCCGGAGCGCGCCGTGCCGTTGCCGCGCCTCGACACGGTCGCGCTGCGGGAACGGGTGCTGGAGCTCGACGGCGTCAAGGACGTGCGGATCATGCGCGACTGGCCGCGCGGGCTGTCGGTCACGCTCACCTCGCGCGAACCGGTCGTCGCGGTCCCCGACGGCGGCCGGTTCGTGCTGCTCGACGAGGACGCGGTGCGCGTCGGGACCACCGGGTCGGTGGACGACGTCCCGGTCGTCGAGGTGCCGCTGCCCGACGACGACGCCTCGCGTGCCGCGCTCTTCGCCGCCCTGGACGTGATGGCCGCGCTGCCCGACGGCCTCGCCGGCAACGTCACCTCGGTCACCGCGGGCACGCAGGACGACGTCCGTACCGTGCTGGGCGACGGGACCGTCGTGATCTGGGGGAGCGGTGACCGCATGGCGCTCAAGGCGCGCGTGGTCACGACGCTGCGCTCGGCGGAACCCGGCGCGACGACCATCGACGTCTCGTCCCCGGACCTCCCGGTCACCCGCTGAGCCTCCGTGCCGGGAGCCGTCGTCGCCGGCGGAATCACATCGGTGTGATTCGAGCGTGCGTCACGGCGCGACACGCGCGACGATGTTCTTGGACCCGTCGTGGTACGCACTTACCGTCGGAGTCAGCAGCAACGTGACATAACACTAACCCTCTACCTTAACCTGAGACTTACCTCGGGCGACAGGGGGCGAGGTCGCAAGGACCCGGATCGAAAGGCGACGACGTGGCAACTCCGCAGAACTACCTGGCAGTGATCAAGGTGGTCGGCATCGGGGGCGGTGGTGTGAACGCCGTCAACCGCATGATCGAGGTCGGCCTCAAGGGCGTCGAGTTCATCGCGATCAACACCGACGCGCAGGCGCTCCTGATGTCCGATGCCGACGTCAAGCTCGACGTCGGCCGCGAGCTCACCCGAGGTCTTGGTGCCGGCGCCGACCCCGAGGTCGGCAAGAAGGCCGCCGAGGACCACGCCGAGGAGATCGAGGACGTGCTGCGCGGCGCGGACATGGTCTTCGTCACCGCGGGCGAGGGAGGCGGCACCGGTACCGGCGGCGCCCCGGTGGTGGCGCGCATCGCGCGGGCGCTCGGCGCCCTGACCGTCGGAGTCGTGACACGCCCGTTCACCTTCGAGGGCCGTCGCCGCGCCGTCCAGGCCGACCAGGGCATCGAGAACCTGCGGGACGAGGTCGACACGCTGATCGTCATCCCGAACGACCGCCTGCTGTCGATGTCGGACCGCAACGTGTCCGCGATCTCCGCGTTCCACTCTGCTGACCAGGTGCTGCACTCCGGTGTCCAGGGCATCACCGACCTCATCACCACGCCCGGCCTGATCAACCTCGACTTCGCCGACGTGAAGTCCGTGATGCAGGGCGCCGGTTCCGCGCTGATGGGCATCGGCTCGGCCCGCGGCGAGGACCGCGCGGTCCAGGCCGCCGAGCTGGCGATCTCCTCGCCGCTGCTGGAGGCGTCGATCGACGGCGCCCACGGCGTGCTGCTCTCGATCCAGGGCGGCAGCGACCTGGGGCTCTTCGAGGTGCACGAGGCCGCTCGCCTGGTGCAGGAGGCCGCGCACCCGGAGGCGAACATCATCTTCGGCACGGTCATCGACGACGCCCTGGGCGACGAGGTGCGGGTCACCGTCATCGCCGCCGGGTTCGACGGCGGCGTCCCGCAGCAGCGCAAGGACTCGGGCGCGCTCGGCACGGTGACGGGCGGGCGCGCGTCGACCGGCCAGGCTCCGACCACCGCGCAGGTGCCGACCGTGCCGTCGGACGCGGCGCGACGGGCGCCGGAGCCCGTGCCGGCGCCCCCGGGCGACAACCGCCCGGTGGCGATCCCGCCGGCCGCGGGGGTGGCCACGCTGCCCCACGTCGTCTCCGACGACGGCGGCGACGACGTGCCCGAGAGCTTCGACGACCCCGCCGTGGTGGTCTCGCCGGCGTTCGACCGGCAGGGCGACGGGAACGGCCACCGCGTGGAGGTCCCGCCGATCTTCGACGAGACCCCGCGCCGCGCCGCCGAGGAGCTCGACGTGCCCGACTTCCTCAAGTGACCGGCACGACCTCGCCGACCGCGTCCGTCCCGGCGGACGCGGGCATCGACACGATCCCGGTCGACCTCGGCGAGGGGGTGGCGGCGTTCTTCACCACCGCGTCCGGGGGTGTCTCCCCGGCGCCGTGGGCGGGGCCGTCGGGCCCCGGCCTGAACCTCGGCCTCAACGTCTCCGACGACGCCGCGCGCGTCCTCGCGAACCGCACACGGCTCGCGGGGGTGCTGGACGGGGTCCCCGTGGCGTTCGCCACGCAGGTGCACTCCGACCGGGTGATCCCCCTCGGCGCCCCCGAGCGCGAGCGGTGGTACGCCGAGCCCGCCCCGGACACCGCGGGCGACGGCGACGCGCTCGTGACGGGCGAGCACGGCCTGGGTCTCGGCGTCCTCGTCGCGGACTGCGTGCCCGTGCTGCTCGCCGATCCTGTGGCCCGGGTGGTCGGCGTCGCGCACGCCGGGCGCCGGGGGACCGTCGCCGGCGTCGTGCTGCGCGCCCTCGAGTCCATGGCCGAGCGCGGCGCACGACCGGCCAGGATGCGCGCCGCGGTGGGCCCCGCGGTGTGCGGACGCTGCTACGAGGTGCCCGCGGGGATGCGCGACGACGTCGTGTCTGCCGTCCCCGGCGCCTATGCCGAGACCTCATGGGGGACCCCCGCGCTGGACCTGCCGACGGCGGTCGCCGGGCAGCTCTCCGGCGCCGGCGTCGCCGTGACCCGGGTGCAGCGCTGCACCCTCGAGGACGAGGCGATGTTCTCCCACCGTCGTGCCACCGCCCGGGGCGCGACCACCGGCCGTCAGGCGGGCGTCGTCGCGCTGGCCTGACCTGCCGAGGTACAGCCGTGTTATTTCAGCGAGCATCTGCTGAACAACTTTGGCAAAGTTGGTCACGGCACGGCGTGTCGCACTTCGGTGTCGGATCGCGCCAGGCTACTTTTGTCAAGCCGCACAGATCCGCGCGGCGACAGGCAGAGCAGACCAGAAGGCGACGAGAAGGACTCGCAAGAGGGCGACGAACGGAGAGTGCGATGGCCGGAGCGCTTCGAAAGACCATGCTGTATCTGGGCCTCGCCGACGAGCAGGGCGAGCGGGACGCGTACTACGACGAGTACGAGGACGTGGAGGAGACCGTGCAGGACCACCGACACGCCCAGGTCACGCCGCTGCACCCTGACGGCGCCCCCGGCGACGTCCCGCTGTCCACGTCCGAGCTGCGCCGGATCACCACGGTGCACCCGCGCTCGTACAACGACGCGCGGATGATCGGCGAGGCGTTCCGCTCGGGAACGCCGGTGATCATGAACCTCACCGACATGGACGACGCGGACGCCAAGCGCCTGGTCGACTTCTCCGCCGGCCTCATCTTCGGGCTGCACGGCTCGATCGACCGCGTGACCAACAAGGTCTTCCTGCTCTCGCCGGAGCACGTGGAGATCGCGGGCGAGGAGCAGGTGGCAGAGCAGCCCCCCACCACGGGCAAGGGCGGGTTCTACAACCAGAGCTGACCTGGCGGGCCCCGGCCACCCGCCAGGTGAGCACGGCCCCGCGCACCTGACCACAGGTGTGCGGGGCCTCACTGTGCCCGCCGTGCTCCGCCGGCGCCGCGCGGACCGGCTTCGCGCCCACCGTTACCGCGTCCCGCGCCGCGTCGCGTAGGTTGGTCCCGTGGCTCTGTTCTGGGGAATCATCAGTTTCGCGTTGTACATATACCTGCTGCTGCTCATCGGGCGCCTGATCTTCGACTGGGTGCAGTACTTCGCCCGCGACTGGCGGCCCTCGGGCTTCGTGCTCGTGATCGCCGAGGCGATCTACAGCGTGACCGACCCGCCGCTGCGTGTGCTGCGACGGATCATCCCGCCCCTGCGGCTCGGCTCGATCCAGCTGGACCTTGCTTTCATGGCGCTCTTTTTTCTGGTGGTTATTGCCAGATCGATCGTCGGGAGTCTCGCATTGGCCACTGCCTGACTGTGACCTGGGTCATGGGCGCGGGGGCAGGCATGTGATGAATTCGTGATCGGGCCGGGTCCTGGTGTCCAACCCAGGTAACAATCCGCTAACGTGGGAACCTGGCGGATACGCCGAAGCTTCCACCGCTGGTGAGCGCGGCACGTATCTGCCCAGCAATTCCGGCTTCAAGGCATTGAGGTGACATGCATGGCACTGCTGACAGCTGAGGACATCCTCAACAAGAAGTTCTCTGCAACAAAATTCCGTGAAGGGTATGACGTCGAGGAAGTTGACGACTTCCTCGACGAGGTCGTGCGCACCCTCACGTCCGTCCAGGAGGAGAACGAGGGGCTGCACTCCAAGCTGGCGGCGGCCGAGCGGCGGATCGCCGAGCTCTCCCGTGGCGAGGGTGCCGCGCAGCGCCAGCCCGCCGCCCCGGTCCAGCCCGCGGCGCCGGCCCCGGTCGCGCCGCCGATGGGCGGCCCGCAGGGTGCGCCCGAGCCCGAGAACGCCACGGGGATGCTCCAGCTGGCGCAGAAGCTGCACGACGACTACGTGCGCTCCGGCCAGGACGAGGGCGACCGTCTCATCTCGGAGGCGAAGGCCGAGGGTGCCCGCATCGTGCGCGACGCCGAGGAGACGAGCCACCGCACCCTGTCGCAGCTCGAGCAGGAGCGCTCGCTCCTGGAGCGCAAGATCGACGAGCTCCGCCTCTTCGAGCGGGACTACCGCACGCGGCTCAAGAGCTTCCTGCAGAACCTGCTGGGTGACCTCGACGCCCGCGGCTCCGCGGTCCCGCAGGGGCGCGGCAGCCAGCAGCAGGGTCGTCCCGCGGAGATGGCACAGGGAATCTGACGCCTGAGCGGTCGTCAGGAGCCGAGCGCCGGCCCCGGAGATCGACCTCAATGCCACCGGCGCGTGGCGGCACCCAGAGCGGCCCGTGCAGCGTGATTTCGCCGATCGTCCGGCGAGTCCCGTTGTGCGGGCCGCTTCTTGTGCTTACGCTTCTCGGACTTGACTCGGGGCGGCCGTGAAGGGGATCCCATGACCAAGCTTTCGACGACTACGCGCACCGCGCTGAAGCAGTCGTTTCCGAACCTTGCCAAAGACGTGAAGAAGTTCCCGGTACGGGAGGGTGAGGACCCGTGGACGCTGCGCGAGGTCGAGGAGCTCGCCGCTCTCCTGCTGGACGACAAGGAGCGGCTGGAGCGGGAGCTGCGGGCGGCGGACGCCGAGCTCAGCGACCTCCTGCGGAACTCCGGCGACGGCGCGGGCGACGACCAGGCGGACTACGGTTCCAGCGCGCTCGAGCGTGAGCAGGAGCTGACGCTCGTGAACAACATGCGGGACCTGCTGGAGCAGACGGCGCACGCCATCGACCGAATCGCCGCGGGCACGTACGGGGAGTGCGAGGTCACCGGCCTGCCCATCGGCAAGGCGCGTCTCCAGGCGTTCCCGCGGGCCACGCTGTCGGTCGAGGCAAAGGCGCGCGAAGAACGCCGGTAGGAGATCGCGAGTGCGGTTTTCCTGCGGCGGACATCGGGGAGAATGTGCCCGGATATCGATGCGGTGATGTCGGAGTTGCGGGTGTTGTTGGCGCATTGTCTGGGGAGTGTTTTCCGGAATGACGTATACCTTTCCGATGTCGCCTGTGTCGTTCCGATTGACACGGTGTATTTCTCGTCGGATGCTCATCGCGGTGAATCACACGGATGTCATTCGTCCGCGTGATTCACCGCTGTTCATACGACGCTATCGAGGAGACACAATGAAGCGAGGATTCCGTACGGCTGGACGCGCAGCGGCGGCCGTGGTCATGGCGGCCGGTCTGATGGGTGCCGCCGCGACGAGCGCGAGCGCGGCGGTCGACGCCGCCGAGGGCGACGGCAGCCTCAACGTCCTGAACAACGTCTGTGTCGCGCCGTGGTACTGGGAGGGCCCGGGCAACGCCAGCAACACCGGGAACGTGACCAGCTACGTCGCCTGCAACGGCGAGCAGGCCGAGATGGGCGGGGACGGCTCGATCAACGCCCTCAACAACGTCTGCGTCGCGCCGTGGCACTGGGACGGCCCGCTCAACCTGTTCAGCACGGGCAACGCGACGGAGTACGCGGCGTGCAACGGCACCGCCGTCTCCTGACCGAGTAGGTCCCCCCGGCAGGCGCCCGCGCGTCGGCGGCGCGTTCCTCCCGGCCGCATGAGATGAGCGCGCGGGGCTGCACCAGGTGAGGCTCTTTCCCGGAACTCCGGGAAAGAGCCTCACCTTCTTCTGTGCGCCGTTCTTCTCCGTTCTCGAGCGCGGGCCCGGCGACCGCCCGCAGCATGGGAGACTTTGCCTGATGTCTACTCCCGCAGAATCCTCCGCCGCGGCCGGCGGCGAGACGGATACCCCGGTCACACCCCCGCCGTCGGGCAGCCGTGCGCTGGTCGCCTGGACCGGCGTGCTCGCGGCCGTCGTCCTCGTCGCGGACCAGCTCACCAAGTGGTGGGCGGAGTCCTCGCTCACCGAGGGCGGGGAACCGGTCCAGGTGATCGGCGAGCTCCTCCAGCTGCGCCTCGTCTATAACCCGGGCGCCGCGCTGTCCATCGCCACGGGGATGACCTGGGTCCTCACGATCATCGTGGTGGTCGTCGTGATCGCGATCCTGCGGCTGATGCGCCGGATCGGCTCCCGGGGCTGGGCCGTGTCGCTCGGGCTGCTGCTCGGCGGCGCCGTCGGCAACCTCGTGGACCGACTGGTACGGGACCCGGGCTTCGCCCGCGGGCACGTCGTCGACTTCATCGACTACGCGGGATTCTTCGTGGGCAACGTCGCGGACATCGCGATCGTGGTCGCGGCCGTGTGGATCGCGGTCCTGTCCCTCCTGGGGATCGGCGTCGACGGCCGGCGGGAGAGCGACACGCGCGACGGGACGCCGTCCGCCTGATGGCGCTGCGTACGCTGCCCGTCCCGGACGGGCTCGCCGGGGAACGGGTCGACGCCGCGCTCGCGCGGATGCTCGGGCTCTCCCGCACGCGCGCGGCCGAGCTCGCCGCGTCGGGCGCGGTCCGGCTGGACGGACGCGAGGCCGGCAAGTCCGACCGGGTGCCGGGCGGTTCGAGCCTCGAGGTCGACGTGCCCGACGAGCGCGGGGACGCCGGCGGCGCCGCCGTGGAACCGGAGCCCGTGGAGGGCATGGGCATCGTGCACGACGACGACGACGTCGTGGTGATCGACAAGCCGGTCGGGGTGGCGGCCCACCCCTCGCCCGGATGGACGGGCCCGACCGTGGTCGGGGCACTGGCCGCGGCGGGCTACCGGATCTCCACCTCGGGGGCGCCGGAGCGGCAGGGGATCGTGCACCGGCTCGATGTCGGGACGTCCGGCCTGATGGTCGTCGCGAAGTCGGAGGTGGCGTACACGGCGCTGAAGCGGGCGTTCAAGGAGCGCACCGTGGAGAAGGTCTACCACGCGCTCGCGCAGGGGCACCCGGACCCGACGTCGGGCACCATCGACGCGCCCATCGGGCGGCACCCGAGCGCGGACTGGAAGTTCGCGGTGACCGCCGGGGGAAAGCCGTCGGTGACGCACTACGAGACGCTCGAGATGCTCCCGGCCGCGTCGCTGGTCGAGGTGCACCTGGAGACGGGGCGGACCCATCAGATCCGCGTGCACCTCGCCGCGCTGCGGCACCCGCTCGTCGGGGACCTGACCTACGGCGCGGACCCGGTGCTGGCGACGAGGGCGGGCATCGCGCGGCAGTGGCTGCACGCGGTGCGCCTCGGCTTCGAGCACCCCGGGACGGGCACGTGGCTGGAGGTCGCCTCCGAGTACCCGCAGGACCTCGTGGCGGCCTTGGACGTGATCGGCGGAGAGTATCGCTGATCCGGTGATCTCGCTGCTCCTGGCGGTGTGATCGGGGCGTCGGCGCGTGCGCGCATCGAGTGTCGGAGTGCCCGCATAGGATCGGCCCATGCCCACCGCGACAGCCCCTCCGGCGACCGAGAAGAGCGACGACTTCGTCCACCTGCACGTCCATACCGAGTTCTCGATGCTGGACGGTGCGGCGCGGATCGGTGACCTCATGGACGAGGTCGGTCGGCAGGGCCAGAAGGCCATCGCGACCACCGACCACGGGTACCTGTTCGGGGCGCACGAGTTCTGGGCGCAGGCCCAGAAGGCGGGCATCAAGCCGATCATCGGCGTGGAAGCGTACGTCACGCCCGGCACCAGCCGGTTCGACCAGACGCGGGTGCGGTACGGCGAGGCCGGCCAGGAGTCCGACGACGTCTCGGCACGCGGTGCGTACACCCACATGACGCTGCTGAGCAAGAACAACACCGGCATGCACAACCTGTTCCGGGCGTCGTCCCTGGCCTCCCTGGAGGGCCAGATGGGCAAGTGGCCCCGGATGGACCGGGACCTGCTGGAACGCTACTCCGAGGGGCTCATCGCGACGACCGGCTGCCCGTCGAGCGAGATCCAGGTGCGGTTGCGCCTCGGTCAGTGGGACGAGGCGGTGCGGCAGGCGGGCGAGCTGCAGGAGATCTTCGGCAAGGAGAACTACTTCGTCGAGCTGATGGACCACGGGCTCGACATCGAGACCCGGGTGACCAAGCAGCTCATCGAGCTGAGCAAGACGATCGGTGCGCCGCTGGTGGCCACCAACGACCTGCACTACGTGCGCGAGGAGGACGCGACCAGCCAGGAGGCGCTGCTCGCGATCAACTCCGGGTCCACCCTGGACGACCCGAACCGGTTCCGGTTCGGCGGCACGGGCTACTACGTGAAGTCGGCCGCCGAGATGCGGCAGATCTTCAAGGAGTTCCCCGAGGCGTGCGACAACACCCTGCTCATCGCCGAGCAGTGCGAGGTCTCGTTCAACGACCAGGCCAACTACATGCCGCGCTTCCCCGTCCCCGACGGGGAGGACGAGATCTCCTGGTTCGTCAAGGAGGTCGAGGCCGGGCTGCTGCGCCGGTACCCGAACGGCTACTCGGACGCGGTGCGCAAGCAGGCGGACTACGAGGTCGAGGTCATCATCCAGATGGGCTTCCCGGGGTACTTCCTCGTGGTCGCCGACTTCATCAACTGGTCCAAGGCGCAGGGCATCCGCGTGGGGCCGGGGCGTGGCTCCGCGGCGGGCTCGATGGTGTCCTACGTCATGGGCATCACCGAGCTCGACCCGCTCGAGCACGGCCTGATCTTCGAGCGGTTCCTCAACCCCGAGCGCGTGTCGATGCCCGATGTCGACGTGGACTTCGACGAACGCCGTCGCGGTGAGGCCATCCAGTACGTCACCGAGAAGTACGGTGACGACCGCGTGGCCATGATCGTCACCTACGGCACCATCAAGGCCAAGCAGGCCGTGAAGGACTCGGCCCGGCTGCTCGGCTTCCCCTTCGCCATGGGTGAGAAGCTCACCAAGGCGATGCCCCCCGCCGTGATGGGCAAGGACATCCCGCTGTCGGGCATCTTCGACACCCAGCACGAGCGGTACTCCGAGGCGTCGGAGTTCCGCCAGGTGCACGACACGGACCCCGAGGCGCAGCGTGTCGTCGAGCTCGCGCGCGGCATCGAAGGGCTGAAGCGGCAGTGGGGCGTGCACGCGGCCGGCGTGATCATGTCGAGCGACCCGCTGATCGACATCATCCCGATCATGAAGCGCCCCCAGGACGGCGCGGTGATCACGCAGTTCGACTACCCGACGTCCGAGGGCCTCGGCCTGATCAAGATGGACTTCCTGGGCCTGCGCAACCTCACGATCCTCGACGACGCGCTCGAGAGCATCGTGATGAACGGCAAGGACCCGGTCGACATCGAGCACGTGGAGCTCGACGACAAGGCCACCTACGAGCTGCTCGCCAGCGGCAACACGCTCGGCGTGTTCCAGCTCGACGGCGGGGCGATGCGCTCCCTGCTGCGCCAGATGCGGCCGGACAACTTCGAGGACGTCTCCGCCGTCATCGCCCTGTACCGGCCGGGCCCGATGGGCATGAACTCCCACATCAACTACGCGCTGCGCAAGAACGGCCAGCAGAAGATCGAGGCGATCCACCCCGAGGTCGTCGAGCCGTTCGCGGAGATCCTCGACGAGACGCACGGCCTGATCGTCTACCAGGAGCAGGTGCAGCGCGCCGCCCAGATCATGGCGGGCTACACGCTCGGCCAGGCCGACCTGCTGCGCCGCGCCATGGGCAAGAAGAAGCCCGAGGTGCTGGCCAAGGAGTACGTCAACTTCGAGAAGGGCGCCAAGGAGAAGGGCTACTCCGACTCCGCGATCAAGGCCGTGTGGGACACCCTGGTCCCGTTCGCCGGGTACGCCTTCAACAAGGCGCACTCCGCCGGCTACGGCCTCGTCGCGTACTGGACCGCGTTCCTCAAGGCGAACTACCCGGCCGAGTACATGGCCGCCCTCCTGCAGTCGGTGGGCGACAACAAGGACAAGATGGCGCTCTACCTCAACGAGTGCCGCCGCATGGGCATCACCGTGCTCCCGCCCGACGTCAACGACTCCGCCGTGAAGTTCACCGCCGTCGGGACCGACATCCGCTTCGGTCTCACCGGTGTGCGGAACGTGGGCAAGAACGTGGTCGACGCGATCGTCGCCGCCCGCGAGGAGCACGGCAGGTACACCTCGTTCACCGACTTCCTGGACAAGGTGCCCGCCGTCGTCTGCAACAAGCGGACCATCGAGTCGCTCATCAAGGCGGGCGCGTTCGACTCCCTCGGGCACACGCGGCGCTCGCTGCTGGTGGTGCACGAGCAGGCGGTCGACTCCGTGATCAGCGTGAAGCGCAAGGAGGCCGAGGGGCAGTTCGACCTGTTCGCGGACCTGGGCGGGGGCGACGCGGACGGGGGCGACGCGATGAGCTTCGCCGTGGACGTCCCCGAACTGCCCGACTGGGAGAAGAAGCAGAAGCTCGCCTTCGAGCGGGAGATGCTCGGCCTGTACGTCTCGGACCACCCGCTGTCCGGCCTGGACCACGTCCTGTCCCGGGCGTCGGACACGTCGGTGGCGTCGCTGATCGGCGACGGCGAGCGGCCGGAGAACTCGGTGGTCACCGTCGCGGGGCTGCTCACGTCGGTGCAGCGCAAGATGAGCAAGAACGGTAACCCGTGGGCGGCGGTCACCCTCGAGGACCTCGAGGGTGCGGTCGAGGTGATGTTCTTCGGGGAGACCTACCTGGCCTACTCGACGGTGCTCGCCGAGGACCAGGTGGTGGTGCTGCGCGGCAAGGTGCGCAAGCGTGACGACCAGGTCTCCCTGCAGGCCATGGAGGTGGCACTGCCGGACGTCACGGTGGGCGCGGACTCCCCGCTCGGGGTGACCGTGCCGCACACGCGTGCGGTGGAGCCGGTGATGGCGCGCCTGCGAGAGGTGCTCGCCGACCACCCGGGGTCCGCCGAGGTGCACGTCGCCGTGGACGAGCCGGGCAAGCGGACGGTGGTGCGCGCGGCGGACTCGCTCCGCGTGGAGAAGACGCCGGCGCTGTTCGGCGACCTCAAGGCCCTGCTCGGGCAGAGCTGCTTGTCATGAGCGACCCGACGACGAGCACGAGCGATCCGACGACGAAGCGAGGGGACGGGACCAGGATGGCCCAGGAGACGGTGACCGAGCCGGCGACCGAGGTGGTGGCCGAGCGGGCGACCGAGGCCGCGACGGAGACACCGGCCGGGGCGAGCGACCGCTACGACGAGCGCGACCACGAGAGGTTCGCCGTGGTTCCCGCCGCCTACGTGCTGCTGCGCCGCCAGGAGCCGGACAGCTGGGACGGCGGCGGCACCGTGCGCGGCGGCCTGCCCGGACCGGGCGAGGTGCTGCTGCAGCTGCGGCAGAACACCGGGTATCGCGACGGCTACTGGGCGTTCGCCGCGGCCGGGCACGTCGAGGAGGGCGAGTCGGTGGTGGATGCCGCCGTGCGAGAGGCGGCCGAGGAGCTGGGCGTGACGGTGGACCGGACGGACCTGCTCCCGCTCACGGTGATGCACCGCGGCGAGCCCGGCGGGCCCGCCGTCGAGCAGCGCGTGGACTTCTTCTTCGAGGCCCTGCGCTGGGACGGCACACCGGAGATCCAGGAGCCGGAGAAGGCCGCGGACCTGGCGTGGGTCCCGCTGGACGAGCTGCCCGTCTCGCTCGTGCCGCACGAGGCCGTCATCCTCGAAGCGGTCCGCGCCCGGGAGGCCGACGGCCGGGTCGTGCCGCCCGTCATGACGCACGGGTTCGAGGGCGCGCCGGCCGACGCCGCGGCAGGAGGCGGCGAGTGATCCGCCTCAACCCCGAGCAGCTCGTCTTCGTCACCGAGCGGCACCTGGCCACGCTCACCACGCTGCGCGCGGACGGCACACCGCACGTGGTGCCCGTGGCCTTCACCTGGGACCCGGACGCCGGCGTCGTGCGCATCACGGCGAGCCGCGGCTCCGTCAAGGCGCGCAACGCGCGGGGCCACGCGCCGGGCGCGGCCCCGCGGGCCGCGGTCTGCCAGGTCGACGGCGGCCGCTGGATCACCCTGGAGGGCACCGTCGAGGTGCGTGAGGACCCGGACGAGATCGCGGCCGCCGTCGAGCGATACGGGAAGCGCTACCGGGTGCTGGGAGCGAACCCGGACCGCATCGTCCTGCGCCTGACCCCGGACAGGGTGATGGCCAGCACGTACATGGCGTGAGACGGTCCCGCCCGCCCCCCGGATGCCGCCCCTCAGCCGACGACGGCGCTCGCCTCGCCGCCCGGCCCCCGCACCGTCACGCGGTCCCCGCGGGCGAGCTGACGGCCCCGGCGAGTCTCCGTCCGGCCGTTCACCAGGACGTCCCCGGCGGTGACGAGCTCACGGGCCTGCACGCCGTCCTCGGCGAGGTCCGCCAGCTTGAGGAACTGCCCGAGCCGGATCGACTCGTCCCGGATGGGGACCGACGCGGGTTCGGGCAGGGCACCTGGCTGCGGGTCACGGATCTTCACACCACCCATCATCGCGCACCCGCCGCACCCCGCCGTACCCCGCCGTCACCGCACCGGCCCCGTCCAGGAGCCGGCCGCGGACGCCCTCGCGCACCCGCGGAAACTAGACTGGGCTTCGTGATCCAGCGCATCGACCTGACCGGGCGCGACCTGACGTCCCCAGCAGCACGCCGCGACCTGCTCGCCACCCTGCCGCGCGCCGAGATGGGCGTGGACGACGCCGTCCGCGCCGCCGAGCCGCTCCTGCATCAGGTGCGCGACGGCGGCGCCGGAGCACTGCGCGACATCGCCGAGCGCTTCGACGGCGTCCGCCCCGAGCACCTGCGCGTCCCGCGCCAGGCGCTCGCGGCCGCCCTCGACGCCCTCGCCCCGGACATCCGTGCCGGCCTCACCGAGTCGATCCGCCGCGTCCGCGAGGTGCACGCCGCCCAGGTACCGGTCGAGCGCGTCACCGAGCCTGCCCCCGGCGCCGTCGTCCGGCAGCGGTACGTGCCCGTGCAGCGCGTCGGCCTCTACGTGCCCGGCGGCCTGGCCGTCTACCCGTCGAGCGTCGTCATGAACGTCGTCGCGGCGCAGACCGCCGGAGTCCCCGGGATCGCCCTGACCTCCCCGCCGCAGAAGGACCACGGCGGGCTCCCGCACCCCACCATCCTGGCCGCGTGCGCGCTGCTCGGCGTCGAGGAGGTGTACGCCGTCGGCGGCGCGCAGGCCGTGGCCATGTTCGCCTACGGGGCCGCGGGCACCGCACCGCAGGACGGCGAGACGCTGTGCGAACCCGTCGACGTCATCACCGGCCCCGGCAACGTCTACGTCGCCGCCGCGAAGCGCCTCGTGCGCGGCATCGTCGGGATCGACGCGGAGGCCGGCCCCACCGAGATCGCCGTCCTCGCCGACGGCACCGCCGACGCCGGCCACGTCGCCCTGGACCTCATCAGCCAGGCCGAGCACGACCCGATGGCTGCCTCCGTCCTGGTCACCGACTCGACCGGCCTCGCCGACGCCGTCACCGCGCGGCTGGCCGACCTCACCGGCGCCACGAAGCACAGCGTGCGCGTCGCCACGGCCCTGGACGGCCCGCAGTCCGCGATCGTGCTCGTGGACGACATCGACGCCGGGCTCGCCGTCGTCGACGCCTACGGCGCGGAACACCTGGAGATCCAGGCCGACGGCGCGTCAGCGCTCGCGGACCGGGTGCACAACGCGGGCGCGATCTTCGTGGGGCCGTGGTCGCCCGTCTCGCTGGGCGACTACCTGGCCGGGTCCAACCACGTGCTGCCCACCGGCGGCACCGCGCGGTTCGCGAGTGCGCTCGGCGTGCACTCGTACCTCAAGCCCGTCCAGGTGATCGAGTACACCCGCGACGCGCTGGAGCAGGTGTCCGGGCAGATCACGGCGATCGCGAACGACGAGGACCTCCCGGCGCACGGCGAGGCGGTGCAGGGCCGCTTCGCCTGAGCGGGCGGCTCAGCCCGCGTCGA
The DNA here is from genome assembly GCF_054777735.1 of Myceligenerans cantabricum. NCBI lineage: Bacteria > Bacillati > Actinomycetota > Actinomycetes > Micrococcales > Promicromonosporaceae > Myceligenerans > Myceligenerans cantabricum. The sequence goes on from NZ_BAAHAJ010000008.1 coordinate 362,583, forward strand.
GCCGGGCGTCGATCTCGTCGCGCGTCGGGATCGACGGCGCGGCGCCCGGCCGCTCCACCGCGACCGCGCCGGCCGCGACCCCGCGGCGGACGGCCTCGGCGAGCGTGCCGCCGCCGGCCAGGGACGCCGCCAGGACCCCGACGAACGTGTCGCCGGCGCCGGTCGTGTCGACGACGGCGGCGGGGAACCCGGGGTGGCGCTCGACCCTGCCGGCGGAGTCCACCACGGCTGCGCCGTCCGCGCCGAGGGTGACCACGACGTGGCGGCCGCCGCGGCAGAGGCGCGCGGCCGCGCGCAGCGGGTCGTCGCCGCCCAGCAGGGTCGCCTCGTGCTCGTTGACGACCAGCACGTCGACCGCCGCGAGGACCTCCGGCGCGAGCGGGACGGCCGGGGCCGCGTTGAGGACCACCGTGGTGCCTGCGTCGCGCGCCACCGCGACACCGTCGGCCACCGTGTCCAGGGGGATCTCGAGCTGGACGACCAGGACGGCGCTCCGGCGGATGGCGGCCCGGGTGTCCGGGCCGACGACGGCATCGCCGTTGGCGCCTGGCACCACGAGGATCGTGTTCTCCCCGGAGGGCTGGACGAGGATCGTGGCCGTGCCCGTCGGGGCGGGGGAGCGGCGGACCGCCGTGGTGTCGACGCCTTCGCCCGACAGGGTCGCGAGCAGCGTGCCGGCGTGCGCGTCGCGGCCGACGGCACCGGTGAACGCGGTGGCCGCGCCGCTGCGCGCCGCCGCGACCGCCTGGTTCAGCCCCTTGCCCCCGGCGGCCTCGCCGCGGTGCTCGGCGGTGACGGTCTCCCCGCCGGCGGGGTATCGCTCCACCGCCAGGAAGAGGTCGAGGTTCGCGCTGCCGAGAACGGTCACGTCCGTGTGCACCCTGGCAGTGTGCCAGGTGCGGGCCACCGGCTCAGCAGTGTGAAAATAACATCATCATCACGATAGAACGTCGAGACTGTTAAGGAAATGACATGAGTGACCGGACCTGGATCGGCACGAGCTGGAAGATGACCAAGACCATCGGCGAGGCGGTGGCCTACGCGCGAGAGCTCCGGCCGGAGGCGGTCCCGGACGGCGTGCAGCCGTTCGTCCTCCCCGCCCACACCGGCCTCGCGGCCGTGCGGGACGCCCTGCCGGCCGGGTCGCCGGTCCTCCTCGGGGCGCAGAACGCGCACTGGGCCGCCGAGGGTGCCGGGACCGGGGAGGTCTCGATGCGGATGGTGGCCGACGCCGGCGCCGTCGTCGTCGAGCTGGGCCACTCGGAGCGCCGGGCGGCGTTCGGGGAGACCGACGGGACCGTCGCGCGGAAGGTCCGCGCCGCGCTCGACGCGGGACTGACGCCGCTGGTCTGTGTGGGCGAGACGGCCGAGGTGCGGGACGCCGGGCGCGCCGTCGAGCACGTGGCCGGGCAGGTCCGGGCTGCTCTCGCGCACGTCGCGCGCGACGAGGTGCCGCGCGTGCTGCTCGCCTACGAGCCGGTCTGGGCGATCGGCACCGGGGGCAGGGCGGCGGCTCTCGGCGAGGTCTCGCCCGTGCTGGCCGAGGTCGCGGGCCTGGTCCGCGGCCTCGGGGCGGGTACCGGCTGCCGCGCGCTGCTGTACGGCGGGAGCGTGGACCGGGCGAACGCGGCCGGGCTGCTGGCCGACGCGCACGTCGACGGGCTCTTCGTGGGGCGCGCGGCGTGGGACGTGGCGGGCTTCCTTGGGCTGCTGCGGATCGCCTCCGGCGTGGCCGGGCGCGGGTGATTCGCGGCGGGCTGACCTGCGAGCCTGCTATGAAATGTTATTGAATCCACATCGGAGGTTGCCAAATGTGATTGTCTTCTCGTAGGGTTGACGACATCACATCGGAGTGATGGTGCGCCCCTCGCGTCGCCCACCACTCGGGTGGTCGAACGAGAGGAGACCTCATGAGCAGCCCCCGGCGGCGCGCCCCCCGATACCGGGGCGTCGTCATCGCCGCTCTCGCCGCCGTCCTCGTCGTCGCCATGGGACTCAGCACCAGGTGGCTGACTCCCGAGGAGGCCGAGGCCGTCAACCCGCCCCCCTTCGAGGCCACGGCGTTCGTCGAGGAGAAGTTCCCCGAGCAGGTGGAGCTGCTCACCGACCAGGCCACCGACGTCGCCGAGCTCGCTCCGGCGATCAGCGACGACCTGCCCGGCGCCGCCGCCGAGCACGGCGTCGACCTCGGTGGCGGGGCCTACGCGTTCCCCCTCACGGCGACCGGGACGGTGACCGAGGCCGACGAGAGCTTCGCCGTGCTGGACGTCCCCGGCCTCGCCCCGAAGTACGAGGTCAGGATCGCTCTCGGTGCCGCGGTCAACGGCAACCCGGTCCGGGACGCCAGCGGAACCATGCAGTTCGGCGACTTCCCCGACCAGACCTCGTTCCAGGCCGTCGCCAACGAGCTCAGGACGACCATCTCGCAGGACGTGCTCGCCGACGTCGACGCCGGCGCCCTCGAGGGCAAGGACGTCACCGTCTACGGGGCGTGGGGCACGGGCGGCCCGGCCGACTCGTACGTCATCCAGCCCGTCGCGATCGAGGTGGCGCCATGACCGACGACGACGTCGTGCTGCGGGCCGTCGACATCACCAAGACCTACGGCGTCACCCGCGCCCTCAAGGGCGTCAACTTCGAGGTCCGCCGCGGCACCGTGACCGTCCTCTTCGGGGAGAACGGCGCCGGGAAGTCGACGCTGATGAAGATCATGTCCGGCGTCGAGCAGCCGACGTCGGGCCGCCTGGAGCTGGACGGCCGGGTGGTCACGCTGGAGTCGACCACGCACGCCGAGGACCTGGGCATCTCGATCATCCACCAGGAGCTGAACCTCTGCCCGAACCTCAGCGTCCGGGACAACATCTTCATGGGCCGCGAGCTGCGGACCACGCGCGGCCTCGACTACGCGGCCGAGAGCGAGATCACGCGCGCCGTGATGGCCCGGCTCGAGGAGGCGATCGACCCGAAGACGCTGGTGGCCGACCTGCGTCTCGGCCAGCAGCAGATCGTGGAGATCGCCCGCGCGCTGTCCGCCGAGGCGCGGATCCTCATCATGGACGAGCCGACGTCGGCCCTCAGCGCCTCCGAGGTGGAGGTGCTGTTCCGCCTGATCCGCGAGCTCACCGCGCAGGGCGTCGCGATCGTGTACATCTCCCACCACCTGGAGGAGGCGATCGAGATCGCCGACCAGGCCGTGGTGTTCCGCGACGGCGACCTGATCGCCACCGCGGACGCCGCCGACATCGACCTGCCCTGGGTGATCTCCCGGATGGTGGGCCGCGAGAACGAGCACGACTTCTCCGGGCGGCCGCGCCGGCACGGGGACGTGATGCTGTCGGTCGAGCGGCTCCGCGTCGTCGACCAGGTCTCGGGGCGGATCGCCGTCCCGGAGCTGGACCTGGAGGTCCGGGCGGGCGAGATCGTCTGCCTCTACGGGCTGATGGGCGCCGGCCGCACCGAGCTGCTGGAGGCGCTCGCCGGCCGGCAGCCGATCGCGTCCGGCCGCGCCCTGCTCGACGGCGACGACCTGGCCGGGCTGCCGGTCCGCGAGAGGATCGCCCGCGGCGTCTGCCTGGTGCCGGAGGACCGGCAGCGCGACGGCCTCGTCCAGCTGATGTCCGTCGGCCAGAACCTCTCGCTGGCCAGCCTGGGGTCGATGGTGCGGGGGCTGCTGCTGCGGCGTCGCAAGGAGGCCGCGAGCGTCGACTGGGCCGTCAAGGAGGTCACGGTCAAGACCGCGGGCACCGACGCCCCGATCACCTCGCTCAGCGGCGGCAACCAGCAGAAGGTGGTCATCGGCAAGACGCTCATGACCGACCCGCTGGTCCTGCTCCTCGACGAGCCGACGCGCGGCATCGACGTCGGCGCCAAGGCCGAGGTCTTCTCCCTGCTCTTCAAGGAGGCGGAGAAAGGTCTGGCCGTACTCTATGCGACCTCGGAGATCTCCGAGGCGCTCTCCTCCTCGCACCGGATCGTCGTCCTGAACAAGGGGCGCGTCGTGCGGGAGTTCGACCCGGCCCGCACGAACCGCGAAGCGGTCATGGCCGCCTCGGGCGAGGCCACCCCCGAGGACGCACACCTGGGAGCGACACAGTGAGTATCACCAAGACCGTGGCCGGTGGCGGCCGCAAGCTGAACCTCAGCACCGTCCTCGTCGAGGGGCGGGCGCTCGTCGCCCTGCTCATCATCGTCGTGGTCTTCTCGGCGCTGTCGCCGAACTTCCTCGCCCCCGACAACCTCATCATCATGACGCGCCACGTCGCGATGAACGCGATCCTGGCGATCGGGATGCTGATGGTCATCCTCAACGGGGGCATCGACCTCTCGGTCGGCTCCAGCGTCGGGCTCTCCGGCGTGATCGCCGGCTACCTGCTGCAGGGCGCCGCGGTGCCGGGCACCGACCTGGTGGCCTACCCGCCGGTCTGGGTGGTGATCATCATCTCCCTGGGCGTCGGGTCCCTGGTGGGCTATGTCAACGGCCTGCTGGTCTCCAGACTGAGCGTGGCGCCGTTCATCGCCACGCTCGGGATGCTCTACGTCGCCCGCGGCCTCGCGCTGCTCATCACCAACGGCGAGACCTTCACCCGGCTGCGGGGCGAGGACGAGCTCGGGAACACCGGGTTCCTGGAAGTGCTCGCCAGCGCCCCGCTCGGCATCCCGATGCCCGTGTGGATGATGGTCGTCTTCGCCCTGGTCTTCTCCGTGATCCTCAACCGGACCGCGTTCGGCCGCTGGCTGTACGCCACCGGTGGCAACGAGCGGGCCGCGGACCTCTCCGGGGTTCCGGTCCGGCTGGTGAAGGTCACGATCTACGTGATGTCCGGCTTCTGCGCCGCGACGGTCGGGCTGCTCCTGGCGGCCGACCTGCCGGCGGCCACCCCGCGCGGCGGCGAGCTGTTCGAGCTGAACGCGATCGCCGCGGTCGTCATCGGCGGCGCCGCGCTGTCCGGCGGGCGCGGCACCATCCGCGGCACCGTGATCGGTGCCTTCGTGATCGGGTTCCTGGTCGACGGCCTGGTCCTGGTCGGCGTCTCGGTCTTCTGGCAGCAGGTCATCAAGGGCGCGGTCATCATCCTCGCCGTCGCCGTCGACCAGCTCCAGCGGAGGGCCCAGCAGCGCGGCTCCGTGCGCAGGGCGGCCGCCGGTCCACCCCGTCCGGAGCCCGAGGAGCTGGTCAAGGCCTGATTCCCGCTCCGCCCGGAGCATCCGACGAACTCGAGTGACAACGACGTCCCCTGGGACTTCTAGGAAAGGAACGATCCCATGATCCGCAAGACACTTGCCGGCGGCCTCGCCGTGCTGGCCCTGGTGGGCACCACCGCGTGCGGTGCCACCGGCTCCGAGGCGTCGGGCGGCGGCGACGGCCCCGGCACGATCGCCGTCATCACCGTCGACCCGTCGAACCCGTACTGGAAGGCCGAGGTGGACACCGCGGTCTCCGAGGCGGAGGCGCTCGGGTACGAGACCACCGTCAACGCCCACAACAACGACGCCGACCAGCAGAACCAGTTCATCGACGGCGCCATCAGCCAGGGCGTCGACGCCATCATCCTCGACCCCGCCGGTGCGGACGAGAGCGTGGGCGCCGTGAGCAAGGCGACTGACGCCGGCATCCCGGTCTTCCTGGTCAACGCGGAGATCGCCGAGCAGGGCATCGCCCACTCGCAGATCGTCTCCAACAACGCGCAGGGCGCGACCCTGGGCGCGCAGGAGTTCGCCGAGGCCGTGGGCGGCGAGGGCGAGTACGTCGAGCTGTTCGGCAACCCGACCGACAACAACGCCCAGGTGCGCTCCGACGGCTACGAGGGCGTGCTCTCCCAGTACCCGGACCTGGAGCTGGTGCAGGAGGAGACCGCCAACTGGGACCGCCAGGAGGGCAAGGAGAAGATGGAGGTCATGCTCGCGGCGCACCCCGACATCGTCGGCGTGGTCTCGGGCAACGACGAGATGGCGCTCGGCGCCATCCAGGCCCTCAAGGACGCCGGGAAGCTCGACCAGGTCAAGGTGCTGGGCTTCGACGGCAACCCGGACGCCGTCGAGGCGGTCGAGGCCGGGGACATGGTCGCGACCGTGCTGCAGCCCATCGTGCAGGGCACCACGCTCGCCGTCGAGCAGGCGCACGACTACCTGGAGAACGGCGAGACCGGCGTCGCCGACGAGAAGCAGGCGATCGACTGCGTGCTCATCACCGCAGACAATGCGGACACCGTGGACGATTTCGTCGTCAGCGAATGACCTGCCGGGCCGGCCGGGCGTTCCCGCCCGGCCGGCCCGCCGAACCCGAAGGAGAACCTGATGACCGAGCACGCGGCCCCCGGCGGAAAGCCGAAGCGCACCAGCAAGGCGGAGGTCCGCCAGTCGCAGATCGCCGACCACGTGACCACGCTCGGGTCCGCCTCGCCCCAGGAGCTCGCCGCCGAGTTCGGCGTCAGCGCCATGACGGTCCACCGGGATCTCGAGGTGCTGGAGCGCCGGGGCGTCGTGCGGCGCTTCCACGGCGGTGTGACGGCGCAGTCATCAGGCGTGTTCGAACCCGGGCTGGCCCAGCGGATGAAGGCCCGGATCGACGAGAAGACGAAGATCGCGCACGCCGCGCTCGACCTCGTCGAGCCGGGCATGTCGATCCTGCTCGACGACTCCACCACCGTGCGGCAGATGATCCCCGGCCTGCAGGACAAGACGCCGCTGCACGTGGGGACGATGTTCCTGGAGGGCATGCGGATGCTCAGCCAGCTGGCGACGCGCAGCGAGCTCACCGTCATCGGGCTCGGTGGTGTGTACAACGCGTCCCACGACTGCTTCGTCGGCCTCCAGTGCGTGGAGCAGATCAGGGCGATGCGCGCCGACGCGGTGTTCCTGTCCTCCTCGGCGGTGTCGGCCACCGACGCCTTCCACCAGGAGGAGCGGATCGTCGAGCTGAAGCGCGAGCTCGTCGGCGCGGCGACGCGCCGCTACCTCCTCATCGACGGCGCGAAGCTCGGCAAGGTCGCCCTGCACCGGGTGGTGCCGCTCGACGTCTTCGACCTCGTCATCACCGACGGCGACGCCGACCCGGAGATCCTGCAGGCCTGGGACTCCGCCGGCATCCCCTACCGCGTGGCCTGACCGCACGCCGCGCCGCCCGACCCCACCTCACCGAAGGAAGCAGCCATGAGCACCACCACAGCCACCAGCACCCCGGCGGGCGCCGCCGTGCCCGAGACCATGCGCGCCGTGATCTGCCACGCGCCCGGCGACTACCGGATGCAGGAGGTGCCCGTGCCCCGGCCCGGTCCGGGGGAGGTGCTCGTCCGCGTCGAGGCCGTCGGCATCTGTGCCAGCGACCTGAAGTGCTACCACGGCGCCCCCAAGTTCTGGGGCGACGCGAACCGTCCCGCGTGGGCCGAGACCGAGGTCGTCCCGGGGCACGAGTTCGTGGGCGAGGTCGTCTCGCTCGACGACGAGGCCGCGCGGCGTCGCGGCGTCGCGGTCGGTGACCGCGTGGTGGCCGAGCAGATCGTCCCGTGCTGGGAGTGCCGGTACTGCAAGCGCGGGGAGTACTGGATGTGCGCCCCGCACGACATGTTCGGGTTCAAGCGGCGCACCCCGGGCGCCATGGCGTCGTACATGGTCTACCCGGCCGAGGCGCTCGTGCACCGGATCAGCAAGGACCTGCCCGCGGCCCACGCGGCGTTCACCGAGCCGCTGTCGTGCGCGCTGCACGCCGTCGAGCGCGGCCGTATCACGTTCGAGGACGTCGTCGTGGTCGCCGGGTGCGGCCCGATCGGGCTCGGCATGATCGCCGGTGCCGCCGCGAAGAACCCGGCCGCGGTGGTGGCGCTCGACATGTCCCCGACGAAGCTCGCCCTCGCCGAGAAGTGCGGCGCCACCCACACCGTGAACATCGCGGAGGAGGACCCGGCCGAGCTCGTCGAGGAGCTCACCGAGGGCTACGGGGCCGACGTCTACCTGGAGGGCACGGGCCACCCGTCCGCCGTCGGCCAGGGGCTCAAGCTGCTGCGCAAGCTGGGCCGGTACGTGGAGTACAGCGTCTTCGGCTCCGACGTCACCGTCGACTGGAGCATCATCAGCGACGACAAGGAGCTCGACGTCCTCGGCGCGCACCTCGGCCCGCACTGCTGGCCGGCCGCGATCCGGATGATCGAGTCCGGGCGGCTCCCGATGGACGAGATCTGCTCGCACCAGCTCCCGCTCGAGCGGTTCCAGGAGGGCCTCGACCTGGTCGCCGCAGGCGACGAGTCCGTCAAGGTCTCGCTCATCCCGGCCTGGCCGCACCCCCGAAAGGACGAATCGCGATGACGCGCCTCTACAACGACCCGGCAGCCTTCACCCAGGACGCGATGACCGGCTTCACCGACGCCCACCAGCGATATGTCGCGCCGGTCCCCGGCGGAGTGGTCCGCACGACGAGAACCCGCCCCGGGAAGGTGGCCGTGGTGGTGGGCGGCGGGTCCGGCCACTACCCGGCGTTCTGCGGGGTCGTCGGGCCCGGGTTCGCCGACGGCGCCGTCGTCGGCAACGTCTTCACGTCGCCGTCCGCGGCCGACGCCGTGTCGGTCGCCCGTGCGGCCGACAGCGGAGCCGGCGTGGTGTTCAGCACCGGCAACTACGCCGGCGACGTCATGAACTTCAACCAGGCCGTCGAACGCCTCCAGGACGAGGGCGTCGCCGCCCGCTACGTCCTGGTGACCGACGACGTCGCCAGCGCGCCCAGCACCGAGCGGGCCAGGCGCCGCGGCATCGCGGGCGACGTCACGGTCTTCAAGGCGATGTCGGCCGCCGCCGAGGAGGGCTGCTCCCTCGACGAGGTGGTGCGGGTCGGCGAGCACGCCAACGACCGCACGCGCACGCTCGGCGTGGCGTTCGACGGGTGCACCCTGCCCGGTGCGGACGACCCCCTCTTCACGGTGGAGCCCGGGCACATGGGTCTGGGCCTCGGCATCCACGGCGAGCCCGGCATCTCCGACGAGAAGCTGCCCACCGCGCGGGAGCTGGCCAGGACGCTGGTCGACGGCGTGCTGGCCGACGCCCCGCAGGGCGCGGGCCGGCGCGTCACCGCCATCCTCAACGGACTCGGCCGCACCAAGTACGAGGAGCTGTTCATCGTCTGGGGCACCGTGGCGCGCCTCCTGCGGGAGGCGGGGTACGAGGTGGTCGAGCCCGACGTCGGGGAGCTGGTGACCAGCCTGGACATGGCCGGATGCTCGCTGACGGTGATGTGGCTCGACGACGAGCTGGAGCGTCTCTGGGCAGCGCCCGCCGACACGCCCGCCTACCGCAAGGGGGCCGTGACCGCGTCCGCGACGGGGGAGCGCCGCACCGCGGCGGACACCCTGCTCGCGGCCGAGGGGACGGCCACCGGGCCCGCGGACGAGGAGGCGCAGGAGGTGGCAGGGACGGTCCTCGTCTCGCTGGAGGCGATCGCCGCTGCCATGACCGAGGCGGAGGACGAGCTCGGCCGCATCGACGCGGTCGCCGGTGACGGCGACCACGGGCGCGGCATGGTCAACGGGAGCACCGCCGCGGTGGCCGCGGCCCGGGCCGCCGTCGAGCGCGGCGCCGGACCCCGCACCACCCTGGACGCGGCCGGCGACGCGTGGGCCGCCAAGGCCGGAGGCAGCTCGGGGGTGCTCTGGGGCAACGCGCTGGTCGCCGTCGGCAAGGAGTTCGGCGACGCGGGGCGACCCTCCGGGGCGACCGTCGCGGCCGCCGTGAGCGCCGGGTACGACGCCCTGGTGAAGCTCGGCGGCGCCGCGCCCGGCGACAAGACCATGCTCGACGCGCTGCTCCCCTTCGCTCACGCGCTCACCGCCGGCGTGGCCGGCGGGCGCTCCCTGGCGGACGCGTGGGAGCACGCCGCCCGCGAGGCGACGACGTCGGCGGCACGGACCGCCGGGATGCGGCCCCGGGTGGGGCGTGCCAGGCCGCTCGCCGAGCGGAGCCTGGGCACCCCCGACGCGGGCGCCGTCTCGATGGCGATGTGCCTGACGACGGTGGCGGGCGTGCTCGCCCGGACGGGCCGGCGACAGGAGGAGGAGCGGTGATGGGAGACGACGGACTGCGCGTCGTGGTCGGGTGCGACGAGGCCGGGCTGAGCTACAAGAAGGCGCTCGCCTCCGACTTCGCCGCGGACGACCGCGTGGCCGAGGTGATCGACATCGGCGTCTACGCCGACGAGGACACCGACTACCCGCACGTGGCGATCGCCGCGGGGAGGCTGATCGCGGCGGGGGAGGCGGACCGCGCCCTGCTGGTGTGCGGCACCGGGCTCGGCGTCGCGATCAGCGCGAACAAGATCGGCGGGATCCGGGCCGTGACCGCGCACGACAGCTACTCCGTCGAGCGCGCGGTGCTGAGCAACGACGCGCAGGTGCTCTGCTTCGGCGAGCGGGTGGTCGGCCTGGAGCTGGCCCGGCGGCTCGCCGCCGAGTGGCTCGGGTACACGTTCGACCCGACGTCGGCGTCCGCCCGGAAGGTGGACGCGATCCGGGAGTACGAGGAGACCGGGATCGAGCCCACGGGCTGCTGACCAGGCGTCCGGCCACGCCTGTGGAGGACGCTCGGCGGGGTGTCGGACACCCGTGGAAGGATCGGGGCATGACTTCGATCCCCGTGCCACGCATCGACGCCGAGTCGATCAAGCGCCTCGTCGGCGGCGGTGCGTTCGAGCGGGGAAAGACCTACCGGCGCACCGGCCACGTCCTGGAGCGGACGTGGGACTTCGCGTCGCTGACCGTCACCGGGCTGGTCGCGGGGACCGCGCCGCACCCGTACGAGTGCCGGATCCGCTACTCCCTCGGCGCGCTCGGGCGGTTCGCGGTCCGGGACACGGAGTGCGGCTGCCCCGTGGGTGGGTACTGCAAGCACGTGGTCGCGGTGCTCCTGGACCTCCTGGAGTCCGACGACGGTCCGGGCTCGGACGGCGGGGCGGGGCACGCGCCGTGGCGCGGCTGGCTGCGGCGGGTGACCTCGGCGCCGGTCCCGGCGCACCGGGCGGCGCCGGGCGCCGCGCCGCAGCTCGCGCTCGGGATCCAGGTCAAGGAGCGGGTGGACGGCACGGTGCTGCAGGCCAAGCCGGTGCGCCGCACGCAGCAGGGCACGTGGAGCAAGGCCAACGACATCACGTGGGACGCGCTGCGGTTCGGGTACGCGCACGCCGGCGGCGTGCTTCCGGGCGGACGCGCCGGCGCCTGGTTCGCCGAGCTCGGCGACCTCACCGGGAGCCGCTACGGCACGGGCGCGTGGCGGGACCTCGGCGACTTCGGCCGGCTCCTGTGGCCGCTGCTCGCCGAGGCGCCCGAGGCGGGGATCCCGGTGGTCGGGGTCCGCCGCGGGGACGAGCTGCGGCTCGTCTCGGCGTCGGCCATGGCGCTGGAGCTCGCGCGGGCCGGCGACGGCCCGGGCCTGCGGGTGACCCTGTCCGTGACGTTCGACGGCGAGCCGCCCGTGCCGGACGCGGTGGTCGGTGCGCTGGGCGAGCACGGCCTGTTCGCCGTGACGCGGGAGGGTTCCACGAAGCGCGTGATCACGCTGGGGCCCACGGCCGAGCCGCTGGGCGAGGCGCAGGTCGACGCGCTGCGGATGCCCGCGCTGGAGGTCCCCGAGCGGGACGTGCCGGAGTTCCTCTCCGACTTCTACCCGCGGCTGCGCGGCCGGATGAGCGTGCGCGCGGGAGACGGCGTCGAGCTCCCCCAGGACGCACGGCCGGTCCTCGTGTGCACGGCGGTGTTCGCCGGGTCGGCCCGGGCGACGGTGACGTGGTCCTGGCAGTACGGCACGGGCGCGGCCGCGCGCCGCCACACCATCCCCGACCACGGTCCCACGGACCTGCGCGACATCGAGGGCGAGGCGCGGATCTCCGCCGAGGCGGCCGAGGTGGTACGGCGCAGCCCGAAGTTCGCCGGGTTCCGGCTGGCGGGCCGGCACGAGGTGGGCGACCTCGCCGTGCTGGAGCTCGCGACCGAGGTGCTGCCCGCGCTCGAGGAGCTGGCGGACGTGCGCGTCGAGACGCACGAACAGCCTGAGTACCGGGAGCTGAGCGACGTCCCGGTGGTGTCGGTCTCGGCCACGGGCTCCAGCGAGATGGACTGGTTCGATCTCGGGATCTCGGTGAGCGTGGCCGGCCGGGAGGTCCCGCTGCCGGTGCTGCTGGCCGCGCTGACCCGCGGCGACAGCCGCGTCGTGCTGCCGGACGGCGCCTGGCTGCGCACCGGACATCCGTCCCTGGACCGGCTGCGGACGCTCGTCGAGGAGGCGGTGCGGCTCAGCGACCGGCCCGGGACGCTGCGCCTGTCGCGGTACAACGCGAGCCTGTGGGGGGACCTGGAGGAGGTGGCGGACGTCGTCGAGCAGTCCGAGGCGTGGCGGCGGTCGGTGGGCGACCTGCTCGCGCTGACGGGCAGGCCCGGAGCAGCTCCGGACGGCGCCGTGGCGCCGGCCGCCGACGCCGTGCCGCTGCCGACCGGGCTGAAGGCGGAGCTGCGCCCCTACCAGCGGCACGGCTACGCGTGGCTGGCGTTCCTGGCGGACCACGGTCTCGGTGGGATCCTGGCGGACGACATGGGGCTCGGCAAGACCGTGCAGACCCTGGCGTTCATCGCCCGTGACCGCGAAGGGCTCGGCACCGGCCCGCCGCGGGCGCCGGGCGACACGCCGTTCCTGGTGGTGGCGCCGGCGTCGGTGATCGGCAACTGGGTGGCGGAGGCCGGGCGGTTCACCCCGGACCTGCGGGTGGCGGAGCTGTCGTCGACCCCGGGCCGGCTCGGCACGACCGTGCCGGAGGTCGCCGGCGCCGCCGACGTCGTCGTGACCAGCTACGCGATCTTCCGTCTGGCCCACGACGGGTTCCGCGAGGTCGACTGGGGCGGGCTCATCCTGGACGAGGCGCAGTTCGCCAAGAACCACGCCACGCGGGCCAACGAGACGGCGCGGCTGCTGCGTGCTCCGTTCAAGCTGGCGATCACCGGCACGCCCATGGAGAACAACCTCATGGAGCTGTGGTCGCTGCTCGCGATCACCGCGCCGGGGCTGTACGGCTCGGCCGGGCGGTTCCGGGAGGACTACGTCCGGGTCGTCGAGGCGGGAGCGAAGGACCCACAGCTCGCCGGGGAGGCGGACCGGGCCGTGGCGCGGCTGCGCCGCCGGATCCGGCCGCTCCTGCTGCGGCGCACCAAGGAGCAGGTGGCGCCGGAGCTCCCGGAGCGGCAGGAGCAGATCCTCAGCGTGGACCTGCACGCGAAGCACCGTGTCGTCTACGACCGGCACCTGCAGCGCGAGCGCTCCCGGATGCTGGGCCTGCTCGAGGACTTCGACACCAACCGGATCGCGATCTTCCGGTCCCTGACGATCCTGCGCCGGCTCGCGCTGGACGCCTCCCTCGTCGACCCGGACGCCTACGAGGGTGTGCCGTCGGCCAAGCTCGACCTGCTCGCCGAGCAGCTGGCGGAGGTGGCCGCCGAGGGGCACCGCGCGCTCGTGTTCAGCCAGTTCACGTCGTTCCTGCAGCTGGCCCGGGACCGGCTGACCGCGGCGGGCCTCGCCACCGAGTACCTCGACGGGGCGACGACGCGCCGGGCCGAGGTGATCCGGCGGTTCAAGGAGGGTGACGCGCCCGTGTTCCTCATCTCCCTCAAGGCGGGCGGGTTCGGCCTGAACCTCACGGAGGCCGACTACGTGTACCTGCTCGATCCGTGGTGGAACCCGGCGACGGAGGCGCAGGCCGTGGACCGCACGCACCGGATCGGGCAGACCCGCAACGTCATGGTGTTCCGGATGATGTCGGCGGGAACCATCGAGGAGAAGGTGATGGCCCTCAAGGAGCGCAAGGCGAAGCTGTTCGACGCCGTGATGAGCGACGACGACGGCACGTTCGGCGGAGGGCTGAGCGCCGACGACATCCGCGGCCTGCTCGACGGGGTGTAGACGTGGCGACGGCCAGGCCGGCTCCGTTCGCGCTGCGAAACGTTTCTTGCCCTTCCCGCGTAGATAACGTTTTCCTAGGGTGTGGCGGGTCAGTGCCGATCAAAGGAGATCCGTATGCCTGCCGCACGCTCACCACAGTCGCCGGGGTCACCCGGTGCGCCGTCGACCGGGTCCGCGCGCCCGCCCGGCTTCCGCGGGCGCCGCTGGGCGGCCGTGACCGCGGCCGTCTCCCTGGCTGCGGCCGGTGCGCTGACCGCCGTGACGGCCACCGCTGCCAGCGCCGCGGAAGGGTGCTCCGTCGACTACGACATCGTCAACGAGTGGCAAGGCGGCCACCAGGCGAACGTGACCCTGACGAATCTGGGTGACCCCGTCTCCTCGTGGTCCGTGACGTGGGAGGCTCCGTCCGGCACGTCGATCGCTCAGGCGTGGAACGCGGAGGTGACCCAGAGCGGCTCGCAGGTCACCGCGAGCAACGTGTCCTGGAACGGGAGCCTCGGCACGGGCGGGTCGGCGAGCTTCGGGCTCGTCGGCGCGGGCCCGGCGTCGGCGCCCGGCACGTTCGCGGTGAACGGTGTCGCCTGCGACGGCGACACGGACCCCGGGCCCACCCCCGACCCGACCGACCCGGACCCGACGCCGACCGACCCCGACCCCACGCCGACCGACCCGGATCCGCTGCCCGGTGGCGAGTTCGACGGTGCGGACTGCGACGTCTCGGGCAGCGGCCCCGGTGCCGACTCCCGGCTGCCCGACCCGTTCCTGTCCATGGACGGGTCGCGGATCACGGAGAAGTCCGACTGGCGGTGCCGCCGGGCGGAGATCAAGAAGCTCGCCGAGGACACGATGTACGGAGCCAAGCCCGGCGCGCCCCAGAGCGTGACGGGGACGGTGTCGTCGTCGAACATCACGGTCAACGTGTCGGACCGGGGCCGCAGCACGAGCTTCTCCGCGAGCGTGCGGACGCCCGGTGGCAGCGGGCCGTTCCCCGCGGTCTTCGTGTACGGCGGCTTCGGCGGCGACACCGCCACGATCCTCGGCGAGGGCGTGGCCGTGATCAGCTACGACCCGCTGACCGTGGGCGCCGAGGGCACCTCGTACGGTTCGATGCGGGGCGCGTTCTACGACCTCTACGGGGCGAACAGCAGCACGGGCCTGCTCGCCGCCTGGGGCTGGGGCGTGAGCCGCATCATCGACGTGATCGAGGCCGACGGCGGAGCCCTCCTCGACCCCGACGCGTTCGGCGTGACCGGCTGCTCGCGCTACGGCAAGGGCGCTTTCGTGGCGGGCGCGTTCGACCAGCGCATCGACCTGACCATGCCGGTCGAGTCCGGCGCCGGCGGCGCGCCGATCATGCGCGGGCTCGCCCAGGAGGCGGGCGCGCAGTCGCCCAGCAGCGCCTACGGCGAGCAGCCGTGGCTCGGCCAGGCGTTCGGCGGCTATGCGAACAACCCGTCCGGCCTCCCGGTGGACACCCACGAGGTGATCGGGATGATCGCCCCGCGCGGCCTGCTCCTCATGGAGAACCCGCACATCGACTGGCTCGGGGCGGGGTCCGGCGCGACGTCCGCGCTCGCGGGCCGGGAGATCTACACGGCGCTCGGTGAGCGGGGGAACGTCTCCTACGTCTCCGACGTCTCGGACGGCAACCACTGCGCGCACCGTTCGGAGTGGGTCCAGCCGATGCGGCAGCACATCCAGGCGTCCCTGTTCGGCAACGGTACGGGCCCGGGCGACTTCCGGATCTCGTCGAGCCGGCCGGGCAACCTCGACCAGTGGCGCAGCTGGACGACGCCGTCCCTGAGCTGACCGGGCGCGCACTCCGGATCGGGCCGCTCGGCGGCGGCACGGCTGCAGGCGGGCCGCCGCCGACCGGCCCGGACCCGGCGCCCCACGGTGCGCCCTCCTGCGCCGTGCCCGCGGTTGCCCCGGGGCGCCGGTCGTGTGGGAATCCCTCATGTCCCGGCCGAACCGTCTTGCTAGCGTCCTGAACAAATAGCCGCCGGAGCACGCCGGCGGCCCGGACGCGGAAAGCTGAGGTGGTCGTCGTGAGATCCCGTCGTACCCCGCTCGTCGTCGCAGCCGTCGCCGCTGCGGCCCTGGCCACGGGCGCCGTCGTGGTCCCCGGGCTGACGGCCCCGGCGGCGGCCGCCGAGTGCGTGGCAGCGACCTGGACGGAGGGCACCAGCTACGCCGTCGGCGACGAGGTGACGTACCGGAGCCGCACCTACACCGCGCGCATCGCCCACACCGCCCACGCGGGAGCGGGCTGGAACCCGGCCGACACGCCGACGCTCTGGTCCGACGAGGGCGCATGCGACGCCGGCCCGGAGCCCACCCCCACCGAGCCCGACCCGGAGCCGTCCGATCCTGATCCGGAGCCGTCCGAGCCCGATCCGGAGCCCACGCCGAGCGACGGCGAGCCGGGTGCGGACTGTGCGGTGCAGCCGCGTCCGACCGGCAAGGTGCTGCAGGGCTACTGGGAGAACTGGGACGGTGCGTCGAACGGCGTGCACCCGGGCATGGGCTGGATCCCGATCGACGACCCACGCATCTCGGACCACGGGTACAACGTCACGATGCTCGCGTTCCCGGTCATCCTCCCGGACGGCACCGCGCTGTGGGAGGACGGCATGGACAGCGGCGTGGACGTGCCGAGCCCCGAGGAGATGTGCGCCGCGAAGGCCGACGGCACCCGCCAGCTGCTGTCGATCGGCGGGGCCACGGCCAGCATCGACCTGAGCAGCGCGACCGTGGCCGACCGGTTCGTCGAGACGATCGTGCCGATCCTGCAGGACAACAACTTCGACGGGATCGACATCGACATCGAGGCCGGGCTGACCGGCAGCGGCGACATCAACACGCCCTCGACGTCGCAGGCGAACCTGATCCGCATCATCGACGGCGTGCTCGCGCGGATGCCGGACGACTTCGGGCTCACGATGGCGCCCGAGACCGCCTACGTGACCGGCGGCAGCGTGACGTACGGCGGGATCTGGGGCGCCTACCTGCCCATCATCAAGAAGTACGCCGACAACGGCCGTCTCTGGTGGCTGAACATGCAGTACTACAACGGCGAGATGTACGACTGCGACGGCAACGGGTACGCGGCCGGGACGGTCGAGGGCTTCCGGGCGCAGACCGACTGCCTGGACGCGGGGCTCGAGATCCAGGGCACCACGATCCGGCTGCCGTACGACAAGCAGGTTCCCGGCCTCCCCGCCCAGCAGGGCGCGGGGGGCGGGTACATGGCTCCGTCCCTGGTCAGCGAGGCCTACGCGTCGTACGACGGCCAGCTCAAGGGCCTCATGACCTGGTCGGTCAACTGGGACGGTTCGAAGGGCTGGTCCTTCGGCGACACCGTGAAGGGGCTGCAGGGGCGCTGACCCCCCCGGGAGCTCCCTCAGCGGATCCCCAGCACGAACGGCAGGACCCTCGCGGCGCCGGCCTGGCGGAGCAGCCGGGCGGCGACAGTGAGGGTCCAGCCGGAGTCCGTGTAGTCGTCGACCAGCAGGACGGTGCGGCCCGGCAGTCCGCGCAGCGCGGGCTCGCCGAGCTGCGGCCGCAGGCGCCGGGCGACGCCCGCGAGCCGCATCGCCGAGTTCACGTCGTGCCGGCCGGGCTCCTCCTGGCCCTCGGCGGGGCCGACGGCGCCGATCATCGGCACCCCGAGGTACGCGGCCAGCCCGGTGGCCAGGTGGTACGACATCTGCGGCCACGTCGTCGACCGGATCCCGACCACGCCCTCGACACCGTCCCCCTCCCGCAGCGCGGGCCACTCGTCCAGCACGCGGGCGGCCGCGCGTCGCAGCGGCACCGGCAGCTCTCCGTCGGGGGCACCGGGAGCCAGCAGGTCCCGCAGCGGCCCCGACCAGCCGAGCCCGTCCAGGCGGGCGATGGCACGACCCGGCTCGGCCTGCTCCTCGGCGGGGATCTTGCCGCGCAGGTCCAGCCCGAGCGTCGCCAGCCCGCTGGGCCACATGCGCCGTGCGTCGATCGGCGCGCCCGGCCGGTCCATCTCGGCGCGCGCCTCCGTGATCGCCTCGGCGTCGGGCGGTTCGGGCAGGTCGACTCCGCCGCACCGGTCGCAGCGCCCGCACTCCCAGCCGTCGGTGAGGTCCGGGTCGTCGAGCTGGGCCCGCAGGTACGCCATCCGACAGGTCGGCGTGGCGACGTAGTCGACCATGGCCTGCTGCTCGGCGGCCCGCGTGGCGGCGACCCGGTCGTAGCGCGCACGGTCGTAGACCCAGTCACGGCCGGTCGACTCCCAGCCGCCCTTGACGCGGCGTACGGCGCCGTCGACGTCGAGCACCTTGAGCATGGTCTCCAGGCGGGACCGCTTGAGGTCGACATGGGTCTCCAGCGCAGCCGTCGACACGGGCGTCCCCGCCTGGCGCAGCGCCTCCAGCGTGGCGTGCACCTGCGGTTCCGCCGGGAAGGCCTGCGCGCCGAACCAGTCCCAGATCGCCTTGTCCTCGTGGCCGGGCAGCAGGACGACGACGGCCTCGTCCACACCGCGCCCGGCGCGGCCCACCTGCTGGTAGTACGCGATCGGCGACGACGGCGCCCCGAGGTGCACCACGAACGCCAGGTCCGGCTTGTCGAACCCCATGCCGAGGGCAGACGTGGCGACCAGGGCCTTGACGCGGTTCTCCTTGAGGTCCGCCTCCAGGTGCTCGCGCTGCGCCGGCTCGGTGCGTCCGGTGTACGCGGCCACGGCCAGGCCCGCCGCGCGCAGCTGGTCGGCGACCTGCTCCGCCGCCGACACCGTCAGGCAGTAGACGATGCCCGAACCGTCCACGTCCTGCAGCGTCTGCGCGAGCCACGCCACGCGCGTGGGCTGGTCGCCCAGCTCCAGCACGGCCAGGTGCAGCGACTCGCGGTCCAGTGCCCCGCGCAGCACGAGCACGTCCTCCCGTGGCCCGCCGGCGCCGCCCGCGCCGCCGGTCACGCCCAGCTGCTCGGCGACGTCGTCCGTGACGCGCTGGTTCGCGGTGGCCGTCGTGGCGAGCACCGGGATCCCGGCGGGCAGGTCCGCCAGGAGCGTGCGGATGCGCCGGTAGTCCGGCCGGAAGTCGTGGCCCCAGTCGGAGATGCAGTGCGCCTCGTCGATGACCACGAGCCCGGCGTCGGCGGCCAGCCGCGGCAGCACGTCGTCGCGGAACGCCGGGTTGTTCAGCCGCTCGGGCGAGCACAGCAGGACGTCCACCTCGCCCGCCGCGATGTCGGCGTGCACCTGGTCCCACTCGGTGACGTTCGAGGAGTTGATGGTGACCGCGCGGATCCCGGCCCGCTCCGCCGCGCCGACCTGGTCGCGCATGAGCGCGAGCAGCGGCGAGACGATGACGGTCGGCCCGGCCCCGCGGGCGCGCAGCAGCTTCGTCGCCACGAAGTACACGGCCGACTTGCCCCACCCCGTGCGCTGCACCACGAGGGCGCGACGGCGGAACGCGGCCAGCGCCTCGATCGCGCGCCACTGGTCCTCGCGCAGCGCGGCGTCGTCCCGGCCCACGAGCGCCCGCAGCGCCTCCTCGGCCTCGGCCCGCAGCTCGTCACCCGGAGCTGCGGCGACCGCCTCCTTGCGCGGCTCCGGCGAGGCGACCCCCTCCGGCTCGACGGGCGGTTCCTCGACGGGCGGTGCCGCACCGGCGGGCGCCTCGCGCGCGCCGGCCCCCGCGCTGTCGCCGGGCCCGTCCGTGCTGGTCGTCCTGCCTGAGGCGGCGGGGCCGCCCGGCGAGCCCGCGCTGCCCGCTTCGTCGAGCATCCCGCGCAGCATGTCCAGCCTGGCCGCCTGGGCCTCGGGCGTGTTCCGGGCCGAGGGCGGCAGCGCGGGGTCTCCGAGGTCGACGAGGAGCGCGTCGTCGTCCGGGGGCTCCTCCACGGCGAACGGCAGGTCTGCAAAGGGATCGTTGGTCACGCCGTCGATCGTAGAGGCGACCACCGACACGTGCGGGGTCCGGCCCGCGAGCCTGTGGACGAGCGGCGGGCTACGTCGTCCTCCGCTCGCGCCAGAGCGCCGCCGCCGAGCCGACGACCGCCATGATGTCCGCCATCGCGGAGACGACCTCCGCCACCCCGGCGAACTCGAACTGGGACAGCACGCCGAAGAACCCGACCGTCGCCGACAGGAGGTACGCGGTCAGCGTCAGCAGACCGAACCCGATCCCGCCCAGCAGCGGCAGCCAGTGGCGCCACACCAGGATCGCGCCGGCCAGGACCGCACCGCCCACGGCATTGAGCAGGAACATCGGGCCGACGATGTCGATGTCGCGATATCCCTGGAACCACAGGATGAGATGGACCACGGCGGACGTGAACACGCCCGCCGCGCCGAACCAGCGCCAGACGGCCGAGGTACCGGACCGGTCCTCGGGTATCACTGGCGCGTCGTGCGGAGATGGGGCCATGATCGACATGCTGCCGAAGACGGCGCCGCCACGCCAGGGTGACGCCCCGAAACGTTATCCCGGGACGCTCTCCGAACTGCGTCCCAACGGCCACGACCGACCCGAACCGACCTGAACGACGACGCCGGAGGCTTCGATGACACGCACCCGACCTGGCCTGGTGGCCACTGCCACGCCCGCGCTCCCCGAGACAGCGCCCGTCGCGACGCGACGCGAGATCCTGCGCGGAGCGGGCGTCGCGTCCGGGGTCCTCGTGGGCGGCACCGCCCTCGTCGCCTGCTCGGGAGGCGCGGACGAGCCGGCAGGAGAGGGCGACCCCGCGGGGGAGGACGGGGCCGGCCAGGGCGCGGGCGGCGTCGTGGTCGCGCTCGCGGACGTCCCTGTCGGCGGCGCCGTGGCCGCCACGATCGACGGCGAGGACGTCCTGGTCACCCAGCCCGTCGAGGGCGAGGTGCACGCGTTCAGCGCGATCTGCACCCACCAGGGCTGCACGGTCACGCCCGGGGACGGGGACCTCGCGTGTCCGTGCCACCAGTCGCACTACGCGCTCACCGACGCGGCGGTACTCTCGGGCCCCGCGCCCGAGCCGCTCCCCGAGGTGCCGGTCACCGTCGACGGTGACGACGTGGTCGTCTCGTCGTAGCGTCCCCGGACCGTCGGCACGGCGGGACTCTCCCGCCGTCCGGGGGCCGCCCGCAGGGCGGACTCCGGACGGCCGTGCCGGTCCCCTTCCGTAGACTGGCCCGGTGATCGCATCCAGCACCGAGACCCGCTCGGGCGAGCCCGCCGCGCCCGGCGAGCCCGCCCCGTTCAGCGGCCTGCCGATCCGGCCCGAGCTCGCGCACGAGCAGCCGTACGGCGCCCCGCAGCTCGACGTCCCGGTGCTGCTCAACGTCAACGAGAACCCCTACGCGCCGTCCGCGGACGTCGTGCGGACCATCTCCCGCGAGGTCGCCCGCGCGGCCCAGGGGCTGAACCGCTACCCGGACCGGGACCTCAGCGCCCTGCGACGCGACCTCGCCGACTATCTCGCGCTGGAGACCGGCGTCGGGATGGAGCCCTTCGCCGTCTGGGCGGCCAACGGCTCCAACGAGATCATGCTCCACCTGCTGCAGGCGTTCGGCGGGCCCGCCCGCACCGCGCTGTCCTTCGCACCCACCTACTCCATGTACCCGGAGTACGCCCGCGACACCCACACACGCTGGGTCACCGCCCGCCGCCAGGACGACTTCACCATCGACCCGGACCGGGCCGCCGCCGCGGTCGCCGAGCACCGCCCGTCCGTGATCCTGCTGGCCAGCCCCAACAACCCGACGGGCACCGCGCTGCCGCTGAGCACCGTGGAGGCGATCCTGGAGGCCGCGTCCGCCGTCGACCCGGTCACGCCCGCCGTCGTCGTCGTGGACGAGGCCTACGCCGAGTTCCGCCGCGCCGGCACGCCCAGCGCCGTCAGCCTCCTGGACCGCCACCCCAACCTCGCGGTCAGCCGCACCATGTCCAAGGCGTTCGCGCTCGCCGGAGCCCGGGTCGGCTACCTCGCCGCGCAGCCGGCCCTGGTGGACGCGCTGCGCGTCGTCCGCCTGCCGTACCACCTGTCGGCCGTCACGCAGGCGGTCGCGCGCGCGGCGCTCCAGCACCGCGGCACCCTCATGGCGCAGGTCGACGAGCTGCGCCGGGACCGGGACGACCTCGCCTCCTGGCTCCGCGAGCAGCGCACCCCGGACGGCACGCCGTTCGACGTCGCCGACTCCGACGCCAACTTCGTCCTGTTCGGTACCTTCACCGACCGCCACGCCGTCTGGCAGGGCCTGCTGGACCGCGGCGTCCTGATCCGCGAGACCGGCCCGGACGGCTGGCTGCGCGTGTCCGTCGGCACACCCGAGGAGAACGCCGCGTTCCGCGCAGCCCTCACCGACGTGACCACCACCCGCACGCACGTGACCGAGGAGACCGCATGACCCAGTCCGACGGCGCGGTGCCCGCGCGCACCGCCCGCGTCGAGCGCGCCACCTCCGAGTCCAAGGTCACCGTCGAGCTCGACCTCGACGGCACCGGACGGACCGACATCGCCACCGGCGTGCCCTTCTACGACCACATGCTCACCGCGCTCGGCAAGCACGCGCTGATCGACCTCACCGTGCACGCCGACGGCGACACGCACGTCGACGCGCACCACACCGTCGAGGACGTCGCGATCTGCCTCGGGCAGGCGCTGCGCCGGGCGCTCGGCGACAAGCAGGGCATCGCCCGGTACGGCGACGCCACGGTGCCCCTGGACGAGGCGCTCGCGCTCGCCGTCGTCGACGTGTCCGGACGCCCGTACCTCGTGCACGACGGCGAGCCCGCAGGCCAGGAGTACCACCTGATCGGCGGCCACTTCACCGGCAGCCTCACCCGCCACGTCCTCGAGTCGCTCGCGCACCACGCGCACCTCACCCTGCACGTGCGGGTGCTCGCCGGCCGCGACCCCCACCACATCGTCGAAGCCCAGTTCAAGGCCCTGGCGCGCGCCCTGCGCGCCGCCGTCGCCCGCGACCCTCGCGTCGAGGGCATCCCGTCCACGAAGGGTGCGCTGTAACGTCCATGACCGACACACCCCGCCCCGCAGGCGACCACGAGGGGGAGCCCGGTGAGAACCCGCCGGAGCTCCCCGACCTGCCGGAGATCCCCGACGACCTGAGCTCGCTCGGCGACCTGGACGTCGAGGTGCCTGACGACCTGTCCGAGCTGACCCGGCCGACCGAACCGGACATGGCCGTGCTCGTCACCCAGATCGCGGCCGCGGAGCCCCTCGCCGCCGCCGCGGCGCTCGCGGGCCTCGAGCTCGACGCCGTGCCGACAGAGGTCGGGGCGCTCGCGGTGCTGCGCGACCCCTCGGGAAGCCGGCCTGACGAGGCCGCGGCCGCCCTGTCCCAGATCGTGCGCGGGGTCCCGCTGGTGCAGGTGACCCGCAAGGGCGAACAGCTCACGTGCGTGCGCTGGGCCGACGGCGAGCGCGGGGACGAGATCTCCCCGGCGCTGCTGCTGGGCGGGGCACCGGAGCAGGTCGAGGACGTGCTGACCGGCTTCGCGAAGGTCGCGGACCTCGAGGGCGTCGTCTCCTCCGACTCGATCGGCAGGATGCGGGCGATGCGCATGCTCTCCTCCGCCGCGCGCAAGGCCCGCAGGGCGAGCCGCGGCAGGCCCGCCAAGAAGGACGACGACTGATGGGCGCGCGCGTCGTCGTCCTCGACTACGGCTTCGGCAACGTGCGGTCCGCCACGCGGGCGCTGGAACGGGTGGGCGCCGAGGTGACGCTCACCGCCGACCGGCAGGCCGCCCAGGACGCGGACGGCCTCGTGGTCCCCGGTGTCGGCGCGTTCGCCGCCTGCATGGCAGGGCTGAAGGAGGTGCGCGGCCACGAGGTGATCGGCCGCCGCGCCTCGGGCGGGCGGCCCGTGCTCGGCATCTGCGTCGGCATGCAGATCCTGTTCGACGCCGGCGTGGAGCACGGCGAGCGCACCGAGGGCATGGGGGAGTGGGCCGGGACCGTCGAGCGGCTCGACGCCCCCGTCGTGCCGCACATGGGCTGGGCGCGGGTCGAGGCCCCCGAAGGCTCCCGGCTGTTCGACGGCGTCGGGCACGAGCGCTTCTACTTCGTGCACTCGTACGCGGCGCAAACCTTCGTCCAGGGGCACGACGAGGCCGCCGACCCGCGCTTCCGCCCGCCCCTGGTCACCTGGGCGCACGCGGGCACGCCCGAGCACGGCACGCGGTTCGTCGCCGCCGTCGAGGACGGCCCGCTGGCCGCCACGCAGTTCCACCCCGAGAAGTCCGGGGACGCCGGCGCCGCGCTCCTGGAGAACTGGGTCCGCGGGCTCGGTTGAGCGCGCCGGGTGTCGGCGACCGGCACCCCGCGGCCGCCGTCGTCCATCAACGAGAAAGAGGAACACGATGACCGACCGACTGGTGCTGCTGCCTGCCGTGGACGTCGCGGACGGCCGGGCCGTCCGCCTCGTGCAGGGCGAGGCCGGCTCCGAGACCTCCTACGGCGACCCGCTGTCGGCGGCGCTGGACTGGCAGACCGGGGGAGCGGAGTGGATCCACCTGGTGGACCTCGACGCCGCCTTCGGGCGCGGCTCGAACGCGGAGCTGCTGGCCGACGTCGTCGGGCGGCTGGACGTGCAGGTCGAGCTGTCGGGCGGGATCCGCGACGACGTCTCCCTCGACCAGGCGCTCGCGACGGGTGCGCGCCGGGTCAACCTCGGTACGGCCGCGCTGGAGGACCCCGCGTGGACCGCGAAGGTGATCGCGGAGCACGGCGACCGGGTCGCGGTCGGGCTGGACGTGCGCGGAACGACGCTCGCCGCGCGCGGCTGGACGCGCGACGGCGGCGACCTGTACGAGGTGCTCGCCCGCCTCGACGAGGCGGGCTGTGCGCGCTACGTCGTGACCGACGTGACGAAGGACGGCACGCTGCGCGGCCCGAACCTGGACCTGCTCGCCGAGGTGGCGGAGCGCACGCCGGCACAGGTCGTGGCCTCGGGCGGGATCTCGTCGCTGGACGACCTGAGCGCGCTGCGGACCCTGCGGACCCCGGGCGGGAAGGCGATCGAGGGCGCGGTGGTGGGCAAGGCGCTGTACGCGCGCGCTTTCACCCTCCCCGAGGCGCTCGACGTGGCGGGCCGGCCATGACCGCCGGCGACGACACGGGTACCGGCGGGCGCTCGATCCAGCCCACCAGCCAGTTCGCCGGCGACGACGGCACCACCGACGAGGAGCTGGCCGGCCTCCTGGCAGGCTACTCCACCGGCGTGGTGCCGCTGGCCGACGTCGTGGCCCGGCTCGTGAGCACGCGCGTGCTCGTGCCGGTGCTGGCCGAGCTCGCCGTGGGCGAGGACGTGACGGGCACGGACGGGCAGACGCTGCAGGTGGACAAGGAGGCGTCGTCGGGCGTGGTGGCGCTCCAGGCACCGGACGGCCGGCGGGCGCTGCCGGTGTTCACGTCGGTCGCCGCGATGTCCGCGTGGCGCGCCGACGCCCGCCCGGTGCCGGTCGAGGCCCCGCGCGCGGCGCTGTCCGCGGTGAACGAGGACTGGTCGCTGCTCGTCGTCGACCCTGCCGGGCCGGTGACCGTGCAGGTGCCCCGGCCCGCCGTGTGGGCGATGGCCCAGGGGGAGCGCTGGCGTCCCGCGCTCGAGTCCACGCAGGACGGGCTCGTCGTGGAGCGCGAGGTCGCCGAGGCGGTGACGGTGGCCGCGGCGCCGGTGCAGCACGTGGTGCGGGCGCACGCCGAGCCGGGCCGCAAGGCGGAGGTCGCCGTGGTGCTCGCCCTCGACCCCGGCCTCGACCGGGCCGGGCTGGACGCGGTGCTGGGGCAGGTCAACGCCCGGCTCGGCGCGTCCGACGTGATCTCGGGGCGCGTGGACTCGCTCGAGCTGCGCATCGGCGCGGCGCGGTAGCTCACCCGCAGGCGGTGACGGCGTCGAACTCCGCGGCGTCGGCCAGCATGTCCCGCACCGTCGAGATCGGGACGAGCAGGCTGTCGTCGTCGGCCGTCTTGGCGTAGACGACGCCGATCACCCGTCCCTGGCTGTCCAGGGCGGCGGATCCGGAGGATCCTGGTTCGACCTTGGCATCCGTGACGAGGACCTCGCCGAGGTTGGCGTTCAGCGGGTCCCGCGTCGAGCCGATCACGCGGCCCGAGGAGATGGTCAGCTCCCCGCCCTCCGGGTAGCCGACGATCGTCACGTCGTCGCCCTGCCCGGGGTCGTCCGTGGCGAGCTCGGGGTACGAGGGCAGGGCGTCGCGGGTGCGGACGATCGCGAGGTCCGCCAGCCCGGCGGCGGTGGCGGCCGTGCCGACGTCGATGTCGCGGCCGTCGTAGGTGCTCACCTGGAGGTTGTCACTGTTGGTGACCACGTGCTCGTTCGTGATGAGCGTGTGCTCGTCGATCGCGAAGCCCGACCCGGTCGACAGCTCCTCGCAGCCCACGTTGCGCACCCGCACGGCCATGCGCTGCACCGCGTCGAACCCGTCCGGCGAGAGCGAGTCGCTGCCCGCCGCGGGTTCGAGGCCCGCCGCCCGCGACGGCACGATGTCCTCCGGCACGGGCTCGGGCAGCGGCGGCAGCACGCCGCAGCCCGCGGAGACGACCGCGACCAGGGCGGCGACCACGACGCCCCGGACGCCCGCAGCACTCACGACTCGAGCTCCTCTTGCAGGGACGTGTTGGCGTCGCTGGCCTTCGCGCACAGGGCGCCCACCTGGTCCTGGAATCGGCTCAGGTCGGCGGCGTCGTAGGCGCCGGCGTCCTCGAGGTAGCCGATGAGCTGTTCCTGCGCGTCCACGCACTGGCCGAGGGAGACGGCCACCTTCGCGGCCGCCTCGCTGACCCGGGCCTGGTAGTCGAGGTGCTGCCGCGACGCCACGTTCTCGTCGCCGAGCTGCGCCTTCTCGTTCGCCAGCTCGCTGATCCGGCCCGTCGCGGCGGCGAGCTGGTCGCGCGCGGAGGACAGCTCCGCGTTCGCGCCGTCGAGCTGCTGGTTCAGCGTCGCGACGTCGGCGCCGTACCGCAGCGCCTCTCCCTTCCACTCCTCCGCGTTGCGCTGCCACTGCGTGGTGGTCACCCAGAGGTAGGCGGCCAGCACGACGGCCAGCACGAGCGCCACCGTGAGCCACGCGAGGCCCGTGCGGTGCGTCTTTCCGGCGGCCGCGGACGCCCCGGGTGCCGCGGGCGGCGGGGGTGGCGGAGGCACGGGGGCGGGCGTCGGCGGGGCGGGCGGTGTGCTCATGGTCCTACCTCGGTCGCGGGCTGGTCAGACGACGGAGCCGGTGTACTTCTCGCCGGGCCCTTCCCCGGGCGCGTCCGGGACCACCGAGGCCTCGCGGAACGCCAGCTGGAGCGAGCGCAGCCCGTCGCGCAGCGATCGGGCGTGCTGGTTGCCGATGTCGGGGGCCGACGCCGTGACGAGGGCGGCCAGCGCGGTGATGAGCTTGCGGGCCTCGTCGAGGTCCAGGTGCTCGCTCGTCTCGTCGCCCTCGGCGAGCCCGCACTTCACGGCGGCGGCGCTCATCAGGTGGACCGCGGCGGTGGTGATGACCTCGACCGCGGCGACGTCGGCGATGTCGCGGGTCGCGTCGTCGGCGGAGTGCTCGCTCGTGCTGCTCATGGCCCCATCCTTCCATCCGGGAGGCAGTAGCCTCACCACAGCGGTGCCGCGACAGACACGCAGCGGCGCGGTGGCAGACGGCAGCGCCACGGCGACGGCGCCGCCCGCGACGGGGAAGGACACTGGTGCACGACGACGTCTCGCTCACGACCGGCCGGGCGCGGCGCGTGCTGGCCGAGCGCATCCGGCCCGCGACCCACGGCGCCGCCGTCCCGCTGACGGTCACGGCCTGCGAGCTGAGGGACGACGACGGCGCCGTCGCGGAGCCCGTCCCGCCCGCCGTCGGCCTCCGGCTGGACCTGGAGCCGTACGAGGTCGGGACCCCGTGGGGCGCCGCCTGGGGCACCACCTGGTTCCGGCTGCGCGGCACGGTCCCGCCCGGCTGGGCCGGCAGCCCGGTGGAGGCGGTCGTCGACCTCGGGTTCGACCCCCACCTGACGGGCTTCCAGTGCGAAGGGCTGGTGTACCGGCCCGACGGCGCGCCCGCGAAGTCCCTCAACCCGCGCAACCAGTACGTGCCGGTCACCGACTGCGCCACGGGCGGCGAGGAGGTCGACCTGTTCGTCGAGGCGGCGTCCAACCCGCTGCTGCTGGACTATCACCCGTTCCTGCCGACGCGGGAGGGTGACGTGACGACCTCCTCGGACCGGAGGCTGTACACGACCCGGCGCATGGACCTGGCCGTGCTCCACCCCGAGGTGCTCGAGCTGTCCCTCGACGTCGAGGTGCTGCTGGAGCTGCAGGCCGAGCTGCCCGCCGGACCGCGCCGCGCCCGGATCCTCCAGGCGCTCGACGACGCGCTCGACGTCCTGGACCTGCAGCACGTCGCGGAGACCGCGGCAGCCGCCCGCGCGGCGCTGGCCCCGGCGCTCGCCGCGCCCGCCGAGGCCAGCGCGCACGTGCTCAGCGCGGTGGGCCACGCCCACATCGACTCGGCGTGGCTGTGGCCGGTGCGCGAGACGATCCGGAAGGTCGCCCGGACGGCGTCTTCCATGACCGACCTGATCGACCGGACCGACGACTTCCGGTACGGCATGTCGTCGGCGCAGCAGTACGCCTGGCTCCAGGAGCACCGGCCCGAGGTGTGGGCGCGGGTCAGGGACGCCGTGGCGGCGGGCCGGTTCCTGCCGCTGGGCGGGATGTGGGTCGAGTCGGACACGGTCATGCCCACGGGCGAGGCGCTCGTGCGGCAGTTCTCCCAGGGGCAGCGGTTCTTCGAGCGCGAGCTCGGCACGCGGAGCGCGGGGGTGTGGCTGCCGGACTCGTTCGGCTACAGCCCCGCGCTGCCGCAGCTCGTGCGCCGCGCGGGGTTCGACTGGTTCTTCACGCAGAAGATCTCCTGGAACCAGGTCAACGTGTTCCCGCACCACACCTTCTGGTGGGAGGGCATCGACGCGTCCCGCGTGCTGACGCACTTCCCGCCGATGGACACGTACACCTCGCGCCTGTCGGGCGAGGAGGTGGCCAGGGCGAGCCGGCAGTTCCGCGACGCGCGCCGGGCGTCCGGCTCGGTCGCTCCCGTGGGCTGGGGGGACGGGGGCGGCGGGACCACCCGCGAGATGATCGGCGTCGCCCGCCGCCTGGCCGACCTGGAGGGGTCGGCGCGGGTCCGCTGGGAGCACCCGGACGACTTCTTCCGCCGGGCGCACGACGAGGTCGCGCGCGACCCCGACGCCCCGGTGTGGGTGGGCGAGCTCTACCTCGAGCTGCACCGTGCCACCCTCACCAGCCAGCACGGGACCAAGCAGGGCAACCGGCGCAGCGAGCGGCTCCTGCTGGAGGCCGAGACGTGGGCGACGACGGCGGCGCTGCGCGCCGGCCCCGGCGCCCCGTACGACTACCCGTACGACGAGCTCGACGCGCTGTGGCAGGAGACCCTCCTGCTGCAGTTCCACGACATCCTGCCCGGCACCTCGATCGCGTGGGTGCACCGTGAGGCGGTGGCGCAGCACGCGCGCATCGCCGAACGCGCGGGCGCGGTGATCGACGGAGCCCTGCGGGCGCTGGTCGAGCCCGGCGAACGGCGGGTGCGCGTGAACCCGGCGGCGTTCACGCGCGACGACGTGCCCGCCCACGGCGGGGCGGTGCTGCCCGGCGACGGCGCGGCCCCGGCCCCGGGCGCGGTGACCCTCACGGCCGGCGGCGGCTGGACGCTGGCCAACGACCTGGTCCGGATCCGGGTCGACCGCGACGGGCACGTGACCTCCGCGGTCGACCTGGCCACGGCCCGCGACGCGGTCGCCCCGGGCAGGGTCGCCAACCTCCTGCAGCTCCACCAGGACTTCCCGAACGCGTGGGACGCGTGGGATGTGGACCGGTTCTACCGGCGCTCCGTCACCGACCTGACGACGGCCGACGCCGTCGTCCCGCTCGCCGTCCACGCCCTCCCGGCGGGCGCCGCCGGGCTGGAGGTCCGCCGCTCGTTCGGTGCGTCCTCGGCCGTCCAGCACCTCACCCTGATGCCGGGCAGCCGGACGCTCGAGGTCGCCATGACGACCGACTGGCGCGAGACGGAGAAGCTCCTCAAGGTCGCCTTCCCGCTCGACGTGCGCGCCGACACCTGCGCGGCGGAGACGCAGTTCGGCTTCCACCGGCGTCCCACGCACACGAACACCTCGTGGGAGGCGGCGAGGTTCGAGGTGTCGATGCACCGCTGGGTGCTCGCGGACGAGCCGGGCTGGGGCGTCGCGCTCGTGAACGACTCCGTCTACGGCCACGACGTCATCCGCGACGTCGCCGAGGGGGACGGCGGCGCGCGGGTCACCACGACGGTGCGGCTGTCGCTGCTGCGGGCGCCGCGCTTCCCGGACCCGGCCACGGACCAGGGCACCCAGACCCACCGGTACGGCCTCGTGATCGGCGCGGACCCGCTGGTCGCCACCCGCGAGGGCGAGCTGATGAACGCGCCGGCCCGTGTGGTGCACGGCGCCGGCGGGTTCGACCCGCTCGTGACGTCCTCGCGGGAAGGGGTCGTGGTCACGGCGGTCAAGCTTGCCGACGACCGCTCCGGCGACCTGGTCGTGCGGGTGCACGAGGCGCTGGGCAGGCGGGCGTCGGCGAGCGTGACGGTGCGGGCCGCGGTGGGCGGGCCGCGCGCGGTGAGCCTGCTGGAGGAGGACGCCGACGCCGTGGTCACGGGTGCGGCGCGGACGCGGCCGAGCGCGGCGGGGGACGCGCCCGGGACCGTCGTCGGCCTCGACCTGAACCCGTTCGAGGTGCGCACGCTGCGCTTCCCACGACGGTAGCCCGCTCGGCGGAGGCTCCGCGCCGCACGTCACACGCCGGCCGGGTGGGAGAGCCAGCGCCGCGCATGTTAATCTTGTCGCTGACCGACCCGGAGACTCGCGCTCCGGGTGCTCAAGCGGATTCCATCCCACCCGAGTCGCGACCGTGCGCCACGCGCCGACAGTGTCCGGGTTCCGGTCGGGTCGTGCCGCTCGTGAATCGTGCGGAGGACCCTACCTACGGTGGCCTCCTCCTTGTGCTCAGGGCGGGGGCCCTTCTCGTTCCTGATGGTCTACCTGCAACTCCCTAGGAGCATCACCATCAGCGAGCCTCGCATCAACGACCGGATCCGTGTTCCCGAGGTCCGGCTCATCGGCCCGGGCGGGGAACAGGTCGGCGTAGTTGCCACGGCAGTCGCCCTGAAGCTTGCCCAGGACGCTGACCTCGACCTCGTCGAGGTCGCCCCGAACAGCCGGCCGCCCGTCGCCAAGCTCATGGACTTCGGCAAGTTCAAGTACGAGTCCGACATGAAGGCGCGTGAGGCGCGGCGGAACCAGACGAACACGATCCTCAAGGAGATCCGTTTCCGTCTGAAGATCGACCCGCACGACTACGCCACCAAGAAGGGCCACGTCGAGCGCTTCCTCTCGGCTGGCGACAAGGTCAAGGTCATGATCATGTTCCGCGGCCGCGAGCAGTCGCGCCCCGAGATGGGCCGGCGCCTGCTGGAGCGTCTCGCGGACGACGTCGTCGAGCTCGGCTTCGTCGAGTCCATGCCGAAGCAGGACGGCCGCAACATGACGATGGTGATCGGCCCGGTCAAGAAGAAGGCCGAGGCGGCCAAGGTCGAGCGACCCGCCAAGGTGCGCGGTCACGAGAAGCTGAGCAAGTCCCAGGCGCGCCGTGCGGCGGAAGCCGCCGAGGCTGCGGACTCGGTCGAGCCGTCCGAGTCCGCCGACGAGCCCACCGGGACGGCACCGGCGAAGGTCGCGGCCGCGTCCGAGAGGCCGGCGGCCACGTCGGCACCCGCTGCCGCCGCCCCGGCGCCGGACACCACGACGCAGGCCCCGGAGCCGGCCAAGGCCCCCGAGCCGGCCAAGGCGCCGGAGCCGAGCAAGGCGCCGGAGCCGAGCAAGGCCCCCGCGACGGCGAAGCCGGAGACCGCACCCAGGTCGGCGCCCGAGCCGAAGCCTGAGACGGCGCCGAGGCCCGCGGCCGCGAAGCCTGCCACGGCCAAGCCCGCGGCCGCCAAGCCCGCGGCGGCACCCAAGCCTGCCGCGAAGCCCGCGGCGGCGCCCAAGCCTGCCGCGCCGAAGGCGGCCCCGAAGCCGCGCGCGCCGCGCAAGGGCTGAGGGACAACCAACAGACCACACCGACACCGGGACCGCTCCATCGGGCCCGGTACGCAGTGCCGGGCCCGATCCTGGCCGACATGAGGAGAGACGGCAGTCATGCCGAAGAACAAGACGCACTCCGGTGCCAAGAAGCGGTTCCGGATCACCGGCAGCGGCAAGCTCATGCGGGAGCAGGCGAACCGCCGCCACCTGCTGGAGCACAAGTCGACCAAGCGCACCCGTCGTCTCGCGCAGGACCAGCCGGTCGCGCAGGCCGACGTCAAGCAGATCAAGAGGCTGCTCGGCAAGTGATCCACCTGGCGCCGCCACAGCGGCGTCGCAGAACCACTTCCAAGCCCGAAGAACACCAAGGAGCATCACGTGGCACGCGTGAAGCGGGCGGTCAACGCCCAGAAGAAGCGTCGTACGACCCTCGAGCGGGCCAGCGGTTACCGCGGCCAGCGCTCGCGCCTCTACCGTAAGGCGAAGGAGCAGGTCACCCACTCGCTGGTCTACAGCTACCGCGACCGCAAGGCGCGCAAGGGTGACTTCCGCAAGCTGTGGATCCAGCGCATCAACGCTGCCTCCCGCGCGCAGGGTCTCACCTACAACCGCCTCATCCAGGGGCTGAAGATCGCCGGTGTCGAGGTCGACCGCCGCATGCTCGCCGAGCTCGCGGTGAACGACGTGGCCGCGTTCAACGCGCTCGTCAAGGTCGCGAAGGACGCCCTCCCGGCGGACGTCAACGCCCCGGCTGCGGCCTGAGGTTGACGAAGAACCACCCGGACGCCCGGACGGCGCCCCCCACGCTCGACGTGACCCTCGCGAACCCGCGAGCGGATCGGGTCAGGCAGGTGCGGGCACTGTCCGGGCGTTCGGCGCGTGTCCGGCGCGGCCTGTTCCTGGTGGAGGGCCCGCAGGGAGTGCGCGAGGCGGTGCGCTGGGCGACCGACGGCACCGTGCGGGACGTCTACCTGACGCCGGCCGCCGTGGGGCGCTACCCGGAGATCGTGGATGCGGCGCGGGACGACGCCGCCGGCCGCGCGGCCCGCACCGGGACGACCACCGGCACGCTCCGCGTCCACGTCGCGACGAGCGAGGTGCTGAACGCGATGAGCCCGGACGCGCAGGGCGTGCTGGCGGTGCTGCGCACGCAGGCCCCCGACCCGGGCGCCGCGCTGACGGGCGCGAGGCTGGTCGCGGTGCTCTCGAACGTCCGTGACCCCGGCAACGCCGGGACGGTGATCCGCGCCGCCGACGCCGCGGGGGCCGACGCCGTCGTCCTGGCGGGCGACAGCGTGGACGTGCACAACCCGAAGGTGGTCCGCTCGACGGCGGGCTCGCTGTTCCACCTGCCCGTCCTGACGGGGCTGTCGCCGGCCGACGTCGTGGCGCGCGTGCGGGACCTGGGCTGCCAGGTCCTCGCGGCCGACGGCGCGGGCGAGCTCGACCTCGACGACCTGCAGGACGCCGCCGGGCGAGGCGGCCGGCCCGGGGCGCACGCCCCGGAGCGAGACCCGGCGGGTGCCGCGTCGCGGGACGGCGCGCCGGACTTGGACCTGGCGGCTCCGACCGCCTGGCTGTTCGGGAACGAGGCGTGGGGCCTGCCGGAGGCCGACCGCGCGCTGGCGGACGCCGTCGTCCGCGTCCCCATCCGGGGCAGGGCGGAGTCCCTGAACCTGGCCACGGCGGCGACGCTGTGCCTGTACGCCAGCTCGCGCGCGCAGCGCTGAGGCCGGGCACCGCTCCTGCGGTTCCCCTCGCCCGGCGGAGGTGACGTCCCCCGCACGTCGCGGGAAATTTCCGGTGAGCCCGACGTCGTGCACGCCTAGAATCGTCCGGTGCGGTTGTTCACGGCGGTCTTTCCGCCCGAGGGTGTCCTTGACCATCTCGATCTCGCCGTCCAGGGCGTGACCAGCACGGGCGCGACCCCACGCTGGGTGCCGCGCGAGAACCGGCACATCACGCTGGCGTTCTACGCGGACGTGCCGGAGGGCGCCGTGGAGGACCTGTGCGAGGAGGTCGCCGCCGTCGCCGGCAAGCACGGCTCCTTCGACCTGCGCCTGCGCGGCGCCGGGTCGTTCGGCAGCCGGGTGCTGTGGATCGGGGTCGACGGCGAGGTGGGGCACCTGCGGGACCTCGCCGCCGACTGCCTGGGCGCGTCCCCGCGCGAGGTCCCCGACGACGTCAAGCCGCACCGCCCGCACCTCACCGTGGCGCGGACCCGTGCCGGTCAGGTGCGGCCGCCGCGCGGCCGGGACCGCTGGGGCAGGCGCGGCCGTGACGGGGCCGGCGGCGGACGGGATCCGTTCGCCGCCGCGCGGTCGGCGCTGGAGCCGGCCGCGCACGCGCTGTCGGTGTACGCCGGGCCGCCCTGGACGGTGGAGTCGTTCGCGCTGGTGGAGTCCCGGCCGGGCGAGGGGGCGCACGGCGGGCCGGGGTACACGGTGCTGGAACGGTTCGAGCTGCGGGGCTGACCTCGTGCCCGCGCGAAAAAGTGTGCCAAGCGCGCAGCGTCGGATACCGGGGTGACGGACGTGGCGGCGGTGTGCCAGGATGGCCGGCATGCAGGGGCGTGATCACCGATTTACCAGGCCCGTCACGGGCCTGGTCGAGCGCGCCTCTCGCGCGCGCTGATCCTCGCGCTGCTCCTCCCTGTGGATGGAGCGCCCCGGGCCCTGGCGGGCATCTAGACTGCACATGCCGTGCGCGGCGCTCACCCGGACCGGGTCGGTGCCCGCGGCTCCCGACCCCGCCAGGAAGGCAAGCATGTCCACGCCCGACGTTCAGGCCGCCGTCGACCCGCTCGACGAGGCCGCGCTCGACGCGGCCGTCGAGCAGGCCCTCGCCGAGATCGCGAAGGCCGCAGACCTCGACGAGCTCAAGGCTGTCCGCACCACCCACACCGGAGACCGCAGCGCGCTCGCGCTCGCGAACCGCGCCATCGGGGCGCTGCCCGGCCCTGACAAGGCGAAGGCGGGCAAGCTGATCGGCCCGCGCCGCGGCCGCGTCAACAAGGCCGTCGCCGCCCGGCAGGCAGAGCTCGAGACCGAGCGCGACGAGCGCGTGCTCGTGGAGGAGGCGGTCGACGTCACCCTCCCGGCCGCCCGCGCCACCGTCGGCTCCCGGCACCCGATCGAGCTGATCCAGGAGCGCATCGCCGACTTCTTCACCGGCCTCGGCTGGGAGATCGCCGACGGGCCCGAGGTCGAGTCCGAGTGGTTCAACTTCGACGCGCTGAACTTCGGCCCGGACCACCCGGCCCGCCAGATGCAGGACACGTTCTACGTCCGTGGCACGGAGACCGCCGGTGCCGGCGGGGCGTCGTCCTCCGGCGAGCCGTCGAACCTCGTGCTGCGGACGCACACCTCGCCCGTGCAGGCCCACACGATGCTCGAGCGCGGAGTGCCGCTGTACATCGCCTGCCCCGGCAAGGTGTTCCGTACCGACGCGCTCGACCAGACGCACACGCCGGTGTTCCACCAGGTGGAGGGGCTCGCGGTGGACAGGGGGCTGACGATGGCGAACCTCGTGGGCACGCTCGACGCGTTCGCGCGCGCCATGTTCGGCCCGGAGGCCAGGACCCGCCTGCGCCCGAGCTTCTTCCCGTTCACCGAGCCGAGCGCCGAGATGGACCTGTGGTTCCCGCAGAAGAAGGGCGGCGCGGGCTGGATCGAGTGGGGCGGCTGCGGCATGGTCAACCCCGACGTGCTCCGCTCGGCCGGGATCGACCCGGAGGAGTACTCCGGGTTCGCCTTCGGCATGGGCATCGAGCGCACGCTCATGCTGCGCCACGGCATCGCTGACATGCACGACATCGTGGAGGGCGACGTCCGCTTCTCCACCCAGTTCGGGACGGAGATCTGACGTGCCTCGCATCGTGAAGGACTGGCTCGCCGACCACGTCGAGCTGCCCGCCGGCCTCACCGCCGAGCAGCTCGCCGAGGCCCTGGTGCAGGTCGGCCTGGAGGAAGAGGAGATCCACCCCGCGGCCGTCACCGGCCCGCTGGTGGTGGGCAAGGTGCTCGAGCAGCACCCGGAGCCCCAGAAGAACGGCAAGACGATCAACTGGTGCCAGGTCGACGTCGGCCCGCACAACCTCGAGGACGACGCCGG
Organism: Myceligenerans cantabricum; assembly: GCF_054777735.1. NCBI lineage: Bacteria > Bacillati > Actinomycetota > Actinomycetes > Micrococcales > Promicromonosporaceae > Myceligenerans > Myceligenerans cantabricum. Next base: position 398,736 of record NZ_BAAHAJ010000008.1, read on the forward strand.
CAAGCCCACCGTTCCGCGCGGCATCGTCTGCGGTGCGCACAACTTCGGCCCCGGGGACCTGGTGGTCGTCTCGCTGCCCGGCACCACGTTGCCCGGCGGGTTCGAGATCGCCGCGCGCAAGACGTACGGCCACGTGTCCGACGGCATGATCTGCTCCCCGGCCGAGCTCGGCCTCGGCGGGGACGCGGGCGGCATCATCGTGCTGCCGCGCGACCGGGGCTTCGCCGAGGCGGACCTGGCCCCCGGCCAGGACGCGGTCGCGCTGCTCGGCCTCGGCGACGAGGTGCTCGAGATCAACGTCACCCCGGACCGCGGGTACGCGTTCAGCTACCGCGGTGTGGCGCGTGAGTACGCGCACTCGACGGGCGCGGCGTTCACGGACCGCGGTGCGCTCTCGGGCGCGGAGCCGGCCGCCACGCCGGACGGTTTCGAGGTGCGCCTGGACGACGCTGCCCCGATCGACGGCCGGGCCGGCTGCGACCGGTTCGTGACGCGCGTCGTGCGCGGGATCGACCCCGCCGCCCCGTCTCCGGAGTGGATGCGGAGCCGGCTGGAGAGCTCCGGGATGCGTTCCATCTCCCTCGCCGTGGACGTCACGAACTACGTGATGCTCGACCTCGGGCAGCCGCTGCACGCCTACGACCTCGCGCGGGTCGCCGCGCCGATCGTGGTGCGCCGCGCAGGGCCGGGGGAGAAGCTCACCACCCTGGACGACGTCGAGCGCTCCCTGGACGCCGAGGACCTGCTCATCACCGACTCGCCCGGAGGTGCCGTCGCGTCCCGCGTGCTCGGGCTCGCCGGGGTCATGGGCGGCGAGTCGACCGAGGTCAGCGCCGCGACGACCGACGTCCTCGTGGAGGCTGCGCACTTCGACCCGATCACGGTGGCACGCACCTCACGCCGCCACAAGCTCCCGAGCGAGGCCGCCAAGCGGTTCGAGCGCGGCGTCGACCCGCTGCTGCCCGCGGTCGCGGCCCAGCGCGTCGTGGAGCTGCTGGTCGAGCACGGCGGCGGCACCGCCGACCCGGCCGTGGGTGACGCCGGTGTCGTTGCCGGTGCGCGGACCCCGGTCGTGCTGCGGGCCACCGAGCCGACGCGGCTGTCGGGCGTCGGGTACACGCCCGAGCAGGTGCGCTCGACCCTCGAGGAGGTCGGCTGCACGGTGACCCTGACGGACGCGGAGGCCGGGTCCGCGGAGACCTTCGCCGTCACGCCGCCGTCCTGGCGTCCCGACCTGACCGGCCCGGCCGACCTGGTCGAGGAGGTCGTGCGTATCCGCGGGTACGACGCGATCCCGTCGGTGCTGCCCGCCGCGCCCGGCGGGCGCGGCCTGACCGCCGAGCAGCGCACCCGCCGCACCGTCGCGCGTGCGCTGGCCGAGACCGGGTTCGTGGAGGTGCTCAGCTACCCGTTCGTCGGAGCGGCCGACCACGACGCCCTCGGCCTGCCCGCCGACGACGCACGGCGCACCTCGGTCCGGCTCGCGAACCCGCTGGCCGAAGACCGCCCCTACCTGCGGACCAACCTCCTGGTCACGTTGCTGGAGACGGTGCGCCGCAACGTGTCGCGCGGCCTGTCGGACCTGGCGGTGTTCGAGACCGGGCTCGTGACGCGCCCGGCGCCCGGCGCTCCGGCGGCCCCCGTCCTGCCGGGTGGCGCGCGCCCTTCGGACGCCGACCTGGACGCGCTCGCCGCCGCGACGCCCGACCAGCCGCGCCGGATCGCGGGCGTTCTCACGGGCAACCGTGAGGCCCCGGGCTGGTGGGGCACGGGCCGTCCCGCAGACTGGGCCGACGCGCTCGGCGCGGCACGCCTGGTCGCCGCGCGGGCGGGCGTCGAGGTGACGGTCACGGCGGACACGGAGCACATGCCATGGCACCCGGGCCGCTGCGCGCGGCTCGAGGCCACCGGCCCCGCCGGGCGGACCCGGCTGGTCGGCCACGCCGGCGAGCTGCACCCCAAGGTCGTCGAGGCGTTCGGGCTGCCCGCCCGGGCGGTGGCCTTCGAGGTCGACCTGTCGGCGCTCGTCGCCGCGGCCCCCGGCGAACCGGTGACCGCGACCCCCGTCTCCGCGTTCCCGGCCGCCAAGGAGGACTTCGCCTTCGTGGTCGACGCCGGCACGCCCGCCGCGGAAGTCCGCGAGGCGATCGTCACCGGCGGGGGGCACCTGCTGGAGGACGTCAGCCTGTTCGACGTCTTCACCGGCGAGCAGCTCGGCCAGGGCAAGAAGTCGCTCGCCTACGCGGTGCGGCTGCGCGCGGCGGACCGCACGCTGTCCGCCGACGAGGTGCGCGGCGTGCGTGAGTCGATCGTCGCCGCCGCGGAGCGGACCGGGGCGGCCCTGCGTGCCTGACCGGAGCAGCGGGAACGGTGCCGTCCCGCCGGCGCGGACCGCCCTCGTCACGGGCGCGTCGCGGGGCATCGGCCGCGAGATCGCGCTCGGGCTGGCGCGCGCGGGGCTCGACGTGGCCCTGCTCGCGCGGGACGAGCGCCGCCTGGCCGAGGTCGCGGAACACATCCGCGACCTCGGCCGGGCCGCCGTCGTCGTCCGGGCCGACGTCACCTCGCAGGACGACGTGCGCGACGCCGTCGCGCACATCGAGGCACCGGCCGCCGACGGCGGCCTGGGGTCCGTCGACCTGCTGGTGAACAACGCCGGCCGGCTCGAGTCCGAGGCACCGGTGTGGGAGGCCGACCCCGACGACTGGTGGGCCACCTTCGAAGCCAACGTGCGCGGGGTCTTCCTGCTGAACCGCTACGTCGTGCCCGGGATGCTCGCGCGTGGCGGCGGCCGCGTCGTCGACCTCGCCTCCGGCGCGAGCACGCACGAGAGCCCGCTCGGGCACTCGGCCTACAACGCCAGCAAGACGGCCCTCGTCCGCCTGGGCGCCGCCCTGCACGCCGAGGGCTTCGACCGCGGGCTGCGCGTCGTCGAGCTCGCGCCCGGCACGGTGAGGACCGAGATGTCGACGGCCCTGGCGATCCACGCGGACCGCACCGACTGGACGCCGCCCTCGCGCGTCACGGACCTCGTCGACGCGATCGCGGCCGGGGACCTGGACGCCTGCTCGGGCTGGCTCGTCCGCGCCACGCACGACACGCCCGCGTCGCTCCGTGCGCTCGCCGCCGCGGAGCATCACGGGGTGCCCGACACGGCCCGTCGCCGGCTGCGCGTCGTCCCCGCCGGGCCGCAGGACCCGCTGAGCGACCTGCTCACCGGCCGCTGACCCGCTCAGGGCAGCACCCCGCGGGCGAGTACCCGGGCCACCGCTGGATGTACGCGACGGACTCGGGCTTCTGACGCGTCGCGCGCCTCACGCCTCGCGGGCCTCCGCCTCGGCGCGGGCCGTCAGGCCGGCCAGCTCCGTGTCGACGAGCCGGCGCGTGCGGGTCCTGGTCAGCGCGCCGATCAGCGCGGCGAGCGCGCCGACCTGGGTGATCGTCAGCGTCACCCGGGTCCGGCCCTCGCCCGCCGGCTCCACCACGTGCTCGGCCTGGGTGCGGACGCCCGGCACGGCGCTGGTCCAGCCGAACTTGCGCGGCGGGTCCCACTCGTCGACCGTCCAGACGGCCAGCGGCATGCCCGGCTGCTCGACGCGCACGGCGGTGCCGACGCCCGGCGGGTTCGGGCCGTCGACGATCCGGACGGACTCCATCGAGGACGTCCAGCCCGGCATGCTCTCGACGTCGGACAGCACGCGCCAGACCGCCTCGGGCGGCGCCGCGACCTCGGCGGACGTGGTGTAGGCCATCAGCCGTCGCTCCTCGAGTCGCGCCAGCGGACCCACTGCTCGACGGGTGCCAGGTCGTAGTCGGGGCCGGACACGCCGACCGTGAGCAGCGTGGCCCCGGCCGCGAGCAGCGGCCCGCCGAGCACGGCCGGGTCGCCGTTCACGGCCGTCGACCGTTCGACGAGCCGCGTCGTGTCGCGCCCGACGGCGGCCCCGTGCTCGTCCAGGATCGCGGACTTGCGGGCCAGGACGTCGGCGTTGCCGAAGGAGTGCCAGATGTCGGCGTGCTCGGCCACGACGCGGAGCGTCTTGCGCTCGCCGCCTCCACCGATCATGATCGGGATGTCCCGCGTGGGCGCCGGGTTCCCGGCCGCGAGCCGCGCGGTGATGCGCGGCATCGCCTCGGCCAGGCTCGCGATGCGGGTGCCGGCGGTGCCGAACTCGTAGCCGAACTGCTCGTAGTCTCGTCCGAACCAGCCGGCGCCGATCCCGAGGATCAGGCGGCCGCCCGAGATGTGGTCGACGGTGCGCGCCATGTCGGCCAGCAGGTCGGGGTTGCGGTAGGAGTTGCAGGTGACGAGGGCGCCGAGCTCGACACGCTCGGTCTGCTCCGCCCAGGCGCCGAGCATGGTCCAGCACTCGAAGTGCTTGCCGTCGGGATCGCCGGAGAGCGGGAAGAAGTGGTCCCAGTTGAAGATGATGTCGACGCCCAGGTCCTCGGCGCGCAGGACCGCGTCGCGGATCTGGGAGTAGTCGGCGTGCTGCGGTTGGAGCTGAACTCCGATGCGGACGGGTCGGTCGGTCATGCTCGCCAGCCTAGGCAGCGCGCGCCGGTGCCGCCAGGCCTTACGGCTGTCTGCGTGCGGCGACGGCGAAGACCCGGCGGAACTCCAGCGGCGTGCCGTAGGCCCGTTCGGGGTACGCCTCGCGCAGCGCGGCGCCGAAGTCCTCCTCGAACCGCTCGCGCAGCGCCGGGTCGGTGGCCTCGAGCGCGTGGAGCACCGGCTGGGCGCCGGTGGCGGAGATCCAGCGCAGCACCGGGTCCGGGCCCTGCAGGACGTGGACGTAGGTCGTCTCCCACGCGTCGACGGACCAGCCCGGCCCGGCGAGGAGCTCCAGGTACTCCGCCGGGTCGGCGGTGGCGCGGCGCTCCACCGGGCCGCCGAGCGCGGCCGCGTAGGGTTCCCGCGCGGCGACCTCGCGCAGCAGCGCGTGCGACGGCGCGTCGTGGTTGCCGGGCACCTGGAACGCGAAGGCCCGCCGTGCGGAGTCGCGCAGGGCGGGCAGGAGGTCGCGGTGCCCGGGCACCCACTGGAGCATCGCGTGGGAGACCACGACGTCGGCCGGGGCGAGCGCCGTGCCGTCCGGCGACCGGAGGCGGCCCCCGGCGAAGTCGCGGGCGTCGCCGAGCACGTAGTCGGTGCCCGGGTCGCTCTCGCGCGCCGTCGCGATCATGGCGGCGGACGAGTCCACGCCGGTCACCTGCGCGTCCGGCCACCGTTCGCGGAGCACCCCGGTCAGGTGCCCCGGCCCGCAGCCGAGGTCGACGACGGTGCCGGCGTCACCGGGGACGCGTCCGACGAGCTCCGCGAACGGGCGGGAGCGCTCGTCGGTGAACTGCAGGTACCTGGCGGGGGACCAGTCGTCCATCGCGAACTCCTTTTCTCGGCATCGAGTATCTTGATATCAAGATACATGCTCGTGGTGAGTCAGGGGCGACGGGAGGGGGCGAGACCGGACTCGTAGGCCCACCGCGCGACCTCCACCCGGTTGCGCGTACCGGTCTTGGCCATGATCGCCGCCAGGTGCGTCTTGATCGTGCTGAGCCCGAGGTGCAGCTCGTCGCAGATCTCGCCGTTGGTCCGGCCTGTGGCGACCAGGCGCAGCACCGCCTTCTCGCGTTCCGTGAGCGGGTCGGCGGGCGGGGTGACGCCCGGCACGGCCCGGGCGAAGTGCGTGAGCAGCCGGACCGTGACCGCCGGATCGATCAGGGCGTCCCCGTCGGCGGCAGCGTGCACCGCCTGGGCGAGCAGCGCCGGCCCGGCGTCCTTGAGCAGGAACCCGCGTGCTCCGGCGCGCAGGGCGGCGTGCACGTTCTCGTCCAGGTCGAAGGTGGTGATGACGACGACGGCCATCGGGTCGGCCACCTCCGGCCCGGCGAGCAGGCGCGTCGCCGAGACCCCGTCGAGCACCGGCATGCGCAGGTCGAGCAGGCAGACGTCCGGCAGCAGCCGCCGCGCCTCGCGCACGGCCCGGTCCCCGTCCCCGACGTCGGCCACCACCTCGATGCCCGGCTGTGCGTCCAGGATCGTGCACAGGCCGGTGCGCACGATCTCCTGGTCGTCGGCGACGAGGACGCGAACGGTCATCGTGCTTCCCTGCCGTCGCCGGCGGCCGCTCCCGCCGGGGCAGGCAGCACCGCGTGCACGCTCCAGCCCCGCTCGCCGTCCGGCCCTGCCTCCAGCGTGCCGCCGAGCGCGCGGGCCCGCTCGTTCATCCCGGCCAGCCCGAACCCCGTGCCGGACGTCGTCTCCCGGCCGGGCCCGCGCAGGACGTTCCCGGGCGGCACACCGTCGTCGTGCACGGTCAGGTCGACGACGTCCCCGCGGCGTACCAGCGTGACGGTGACCGCGGTGAGGCCGCGGGCGTGACGGCGGGCGTTGGCGACCGACTCCTGGGCGATGCGGAAGACCGCGGTGCCGGTGGCCGTCGGAAGCGTGCCGACCTCGTCGCCCAGGCTCAGCCTGACCGGGGGCGGTCCCGGGTCGGCGAGGCCGCGGAGGCGCTCCAGGCCGCTCGTGAGGTCCTGCGGGGTCTCGCTGCGCAGCACGCCGACCAGGGCGCGCATCTCGCCGAGGGCGCGGCGGGCCTCGGCCTCGACGAGACGCAGCGCCTCGACCGCCACGTCGGAGCCGGCCGGCGCGGCGGCGCCGACCTGGCCGGCCTGTGCCCGGACCGCGACCGCGGACAGGTGGTGGGCGACGGTGTCGTGCAGGTCGCGCGCGATCGTCTCCCGCTCGCGGGCCCGGACCCGGTCCAGCTCGCGCGACCGCCCGATCGACCGCTGTCGCACCACCTCGGCGACGAGCAGGACAAGGAGCAGCACGGTGCCGCCCCCGACGGCGTCGTCGGCGCCGCCGACCCCCGCGACGACGGACAGCGCGACGCCGCCGGCGATCAGGGGCACTCCCCCGAGGATCGCGAGACCCGAGCCCCAGCGGACGAGCGCGTACGGTGCGAGGACCAGGACCACGGCCGAGTACATCGAGGTGGATCCGTGCCCGGCGACGATGTCGGCGACGTCGTGCGCCCCGCCGATGCCCACCGTCCACACGGCGACGGCGAGCGGGTGCACGCGCCGCCAGGGGAGCGTGGCCAGGGCGGCGAGCGCGGCGAGCGCGGACGCGACCGGCCACACGAGGTCCGTGCGGATCAGCGCCTCGGCGACGACGCCGGCGGCCGCGAAGCCGACCACGATCCAGTCGCGCGCCGCGGGCGGCTCGGCGCCCGGAGCCGCGGGCCGCCCGAGAGCGGCACCGAGCGGGCGCCGGAGCGCCGTGCCGTCGGTGGTCCGCATACCGGCGATCGTAGTCATCGGGCGATCCTCGCGGTGCGGCGACGCCGGCGGACGGCCCGTTCCGCCACCAGGGCGTTGATGACCCAGGCCAGGGTCATGAGGATCGTGTTGACGAGCGGCATCGTGGGGTCGTCCGGCTGCGGGTCGGCGACGACGAGCCAGGTGCCGAGGATCACGGCCTGCGTCCCGGCGCCCTGGGCCAGCGCGTAGGCGCGGGTCATCCAGGCGCCGTGCGTGGCGTAGTCGTGCCGCAGCAGCGCACGCACGGCCAGGGCGAGCCCGACGATCATGACGACCCCGACCAGGTAGCGGACGCCGTTGACCACTGCCGTGTCCTTGGCGGGCAGGTCGTAGAACGCCGTCATCCACAGGCCGGACAGGGCGGTCGCGAACCCGGCCGGGACGAGGACCGTGCCGGCGGCCCGGTGCCAGCCGTGGTGCCGGCGCCGGAATCCGGGGGAGAACTGGAGCGCGCCGAGCAGCGCGTAGATCGTGACGGCCACGATGTGCACGAGGACGGGCGCGGGCATCTCGACGAACCGGGCGTTCTCCGCGGTGACGGCGGGGTCGCCCGCGAGCTCGGCGACGCGCATGCTCCCGGCCAGCACGGGGACGAGGGACAGCAGCACGAGGCCGGACGGGACGAGCCAGTCGGCGGGGCGGGATCGCGGACGGACGCGGGCGGCGGGACGGGCGGTCGTGGAGGGCATGCCCCCGAGTCTTCGCTCGCGTTCGTCGTCGCGGTATCGGCCATCCGGCCGGACCTCACCGGCCGGACGGCCGTCGCCGACCGTGCGGGCCCGCGCGCCGTGCCGTCACCGCGTGCGGTGCGTGGCCGCTCCGACGGGGTCCGGCTCCGGTGCGGAGTCGGCGCCGGGCTCCTCCTCCGTCTCCGGCGCCACGTCGATGCGCGCCAGCGAGCGCCGTGCCGACGGTACGGCGAGGATCGTCGCGACCACCACGAACAGCAGCAGGCCCGCCACGATCAGCAGGGACTCCACGGAGAACCGGTCCGCGAGCGGGCCGAACACCACCATGGACAGCGGCATCGCCACGGTCATGACGATCCCGAGGAACCCGAACACGCGCCCCTGCATCTCGGGCTCCACGCGTTCCTGGATGATCGTCATGGAGGGGGTGCTCTGGGCCGCGAACATGACGCCGATCAGCAGGCCGATCCCGAAGAACACCCACATGTTGGTGGACAGCCCCAGCCCGAAGACCAGGATCCCGGTCGCGACGACCGACCCGACGAGCAGCCGCACCCGGTGCGTGATCCGCGGCCCGACCACCGCCATGAGCAGGCCGCCCACCAGCATGCCCGTCCCCCAGAACAGCTCGTTGGCGGTCAGCTTCCAGACCTCGTCGCCGAAGGTGCGGGCGACCATCAGCGGAGTGAGGAAGCTCGGCGCCCCGACGAGGAACATGGTCAGCCCGAACAGCGTCATCAGCCAGCGGACCGGCGCGTGCGCGCGGACGTACCGCACGCCCGCGACGAGGTCGCCGAAGTAGCTCACGGGTGCCGTGCCGGACTCCGCCCGCGTCAGCCGGGGCACCGCGACCAGGGCGAGCATCCCCACGCCGAGCAGTGCCGTGACCACGTCCAGGAAGAAGACGGTCACGATGTCGAAGTTCGCGTAGATCGCGGCCGCCGCAGCGGGGGCGACCAGCATCATCCCGGACTGGACGGACTGGAACATCCCGTTCACGCGCATGAGCTGCCCCGGCGGGGTGATCTGCGGGATCATCGCGCTCACGGCCGGCGTCTGGATGCCGGCGAACACGGACCGCACCGCCAGCGCGGCGTAGATCACCCACAACGAGTCGACGCCGGACAGCATGAGCAGCGCCAGGGCGAGCGTCGCCAGCGCGATCACGAGGTCGGACCCCATGATGAGGAGCTTGCGGTGGTGGCGGTCGGCCCACACGCCCCCGAAGATCGACACGAAGGCCTGCGGCAGCATCCCGAACACGATGCTCAGCATCAGGACGGACCCTGATCTGGTCTCGATGGTCAGGTGCCACATGACCGCGAACATCACGATCATCGACCCGAGCAGCGACACGGTCTGCCCCACGAGGAACAGGGTGACGTTCTTCTTCCAGCCGGCCGTCGCGGGCTCGGCCGGCGGCTCGGCGACAGGGGCGCTCGTGTGGCTCATGCTCTTCCGACGACGGCGGGTGCGGGAACTCATCGGTACGCCGGGCGGGCGGTCTCGACCCGGACGTCTCAAGCACGCCCGAGGTCGAGCACCTCGCGCCGGCCTCATGGCACGAGCAGCACCTTTCCCGTCGTCGCGCGGCCCTCGAGCGCGCGGTGCGCCTCGGCGGCGTCGGCCAGCGGGAACCGCGACCCGACCCGCACGTCGAGCTCGCCCGACGCCGCCCGGCCCAGCACCTCCGCGGCGCGCCACTCCAGCTCGCCGCGGGTGGCCAGGTGGTGCGCGAGCGTGGGACGGGTGAGGAACAGCGACCCCTTCCGGTTCAGCACCTGCGGGTCCAGGGGCGGTACCTGGCCGGACGCCCCGCCGAACAGCACGAGCGTCCCGCGCGGCCGCAGCGAGTCCAGCGACGCGTCGAAGGTCGCCCGGCCCACCCCGTCGTACACGACGTGCACGCCCTCGCCGCCGGTCAGGTCGCGGACGACGGCGGGCAGCTCGGTCGTGACGTCGGACATCGTCGCGTAGTCGATGGTGTGCGCGGCGCCCGCCTCGGCCGACAGCGCGGCCTTCCGGGGCGTCGAGACCGTGGTGAGGACCCGGCCGCCGCGCGCGACGGCGAGCTGCGTGGCCAGCAGCCCGACACCGCCGGCGCCGGCGTGCAGCAGGATGTCGTGCCCCGGTCCCACCTGGAAGGTCGAGGTGACCAGGTAGTGCGCCGTCATACCCTGCAGGGGGAGCGCGGCGGCGGTCTCGAGGTCGAGCCCGCCGGGCACGGGGACCGCCTGCGCGGCCTCGACGACGGCGAGCTCCGCGTACGAGCCCGGGCCCTCCGCCCAGGCGACCCGGTCGCCGACGGCGAACCCGGTGACGTCGTCCCCGGCGGCCTCGACCGTCCCGGCCCCCTCGGCCCCCACGACGTGCGGGAATCTCGTCGGGTACGTGCCGGACCGGCGGTAGGTGTCGATGAAGTTGACGCCGGCCGCCGCGACCCGGACCAGGAGCTGGCCCGGTCCGGGCGTCGGGTCGGGAACCTCGTCGTAGGACAGGACCTCGGGACCGCCCGCCTCGCGGGCCATGACTGCGCGCATGCTGCGACCCTACGACGCGGGTGGGTACCGTACGGTGCGTGACCCGCATCGTCCGCCCGTTCGCCGACACCGACTGGCCCGTGGTCAGGCCGATCATCGAGGCCGTGTGCCGCGAGGGGGAGACGTACACGTACCCGCTCGACATCACCGAGGAGCAGGCGCGCGGCTACTGGCTGGAGCCGCCGCCGGGCGCCGTCGTCGTGCTCGAGGACGACGGCGAGGTGCTCGGCACGGCCAAGATGGGCCCGAACCGACCGGGCCACGGCGACCACGTCGGCACCGCGTCGTTCATGGTCGCTGAGGCCGCGCGGGGCCGGGGCGTGGCCCGTGCGCTGGGCGAGCACGTCATCGCGTGGCACCGCGAGCGGGGGTACCGCGGCATCCAGTTCAACGCGGTGGTCGCGTCCAACGCGCCGGCCGTGCACCTGTGGCAGCGGCTCGGGTTCGAGATCGTCGGCACGGTGCCGGGCGCGTTCCGCTCGCCCGCCCATGGCGAGGTCGGGCTGCACGTGATGTTCCTGCCGCTGGACTGACGACCGCGCTGCCTACGCGTGCCGCGCCGTCTCGTGGCCGACGTGCCCGGCGGGTTCGAGCTGGAACGTCGAGTGCTCGACGCGCACCGCGAACTCGGTGGCGACGCACTGCTGCAGGGCGTCCAGCACCTGGGGCGCGCAGCCCTCCCGGAAGCACGCGTCGTGCACGACGACGTGGGCCGACAGCGTCGGCAGGCCGGTGGCGACGAGCGAGGCGTGCAGGTCGTGCACCTCCGCGACGTGGTCGACAGCGAGCAGGCGGGTCCGCACGGCCTCCAGGTCGAGCCCGGGAGGCGTGGACTCCAGGAGCACGGAGGCGGTCTCCAGCAGCAGCCGCACGGCGCGCGGCAGGATGAGCGCGGCGATCGCGAGCCCGGCCACGGCGTCGGCCCGCTGCCAGCCGGTGGTGGCGATCACCACGGCCGCCACGATGACGCCCACGGAGCCCAGCGCGTCGTTCAGCACCTCCAGAAACGCGGCGCGCAGGTTGAACGACGCCGAGCGCGCCCCGGCCAGCACCGCGAGCCCCACGAGGTTCCCGGCGAGCCCGACGGCGCCGAAGACGAGCAGCTCGACGCCGGGCACCTCGGTGGGCTCGAACAGCCGCAGCACACCTTCGACCAGCGCGTAGACGCCGACGGCGAGCAGCACGGCGGCCTGCGCGAGGGCGGCGAGCACCTCGGCGCGGCGGAATCCCCAGGTGCGCTGCGCGGTGGGCGGCCGCAGCGCGAGCGTGGCCGCGACGAGCGCGATGCCCAGGCCGGCGACGTCGGTCAGCACGTGCGCGGTGTCGACCAGCAGCGCGAGGCTGCCGGTGACCCAGGCACCCACGGCCTGGGCGACGAGGACCGCCGCGCCGACGCCGAACGCGACCGCGAGCCGGCGCCGGTTGCCAGGGGCGGCAGGGTCCGCGCCGTGCGCGTGGTCGTGTGCGTGCTCAGCCATCGGTGCCATCCTCGACGAGCTCGCCCTCCCACGCCTCCCGGCCCTCGTGGACCGCGAAGCCGGCGATGACGAACCCCGCCACCGGGTCGATCCAGGCCGCGCCCGTGAGCGCGAAGGCGACGAGGCCCAGCAGCGTCGACACCGACAGGAGCACGCAGATGCGGGTCTCGGCCGCGTCGGCCAGGATCAGCGGGTCGCGCAGTGCCGTGCCGACGCGGTGCTTGGCGGCCGCCAGGAGCGGCATCACGACCAGCGACGCCACGAGGACGGCGACCGCCAGCGGCGAGGAGGCCGGGACGTCCCCGGTCACCAGGCTCCGGACCCCCTCGAACGTCACGTAGCCGGCCAGGAGGAAGAAGGTCACGGCCACGAGGCGCAGCGTCCGGCGCTCGCGGCGCTCGTCCGCGGCGCCGTCCCGCAGGCGGGCGGCGAGCCGGAGCCCGACCAGGACCGCGGCGGCCGACTCGATGCCGGAGTCGATGCCGAACCCGATGACGGACACCAGCCCGGCCGCGACGCCCGCGGAGATCGCGACCACGCCCTCGACCACGTTGTAGGCGACGGTGAGCTGCGCCAGCCGCAGCCCGCGGCGGGTGAGTCGCCGCGTCTCCCGGGTGGGCGTGTCCTGGCTGGTCACGTCGGGGCCGGTCATCGCGGGTCCCCGCCGGCGCGCGCGCTGCCGTCGACGCCGTGGACCGGGCAGAGGGTGACGGCCGCTCCGGTGAGGGCGAGCAGGCGCTCGGCGGCCGCCAGCAGGTCGAGCATCGCCGCGGAGTGGGTGAGCGAGTAGACGGAAGCCCGGCCCTCCGGCCGGGCCTCGACGAGCCCGCAGTCCCGCAGGCAGGCCAGGTGCTTGGAGACGGTGGACTGCGCGAGGCCGAGGTGCTGGGTCAGGTCGACCACGCGATGCTCGCCGAGCGTCAGGTGCTGCAGGATCGTCAGGCGGGACGGGTCCGAGAAGCCGTGGAAGAGGCACGCGGCGGCGGTGAGCGGGTCCACGGTGCCGGCTTCGGGGGCCTCGGGCGGAGGGGCCGGTGCCACGGCCCGATCAATCGTCATATGGCGATGGTATCGCCTCTCGGCGCGCCTGTCCGGCACCTGTCCGCAGGGCGGCCACCGGGCGGGCGTCCACCGGTGCCCGCGGCGCCGGATCGCGGTTGACACAGCGGCCGTATAAGTATGTAGACTCTCGAATATGTCCTCCACCTTCCGCGTCGCCGTCGCGGGCGCGTCCGGGTACGCGGGCGGCGAGATGCTGCGGCTCCTCGTGTCCCACCCGCTCGCCGAGGTGGGTGCGGTGACCGCGCACACCTCCGCCGGCTCCGCGCTCGGCGAGCACCAGCCGCACCTGCGCTCGCTCGCACACCGGACCATCGAGCCCACCACGCCCGAGGCGCTCGCCGGGCACGACGTCGTCGTGCTCGCGCTGCCGCACGGCGCGTCCGGCGAGATCGCGGCGCGGCTGCCCGAGGGCACGCTCGTGCTCGACCTCGGCGCGGACCACCGCCTGACCGACGCCGGCGCGTGGCAGCAGTTCTACGGCAGCGAGCACGCCGGTTCCTGGCCCTACGGCCTGCCCGAGCTCATCCTCGCGAACGGTGCCGCGCCGTCCGGCGGGCCGGCCCGGCAGCGCGACCTCCTCCGGGGCGCCACCCGCGTCGCCGTGCCCGGCTGCAACGTCACCGCGGTCACGCTCGGCCTGCAGCCCGGCATCGCCGCCGGCCTCGTCGAGGCGTCCGACGTCGTGGCCGTCCTGGCCAACGGCTACTCCGGCGCCGGCAAGAGCCTCCGGCCGCACCTCCTGGCCAGCGAGGCCCTCGGGTCCGCCCAGCCGTACGCGGTCGGCGGCACGCACCGTCACGTCCCGGAGATCATCCAGAACCTGCGCCACGCCGGCGCGCCCGGCGTGCGGCTCAGCCTCACGCCCACCCTCGTCCCGATGGCGCGCGGCATCCTCGCCACCGCCACCGCGCCGCTGGCCGCCGGGGTCGATCCCGCCACCGCGGCGCAGGCGGTCCGCGAAGCGTGGTTGGCCGCGTACGACGACGAGCCGTTCGTCCACCTGCTGCCCGAGGGGCAGTGGCCCAGCACCGCCATGACCCAGGGCGCCAACACGGCCCTGGTCCAGGTCGTGGTCGACGAGGCGGCGGGGCGCGTCGTCACCGTCACCGCGATCGACAACCTGGTCAAGGGCACCGCCGGGCAGGCCGTGCAGGCGATGAACATCGCGCTCGGGCTGGCCGAGACCACAGGTCTCCCCACCGAGGGGGTCGCGCCGTGACCACCGGGACCAGAGCCACCACCGGGCCGACCCGTCCCGCCGGGACGCCGGCCGTCACCACCACAGGAGGAGCACCGTGAGCGTCACAGCCGCCCAGGGCTTCCGGGCTGCCGGCATCACCGCCGGGCTCAAGGCGTCCGGCACGCCGGACCTCGCGCTGGTCGTCAACGACGGCCCGCAGGACGCCGCCGCCGCCGTCTTCACGTCCAACCGCGTGGTCGGCGCCCCGGTCATGTGGTCGCGCCAGGCGGTCAAGGACGGCGCGGCGCGCGCCGTCGTGCTCAACTCCGGCTCCGCCAACGTCTGCACCGGGCCCGGCGGGTTCCAGGACTCCCACGCCACCGCCGAGGCGGTCGCCGCGAACCTCGGTATCGGCGCGATCGACGTGCTCGTCGCCTCCACCGGCGTGATCGGGGTGCCCCTGGCGCGCGAGCGGCTGCTGGCCGGTGTCCCCGTGGTAACCGGGTCGCTGTCCGGCGACGCGGCAGGCGGGCTGTCCGCCGCCGCCGCCATCATGACCACCGACACGGTGCCCAAGACCGCGACCCGCACCGTCGAGACACCCGGCGGCACCGTCACCGTGGGCGGCATGGCCAAGGGGGCCGGGATGCTCGCCCCCGCGCTGGCCACGATGCTGTGCGTCATCACCACGGACGCGGACGCGAGCGGCCTGGACCTGGACGCCGTGCTGCGGGAGGCCACCCGCACCACGTTCGACCGCGTCGACTCCGACGGCTGCCAGTCCACCTCCGACACGGTCGTCCTCATGGCCTCCGGCGCGGCGGGCACCGCCCCGGGCCGCGACGCGTTCGCGGCCGCCGTCACGGAGGTCTGCGGCGACCTGGCCCGCCAGCTCGTCGCCGACGCCGAGGGCGCCGCCCACGACATCGCCGTCACCGTGCGGAACGCGACCACGCAGGACGCGGCGCTCGCGGTCGCGCGGGCGGTGTCACGCTCCAACCTGTTCAAGGCGGCGATCTTCGGCAACGACCCCAACTGGGGCCGCATCCTGTCCCAGGTCGGCACGGTCCCGGAGGAGGTCGCGCCCTTCGACCCCGCAGCGCTCGACGTCTCCGTCAACGGCATTAAAGTGTGCCAAGCGGGTGGCGCGCACGAGTCCCCGGACAAGGTCGACCTGGCAGCGTCCCGAGAGGCCCGGATCGACATCGACCTGCACGCCGGTGAGGCCGAGGTCACCCTCTGGACCAACGACCTCACGCACGCCTACGTCGAAGAGAACAGCGCGTACACCTCATGACCAGTGACGTCGTCGCCGCGCTCACGCCGGACCAGAAGGCCGAGGTCCTGGTCGAGGCCCTGCCGTGGCTGCAGGAGTTCGCCGGTGCCCTCGTGGTGATCAAGTACGGCGGCAACGCCATGGTGCGCGACGACCTGAAGGCCGCGTTCGCGCAGGACATGGTGTTCCTGCGGCAGGTGGGGCTCAAGCCGGTCGTCGTGCACGGCGGGGGTCCGCAGATCACCGCCATGCTCGACCGCCTCGGCATCGAGTCCGCGTTCCAGGGCGGCCTGCGGGTCACCACGCCCGAGACCATGGAGGTGGTGCGCATGGTGCTCACCGGCCAGGTCTCGCGCGAGCTGGTCGGGCTCATCAACGCGCACGGCCCGAACGCCGTCGGCCTGAGCGGCGAGGACGGCGGCCTGCTCGGCGCCGCGCGCCGGCACGCCACGGTCGACGGCGTGCCCGTGGACGTCGGCCTGGTCGGCGACGTCGTGCAGGTGGACCCGCGGGCGGTGCAGGATCTGCTCGACGCGGGCCGCATCCCCGTGGTCTCCACCATCGCACCCGACGTCACCGACCCCACCCAGGTGCTCAACGTCAACGCCGACACTGCCGCGAGCGCCCTCGCGGTCGCGCTGGGCGCGAAGAAGCTGATCGTGCTGACGGACGTGGAGGGCCTGTACACGGCGTGGCCGGACAAGGGCTCGCTGGTGGAGCAGGTCACGGCGTCGGCTCTGCGTGCCCTGCTGCCGAGCCTGGCGGCGGGCATGATCCCGAAGATGGAGGCCTGCCTGCGGGCCGTGGACGGTGGTGTGCCGCGTGCCACGGTGATCGACGGCCGGCAGCCGCACTCGGTGCTGCTCGAAGTCTTCACGACACGCGGGAACGGAACGATGGTGGTGCCGGAATGAGCGAGACGAACGATCTGACGACGGCGGGCGCCGGCGCGCGGCCGGTCGCCCCGGCGGGGCGCGGTGCGGCCGGGCAGGGGGACCTGACGGGTGCCGCCTGGACGGAGCGCTACACGGGTGCGGTGATGGACACGTTCGGTCCGCCGCAGCGTGTGCTGGTGCGCGGTGAGGGCTCGTACGTGTGGGACGCGGACGGGAAGCGGTACCTGGACCTGCTGGCGGGCATCGCGGTGAACGCGCTGGGTCACGCGCACCCGACGCTGACGGCGGCGGTCAGTGCGCAGCTCGGCACGCTGGGGCACACGTCGAACTTCTTCGGGACGCCGGCGCAGATCTCGCTGGCGGAGCGGCTGCTCGCGCTCGCCGGTGCGCCGGAGGGGTCGCGGGTGTTCTTCACGAACTCGGGCACGGAGGCGCTGGAGGCGGCGTTCAAGATGACGCGCCGGGTGCCGGTGTCGGGGTCGGCGGCCGGGTACCCGGGGGAGGCCGACGGCCACCGCACCCGCGTCCTCGCGCTGGAGGGCGGCTTCCACGGCCGGTCGATGGGTGCGCTGGCACTGACGCACAAGCGGGCCTACCGGGAGCCGTTCGAGCCGTTGCCGGGCGGGGTGGAGCATCTGCCGTTCGGCGACGCGGCCGCGCTGGAGGAGGCGTTCTCCCCGGAGGCGGTGGCGGAGCGCGGCGAGGTCGCGGCGTTCGTCGCGGAGCCGGTGCAGGGCGAGGCGGGCGTGCGTCCGCTGCCGCCGGGATACCTGGCGCTCGCGCGGCGTCTCACACGGGAGCACGGTGCGCTGCTGGTCCTGGACGAGGTGCAGACGGGGATCGGCCGCACGGGCGAGTGGTTCGCCTACCAGCATCCGGACGTCCTGGGTGCCGGCGCCGGGCCGGGCGACCTCCCCGACGTCGTGACGCTCGCCAAGGGCCTGGGCGGCGGCTTCCCCGTGGGCGCGGTGATCGCGTTCGGCGAGGAGCCGGCCCGCCTGCTCGGGCGGGGGCAGCACGGCTCCACGTTCGGCGGCAACCCGGTGGCCGCGGCGGCGTGCCTCGCGACGCTCGGTGTCATCGAGCGCGACGGCCTGCTCGCCCACGTGCGCGAGACCGGCGAGCTGTTGCGCCGCGAGATCGAGGGCTGCGGCAACCCGATGGTGGCGGGCGTGCGCGGGCGCGGGCTGCTGCTGGCCGTCCTGCTCGCGGAACCTGTGGCCCCGCAGGTCGTGGCGCGGGCGCTGGACGCCGGGTTCATCGTGAACGCCGTCGCGCCCGATGCCGTCCGGCTCGCCCCGCCGCTCGTCCTGACCGCCGACCAGGCCCGCGACGCCGTCGCGTTCTTCGCCGGCCTGCCCGACCTCACCCCCGAGGAGACCTGATGCCGATCCGGCACTTCCTGGCCGACGACGACCTCACGCCCGCGGAGCAGCGCGAGGTCCTCGAGCTCGCCATGACGCTGCGCGCCGACCGGATCGCCCGCCGCCCGCTGGAGGGCCGGCGTGACGTGCCCGGCTCCGTGGCCTTCGTCACGGACAAGCCGACGCTCCGCACGCAGGTGTCGTTCACCGGCGCCATCACGGACCTCGGCGGATATCCGATGGTGGTGGACGGCAACCTGGCCCAGATCGGCAAGCGGGAGTCCGTGGCGGACACGGCGCGCGTGCTGGGCCGGCAGGTCGCGGCGATCGTGTGGCGCACCTACGGGCAGGACCGGATCGAGGCCATGGCCGCGCACGCGGGCGTGCCCGTCGTGAACGCCCTGACCGACGCCTACCACCCGTGCCAGATCCTGGCCGACCTGGTCACGGTCGCCCAGCATCGCGGGGGAGTGGCGGCTCTGCCCGGCACCACCCTCGCGTACGTGGGCGACGCCGCGAACAACATGGCCGCCTCCTACCTGCTCGGTGGCGCCACCGCGGGCCTGCACGTGCGCGTCGGTGGGCCGGAGGGCTTCCGCCCCGGTGCGGACCTGCTCGCCCGTGCCGCGAAGATCGCCGACGCCACGGGCGGGTCGGTGACGTCGGTCGCCGACCCGGCCGCCGCGGTGGCGGGTGCCGACGTCGTCGCCACCGACACCTGGGTGTCCATGGGTGACGACTCCGCCGGTCGCGAGACGGTCTTCGAGCCGTACCAGGTCAACGCCGGCCTGCTCGCCGGCGCGGCCCCGGACGCGATCGTGCTTCACTGCCTGCCCGCCTACCGCGGCAAGGAGATCACCGACGACGTCCTCGAAGGCCCGCGGAGCGTCGTCTGGGACGAGGCCGAGAACCGCCTCCACGCCCAGAAGGCGCTGCTCGCCTGGCTCCTGGAGGAAGGGGCCCGCCGATGACCGACGCCCGCCGACCGCCGTCGGCCGACGGCGCCTGGGGCGGCGACCTGCCGAACGCCACCCTGACCGTGCCGACCACGAAGGCCGCACGGCACGCACGCATCCTGGACATCATCACGCACACCGCGATCCGCTCCCAGGCCGACCTGGCCAGGGCGCTCGCGGCCCACGGCGTGAAGGTCACCCAGGGCACGCTGTCCCGCGACCTCATCGAGCTCCGTGCCGAGCGGGTGCGCGGCGCCGACGGGTCTCTCGTCTACGCCGTGCCGGGCGAGGGCGGGGACCGCAGCGTGCAGGCGGACCAGGACACCGGGTACCTGGCGGCACGCCTGGCGCGGCTGGCCACGGAGCTCCTGGTCTCGGCGGAGGCGTCCGGCAACCAGGTGGTGCTCCGCACCCCGCCGGGCGCCGCGCAGTACCTGGCGTCCGCGATCGACCACTCCCTGTTCCCCGGGGTGCTCGGCACCATCGCCGGGGACGACACGATCCTCGTCATCGCCCGGGACGCCGACGGCGGCACCGACCTGGCCCAGCGCCTGCTCGCCCTGTCCGCCGGAACACCGTCTGTTTGAATCGAACCACCACAGCTGAGAAAGAGAAGAAACCCATGACCGAACGCGTCGTACTCGCCTACTCGGGCGGCCTGGACACCTCCGTCGCCATCGGCTGGATCGCCGAGGCCACCGGGGCCGAGGTGATCGCCATGGCGGCCGACGTCGGACAGGGCGGGGAGGACCTCAACGTCATCCGCAAGCGCGCGCTCGACTGCGGCGCCGTCGAGGCGTACGTCGCCGACGCGCGCGAGGAGTTCGCCACCGAGTACTGCATGCCCGCGCTGCAGGCCAACGGCCTCTACCAGGACCGGTACCCGCTCGTGTCCGCGATCTCCCGGCCGCTCATCGTCAAGCACCTCGCCCGGGCCGCCCGCAAGTTCGGCGCCACCACCGTGGCGCACGGCTGTACCGGCAAGGGCAACGACCAGGTGCGCTTCGAGGTCGCCACGACCTCCCTCGCGCCGGACCTGAAGACGATCGCGCCCGTCCGTGACCTCGCCCTCACCCGCGAGAAGGCGATCGACTACGCCGAGAAGCACGACCTGCCGATCGCCACCACGAAGAACAACCCGTTCTCCATCGACCAGAACATGTGGGGCCGGGCCGTCGAGACCGGGTTCCTCGAGGACATCTGGAACGAGCCCACCAAGGACGTGTACTCCTACACGGACGACCCGACGTTCCCGCCCGTCGCCGACGAGGTCACCATCACCTTCGCCCAGGGGCTCCCGGTCGCGATCGACGGCACGCCCGTCACGCCGCTGCAGGCGATCCAGGAGATGAACCGCCGCGCCGGCGCGCACGGCATCGGCCGGATCGACATGGTCGAGGACCGTCTCGTGGGCATCAAGTCCCGCGAGATCTACGAGGCACCCGGCGCCATGGCGCTGATCGCCGCCCACCAGGAGCTGGAGCACGTCACCGTCGAGCGCGAGCAGATGCGCTTCAAGCGGCAGGTCGAGCAGCGCTGGACCGAGCTCGTGTACGACGGCATGTGGTTCAGCCCGCTGAAGAAGTCCCTCGACACGTTCATCCAGGACACGCAGAAGTACGTGACCGGCGACGTCCGCATGTCCCTGCACGGCGGCCGCGCCACCGTCACCGGACGCCGGTCCGACTCGTCGCTGTACGACTTCGGCCTCGCCACCTACGACGAGGGCGACACCTTCGACCAGTCGCACGCCAAGGGCTTCATCGAGATCTTCGGCCTCGCCGCCAAGCAGGCCGCCGCCCGCGACGAGAAGTTCGGCAACGGGGAGGACCTCGGATGAGTGACGTCGCCCCTCCGGCCGACGACGCACCCGCCACCGGCCGGCCGGTCGCCCTGTGGGGCGGCCGGTTCTCCGGCGGCCCCGCCCCGGAGCTCGCCACCCTGTCCCGGTCGACCCACTTCGACTGGAAGCTCGCCGGCTACGACATCGCCGGTTCCCGGGCGCACGCCCGCGTGCTGCACGCCGCCGGGCTCCTGTCCGCCGGCGAGCTCGCCGGCATGGACGAGGCGCTCGACGCCCTGCTCGCCGACGTCGAGTCCGGCGTGTTCCTCCCCGCCCCCGACGACGAGGACGTGCACACCGCCCTCGAACGCGGCCTCATCGAGCGGGCGGGCCAGGACCTCGGCGGCAAGCTGCGCGCCGGCCGGTCCCGGAACGACCAGATCGCCACCCAGGTACGCATGTACCTGCGGGACCACGCCCGCGTGATCGCCGCCCAGGTGCTCGACCTCGTCGACGCGCTCATCGAGCAGTCCGTGGCGGCCGGCGAGGCCCCCATGCCCGGCCGTACCCACCTGCAGCACGCCCAGCCCGTGCTGCTGGCCCACCACCTGCTGGCGCACGCCTGGCCGCTGCTGCGCGACGTCGACCGGCTCATCGACTGGGACGTGCGCGCCGCCCGCTCCCCGTACGGGTCCGGTGCGCTCGCGGGCTCGTCGCTCGGGCTCGACCCGGCGGCCGTGGCCGCCGACCTCGGCTTCGACGGCCCGGTGGAGAACTCGATCGACGGCACCGCCGCGCGCGACGTCGTCGCCGAGTTCGCGTTCGTGTCCGCGATGATCGCCGTGGACCTGTCCCGGCTGTCCGAGGAGATCATCCTCTGGAACACGAAGGAGTTCGGGTTCGTGCGCCTGGACGACGCGTGGTCCACCGGGTCGAGCATCATGCCGCAGAAGAAGAACCCGGACATCGCCGAGCTCGCCCGCGGCAAGGCGGGCCGCGTGCTCGGCGACCTGACCGGCCTGCTGGCCACGCTCAAGGGCCTCCCGCTCGCCTACAACCGCGACCTGCAGGAGGACAAGGAGCCGGTCTTCGACCAGGTCGAGACGCTCACCGTCCTGCTGCCGGCGTTCACCGGCATGGTCTCCACCCTCACGTTCCACACCGACCGGATGGCCGACCTCGCCCCGCAGGGGTTCGCGCTGGCCACCGACATCGCGGAGTGGCTCGTGCGACAGGGCGTCCCGTTCCGGGTCGCGCACGAGGTCGCTGGAGCCTGCGTCCGGGAGTGCGAGGGCCGCGGCATCGAGCTGTGGGACCTGTCCGACGACGATCTCGCGAAGCTCTCGGAGCACCTCGCTCCGGAGGTCCGGACCGTGCTCACCGTCGAAGGCTCCCTCGCCTCGCGCGACGCCGTCGGCGGCACGGCCCCGGCCCGCGTCACCGAACAGATCGAGCAGGCCAAGGAACGCTCCACCGAGTTCCGCCTCTGGGCCCAGCCCCTGGACGAGCTCCCCGACCCGGCGGGCCTCCCGGCCGACGCATGACCGTCCCGCCCGGCGTCCTGGGATGCCTCCTGGACCGGATCCGGTCCGTCGACGCACGTCTGGTCTGCGTCGACGGACCGGCCGGATCCGGCAAGACGACGCTCGCGGCCCAGCTCGCGGACGCGCTCGAGGCCCCCGTCGTGCACCTGGACGACCTGTACGAGGGCTGGGAGGCCGGCCCCGGGGGCGGCGCGGAGAAGCTGCGCACGTGGGTGCTCGAACCCCTCACGGCGGGGGAGCGGGCCCGGTACCGGCGCTACGACTGGGACCGCGCGGCCTGGGCGGAGTGGCACGAGGTCCCGCCGTCGGCCCACCTCCTCGTCGAGGGCTGCGGCGCCGCCGCCCGTCAGGTCGACACCTTCCCCGGCGGCGTCCTGCGGGTCTGGGTCGAGGCCGACGACGACGAACGCCTCCGCCGCGGTCTCGCCCGCGACGGCGAGGCGGCCCGCGAGCACTGGCTGCGCTGGATGAGGGACGAGGCCGAGCACTTCGCCCGGGAGCAGACCCGCTCCCGGGCCGACCTGCGCCTGGACGGCTTCGGCACGCCTCTCGCCGACTGAACCCTGCGAGCCCGCGGCTCGCCACGCCCACAACACCTAGATCAACAATGCCTTGCTCTGCTAGGGTTCCAACCCCTAGCAGTCCTAGGCATCGGAGATCTGAGTGCACATCGACAAGGACCTGGTCGCCGCATCGGCGACCCCGCTCGTCCTCGGCATCCTCGCCGACGGCGAGTCCTACGGGTACGCGATCCTCAAACGCGTCACCGAGCTGTCCGGCGGCCGCATGCGGTGGACCGACGGCATGCTCTACCCCCTCCTGCACCGCCTCGAGCGGCAGGACCTCATCGAGGCGTCCTGGGGGACCGCCGACAACGGCCGCCGCCGCAAGCACTACGCCATCACCCAGGCAGGCCGCGACGCGCTCGCCGAGCGCCAGGAACAGTGGAGCGTCGTCGCCGACGCGCTCAAGCAGGTGTGGCAGGACCTGTCCGACGGCGTGACCGGGCACCCCGGCCTCGCCGGCCCCCGGACCGCGGAAGGGTGGGCATGATGAACGACACCCCCCAGCACGCCCCCGCCCGCAGCGGCCTCGAGGACCAGATCGACCAGTGGCGCGGCTTCGTCCGCCGCCGCCGCGCCATCGTCTCGCCCGACGTCGAGGAGATGGAGGACCACCTGCGCGAACAGGTCACCGACCTCAACGCGGGCGGCCTCGACGACGACGAGGCGTTCCTCGTCGCCGTCAAGCGCATGGGCAACCTCGACGACGTCTCCCGGGAGTTCGCCCGCGAGCACTCCGACCGACTCTGGAAGCAGCTCGTGCTCCTGCCGGACGACCCCTCCGACGACGGCACCCCCTCCCGGTTCGGCCGGTTCCGCGAGCTCGGCCTGCTCCTGTCCCTGGCCATCGGTGCCGGCATCGCGCTGAAGCTCCTGCTCACCGGCGTCGAGGACGAAACGATCCTGCTCCTGAACGGGCCGTTCGTCGTCCTGCCGTTCCTCGCCGGCTACTTCGCCTGGAAGCGCACCCTCCCGCTGCCCACCGCCGCGGTCCTGGTCGCCGCCGCCGGCGCGCTCGCCCTGGCCGTCAACCTCTACCCGTTCGACCTCGGCGACCCGAACGACCCGTACCCCGAACCGGGCATGACCGCCATGCTCGCCGCCCTGCACGCCCCCATCGTGCTGTGGCTGCTGGTCGGCGTCGTCTACGCGGGCGGCTCCTGGCGGTCCGACGCCCGCCGCATGGACTACGTCCGCTTCACCGGCGAGCTCCTCGTCTACCTCGCGCTCATCCAGCTCGGCGGCATGCTCCTGATCGGCCTCACGTTCGGCGTGCTCGGCCTCGTCGGCGTCAACTTCGACCCCTTCGTGGAGCACTGGCTCCTGCCGTTCGCCCTCCCCGGCGCCCTCCTGGTCGCCGCCTGGCTCGTCGAGGCGAAGAAGAGCGTCGTGGAGAACATCGCACCCGTCCTCGCCCGCGTCTTCACACCGCTCGCGGCCCTCATGCTCGTCGCCATGCTCGTCGCCCTCGTGGCCGGCGACCCCTTCGACTCCGTCGACCGCGAGCTGCTCATCCTCATGGACGCCGTGCTGCTGCTGGTGCTGTTTCTCCTGCTCTACTCGATCTCCGCCCGCGACCCGCTCGCCCCGCCCGGCATCTTCGACTGGCTCCAGCTCGTGCTCGTCGCAGCGGCGCTCGCCGTCGACGCCGTCGCCCTGACCGCGATGCTGGTGCGCATCGCGGAGTTCGGGTTCACCGCGAACAAGGTCGCGGCCCTGGGCCTGAACCTCATCCTGCTGGTGCACCTGGCCTGGGCGGGCCGCCTCACCCTCGGCTTCGTCCGCGGCAGCAGGACCTTCGCGGCCACGGAACGCTGGCAGACGCGCTACCTGCCGGTCTACGGCCTCTGGGCGGCGGTCGTCGTGCTGGCCTTCCCTCCGCTGTTCGGTTTCGCCTGACGCGTCCCCGGCGGCACGGCGCCGCGCGAGAGAATCCTCTCTGTGCGTGACTTCTTCGACCGGCCCGTGCTCGACGTCGCCCGGGACCTGCTCGGGGCGCGACTCACCGTCCGCGCCCCGAGCGGTGCCGTCACCGTGCGGCTCACCGAGGTCGAGGCCTACGACGGCGCGGCCGACCCCGGCTCCCACGCCTACCGCGGCCGCACCGTCCGCAACGGCACGATGTTCGGCCCGCCCGGCCACCTGTACGTGTACCGCCACCTGGGCCTGCACCACTGCGCCAACCTGGTGTGCGGCCCGGAGGGGAAGCCGTCCGGCGTGCTCCTGCGCGCGGCCGAGGTGACCCGCGGCGCCGGCCTCGCCCGCGAGCGCCGCACGGCCCGGGGTGTCGCCCGCACCGACACCGACCTTGCTCGCGGCCCGGCCCGTCTCACGGTCGCGCTGGGCATCGACGGGTCCGACGACGGCAGCGACGTCACCCTGCCCGGAGGCCGCGTCACCGTCGAGCTGCGCGGTGGCCCGTCGTCGGACACGGTCCGGACGGGCCCGCGGGTCGGTGTCTCCGGCGACGGCGGCCGTGGGGACCGGTACCCGTGGCGCTTCTGGCTCGACGGCGAGCCGACGGTGAGTGACTACCGTGCCGCTCGTTGAGAGTTCATGACGCCGTCGCACCTGGTACACGGCGATTTAGGCTGCTTCCTCTTGGCTCGCTGGCATGAGGACCACGAGGCGACCTGTACTCACGCGGACGGGGGTGGTCGTCGCGGCCGCCGCGCTCCTGCTGCCCGTCGCGACCGCGGCCCACGCGGGCACGCCGAGCGGCCACGGCGGTCCGGGCGGCGGCCACGGCAGGCCGGGCGCGACGAAGACCTTCCTGGCGCCCACGCTCGCGGGCCGGGCCACGCTCCCGGCCGACCACCTGGCCGACGGACCGCCGTCCGGCGCCGCGGCCGGCGCGGCGAACGGCCGCCAGGGCCCGTGGGACGGCCAGGTGATCCCCGGCTTCTCCGCGATGATCGACAACGGGGACGGCACCTTCTGGGCCCAGCCGGACAACGGGTTCGGCTCGAAGGCCAACTCGTCCGACTTCCTGCTGCGCAGCTACCTGGTGCGGCCGGACTGGGACACGGGGCCCGACGGCGCGGGCACCGGAGAGATCGAGGTGCTGGACCACATCTCCTACAACGACGCGCGCGAGGTCCTGGACTTCGAGATCGTCGCCGAGGGCACCCGGGACCGCCTGCTCACCGGCGCGGACCTCGACATCGAGTCCGTGGTCCGCGCCGCGGACGGCACCCTCTGGGTGGGTGAGGAGTTCGGCCCGTTCCTGCTGCACTTCGCCGCGGACGGCACGCTGCTGGAGCCGCCCGTCGAGTTTCCGGGCGGACGCTCTCCGCAGAGCCCGTACCTGGAGGACGGCGAGGCGCCGAACGTCCCCGCGTCGCGCGGCTTCGAGGCGATGACGGCCGGCAAGCACGGCCGCTACCTCTACCCGGTGGTCGAGGGCGCCCTGGTGGACGACGACGAGCCGCGCCGTCGCTGGATCCACCAGTTCGACACCCGCACCGGCGAGTACACCGGCCGCCGCTGGGCGTACGAGACGGACCGTGAGGCCGACGTGATCGGCGACTCCTTCATGACGGGGAGGCACACGATGCTCGTCGTCGAGCGCGACGACTTCCAGGGTGCCGAGTCGGTCGTCAAGCGTGTCTACGAGATCGACCTGCGCCGGTCCGACGCCGAGGGCTTCGTGCGCAAGGAGCTCGTGCTGGACGCGCTGAAGGTGGCCAACCCGCGTGGCATCGACGCCGGCGAGGGGTACGGGCTGGGCGAGACGTTCAGCCTCCCGGTGCAGTCGTTCGAGACGGTCCTGTTCGTCGACGACGACACCCTGCTGATCGGCAACGACAACAACTACCCGTTCAACGACTCGCGCGTGGCGGGCGAGCCGGACGACACCGAGATGGTGCTCGTGGACCTGGAGCGCCGGCGTGTCGGGGGCGACGACGTCACCGTCGTCGGGCACCGCGGGGCGTCGGGCTACCGGCCGGAGCACACGCTCGCGTCCTACGAGCAGGCGATCCTGCGATGCGCGGACTACATCGAGCCGGACCTCGTCGCGACGTCCGACGGCGTGCTGGTGGCCCGCCACGAGAACGAGATCGGCGGTACCACCGACGTCGCGGACCACCCCGAGCTCGCCGACCGGCGCACCACCAAGGTGATCGACGGCCGCGAGGTCACGGGCTGGTTCACGGAGGACCTCACGCTCGCCGAGCTGCGCACGCTCCGCGCCACGGAGCGCCTGCCGCGGGACCGCCCGGGCAGCACGGCCTTCGACGGCCTGTACCAGGTCCCGACGTTCGACGAGGTGCTCGACCTGGCCCGCAACAGCCGCACCTGCGACGGCGCCCCGGTGGGCGTGTACCCGGAGACGAAGCACCCCACGTACTTCGACTCCGTGGGCCTGTCCCTCGAGGAGCCCCTGTTGGCCGGGCTGCGCCGCAACGGCTTCGCGCACGCGGGCGCCCCGGTCGTCGTCCAGTCGTTCGAGGTCGGGAACCTGATCGAGCTGTCCGGCATGTCCGACGTCCCGCTCGCGCAGCTCGTCGCCGACTCGGGCGCCCCGTACGACCTGGCCGCCGGTGGCGACGACCGCACCTACGCGGACCTGGTCACCCCGGAGGGCCTCGCGGACGTCGCCGAGTACGCCGACGGCATCGGCGCCGCCAAGGCCGTCCTGATCCCGCGGGACGACGAGGGCCGCCTCGCCGCGCCGACGCCGGTGATCGCCGACGCCCACGCCGCCGGGCTCGACGTGCACGGCTGGACGTTCCGCGCGGAGAACCAGTTCCTGCCCACGGACCTGCGCTCGTCCGACGACCCGACCGAGCACGGCGACCTGGCCGCCGAGATCGGCGCCTTCCTCGACGCCGGCATGGACGGCTTCTTCACGGACCACCCGGACCTGGGCGCCGCCGCGGTGGGCTGACCCGCCACCCCGGGTGGGCCACCACCCGCCCGGGGCTAGGTCGTCCCCGGGGCGACCTCCTGCACGAGCTCCCGTCGCGCCGCCGTGAGCAGCGCGTCCGCGACGGCGTCGAGCGTGGTGGAGCGCAGCCGCCACTGCTGCAGGTGCAGGCGCACGTCCACCGACGGCGCGTCCGGGTCCAGGGGGACGACGTCGTCGTCCCGCAGCACGGGCCCGGACCGCAGGTCCTGCACCATGCCCCAGCCCATCCCGAGGCGGATCGCCTGCAGGTACTCCGGCGTGCTGGGGACGTAGGTGCGCGGGGGAGCGGGGACGGCCGTGCCGGTGCGGGCTGCGTGCTCGCGCAGCCACCGGTCCTGCAGGTCGTCGTGCCGGTTGAACACGAGCATCGGAGCGCCCGACAACGCGTCGGCCGTCACGCCGTCCGAGAACCAGCGCCGCATCACCTCGCGCGTCGCCATCGCCCGGTACGGCATCACGCCGAGCGGCCGCGACGTGCAGCCCTGCACCGGCTCGGCCTGGGCGGTGATCGCCGCCATGACGAGCCCCTGCGGCAGCAGGTCGACCGTGCGCTCCTGGTCCTCGCGGAAGATGTCCAGCACCACGCCCGGCACCCGCGCCAGCGCGGGCATCACCCAGGTGGCGAGGGAGTCCGAGTTGACCGCGACCGGCACGCTGACGGGCCGGGGCGCGACCCGGGCGGCGGGGGTGGGGCCGGCCCCTTCCCGGGCGGGCGCCACCTGGTCCGGAGCGGGTCCCAGACCGGCAGCGTGCAGCTCGGCCGCCGCCTCGGCGGCGAGCAGGCCCGTCTGCCGGGCCAGCCGCAGCAGCGTCTCGCCGGGCTCGGTCGGCGTCACCGGTCGCGCCCGCCGCACCAGCACCCCGCCCGCGGCGTTCTCCAGGGCGCGGATGCGCTGGCTCACCGCCGACGGCGTCACGTGCAGCGCCCGGGCCGCGCCGTCGAACGACCCCTCGCCGACGACGGCGGCCAGCGCCTCGAGCTGTGCGGAATCCCAGCGCATGACCTCGATCCTAAGCGTTGCTACACCAGGTGCAGAAACATTCGCTGGACTTCATCGCGTGCTCGCGGTCTGCTGGGCACCATGACCACAGCACTCCTGGCCGGACTCGGGTTCGGCCTCTCGCTCATCGTCGCCGTGGGCCCGCAGAACGCGTACGTCCTGCGCCAGGGCGCGCTGCGCGACCGCGTCGGGCTCGTCATCGTGCTGTGCGCGACGTCCGACATGCTGCTGATCGCCGCTGGGGTCGGCGGCATGGGCGGCGCGATCCAGGCCGTCCCGTGGCTGGTCGAGGTCATGCGCTGGCTCGGCGCCGCCGTCGTCCTCGGCTACGGGCTGCTGGCCGCCGTCCGGGCGCTGCGCGGCACGGAAGCCCTCACCCTGCCCGACGACGACGCGCAGCCCCCCGCGAGCCCCGGACCGGCGCCCGCCACGGCGTCGCAGGCCACCACCGTCCGGACGCGGTCCACCAGCCGCCGGCTCGCCGTCACCGGCACCACGCTGGCCCTGACCTGGCTGAACCCCCACGTGTACCTCGACACGCTCGTCCTCATGGGCGGCGTCGGCTCCACCTACGGCGACCTGCGCTGGTGGTTCGCGGCCGGCGCGATCGCCGCCAGCTGGGCCTGGTTCGCCGCGATCGGCCTCGGCGCGGCCCGCCTGTCCCACGTGCTCGCCCGCCCGGCCGCCTGGCGCGTCCTCGACGGCGCGATCGCCGTCATCATGCTCACCGTCGCCGCCGGTCTCGTCCTCGGCACCTGACCACGGCCTGTCGCCCCGTGGAGGCCGGTACCTGGGCGCCGGCACCCGGGCGCCGTCAGGCAGACTATGTACGCGCGGTCCGCCCGGGCCGCGCGAACGCGATCAAGGAGCAAGAAGTGACCGACGTGCTCGACGAGCTGCACTGGCGAGGCCTGGTATCGCACGTCACCGACGAGGCCGCGCTGCGAGCTGCGCTGTCCGAGGGGCCGGTCGCCTACTACGTGGGCTTCGATCCCACGGCCCCGAGCCTGCACATCGGCAACCTCGTGCAGATCCTCACCGCCCGGCGCCTGCAGGACGCCGGGCACCGGGCCCACCTGCTCGTCGGCGGCGCCACCGGCCTCATCGGCGACCCCCGGGACTCCGGGGAACGCACCCTCAACTCGCCCGACGTCGTCGCCGGCTGGGTCGACAAGATCCGCTCGCAGATCGAGCCGTTCCTCGACTTCGACGGCGACGACGGCGCCACCATGGTGAACAACCTGGACTGGACCGCGCCGATGACCGCCATCGAGCTCCTGCGGGACATCGGCAAGCACTTCCGGATGGGCACCATGCTGTCCAAGGAGATCGTCGCGCGGCGCCTGGGCTCCGAGGAGGGCATCAGCTACACCGAGTTCAGCTACCAGGTGCTGCAGGGCCTGGACTTCCGCGAGCTGTACCAGCGGCACGGGGTCACGCTCCAGCTCGGCGGCAGCGACCAGTGGGGCAACCTGCTGGCCGGCGTGGAGCTCCTGCGCAAGGCGGAGGGCGTCGCGGCCCACGCGTTGACGACGCCGCTGATCACCAAGGCGGACGGCACCAAGTTCGGCAAGTCCGAGGGCGGTTCCGTCTGGCTCGACCCGGAGATGACCAGCCCGTACGCCTTCTACCAGTTCTGGCTCAACCAGGCCGACGCCGACGTCGTGAACTACCTCAGGGTGTTCACGTTCCGGTCCCGGGAAGAGATCGAGGCGCTGGAGGCGGAGGTGGCGGAGCGGCCGTTCAAGCGCGAGGCGCAGAAGACGCTCGCGAGCGACGTCACCACCCTGGTGCACGGGAAGGCCGCGACCGACGCCGTGATCGAGGCCAGCCAGGCGCTGTTCGGACGGGGCGAGCTGGCGGGCCTGGACGAGCGGACGCTCGCAGGCGCCGTGGCCGAGCTGCCCCGTGTCACCGCGAAGGCCGGAGACCTGGTCACCGACCTGCTCGCGGGCTCGGGGGTCGTCGCCTCCAAGGGTGAGGCGCGCCGCGCGGTGAAGGAGGGTGGTGCGTACGTGAACAACGTCAAGATCACCGCCGAGGACCAGGCGCTGGCGGCCGAGGACCTCCTGTACGGCAGGTACGCCGTGCTGCGCCGCGGCAAGAAGACCCTGGCGGTCGCCGCCGCGGAGTGACGGCCGCTCGTGGCGGGCCGGCGACGGTCCGCCACGAGCGGCCGTGTCAGCCGTCCTGCGCGAGCCTCGAGAGCTCGTCGAGGCTCGCGCGCTGGAGGGTGGCGAGGTCACGGGTCTCCCCGGGGGCGACCCAGCGCTCGAAGGCCGCGGCGAAGACGGAGGCGACCAGGTCGCCCGCGAGCCGTGCGGACAGGTCCGCGATCCCCCGGGCGGCCATCGCCTCGGTCACCGCGCGCGAGAGCGCGGCCATCTTGAGCAGCTCGCGCTCCCGCAGGGCGCGGTTGGCGGTGATGATCGCGTTCCGGGCGCGGGGGTAGTCCTGACCGCGCGTCTCCTGCAGGGCCGCGGCCCCGGCGTCGAGCGCCCGCGCCGCGAGGCTCATGGCCGGCGTGTCGGCGGGAGCGTCGGTGACGGCCTCCACGAAGACGTGCTGCAGGTGCTCCTGACCGGCGAACAGCACCTCGCGCTTGTCGGCGAAGTGCCGGAAGAACGTCCGCTCGGTGACGCCGGCGCGCTCGGCGATCCCGGCGACGGTGGTCGCGTCGAAGCCCTTCTCGGTGAACAGGTCGATCGCTGCCTGCTGCAGGCGATCGGCCGAGCCCGGCTTCCAGCGTCCCATGTGCGGCATCGTAACCGGCCGGACTGTGATGACAGTCGCTGACATGAGTGCTAGCGTCATGATGTCAGCCTCTGACATCCCGGCCGGTGCACCCGCCGGCCCCCACCGCTCAGAGAGGGAAACCATCATGCGCGTCTTCGTCACCGGGGCCTCCGGGTTCATCGGCAGCGCTGTCGTCCCGGAACTCGTCTCCGCGGGGCACGACGTCGTCGGCCTCGCGCGCTCCGACCGCTCGGCCGCCGCCGTCGAACGCCTCGGGGCCACCGCCCGCCGCGGCGACCTCGACGACCTCCGCGGTCTTCGCGAGGCCGCCGACGCCGCCGACGGCGTCGTCCACCTCGCCAACAAGCACGACTGGGGGAACCTGCGGGCCATGGCCCAGGCCGAGCGGGACGCCGTCCAGGCCTTCAGCGAGGTGCTGTCCGGGTCGGACCGGCCGTTCGTGCTCGCCTCCGGCGTCGCCGGCCTCGCGCGGGACCGGCCCTCGACCGAGCGCGACCCCAGCCCCGACACCGGGCTGGACTCGCCCCGCGGCGGCGCCGAGAACCTCGCGCTCGGCTATGCCGAGCGCGGCGTACGGGTCGTCAGCGCCCGGTTCGCGCCGAGCGTGCACGCCGCGGGCGACCACGGCTTCGTGGCGATCATCGCCGCCGCCTACCAGCGGCGGGGCACGGCCGCGTACCCCGGCGACGGCCGGAACCGCTGGCCCGCCGTGCACCGGTCCGACGCCGCCCGCCTGGTGCGGCTCGGCCTGGAGAGCGCGCCCGCCGGATCGGTCCTGCACGCCGTTGATGAGGAGGGCGTGCTGGTGCGGGACATCGCCGAGGCGCTGGCGAGCCGCCTCGGGCTGCCGACGGAGTCCGTCACGGCCGAACGGCTCGCCGAGGAGATCCCGTTCGTCGGGGGATTCCTCGGTGCCGACATCCCCGCCGCGAACGAGCTCACGCGCGAGCTCCTCGGTTGGAAGCCGGAGGGCCCGACGCTCCTCGACGACATCGTGGCGGGTCACTACGACCCGAAGTAGCCATGCCTCGCCGTACGAGGCGCCAGTTCCTGCCCGAAATCGGGCAGGAACTGGCGCCTCGCGAGCTTCGGTGCCAGAGTCTTCGACATGGAGCCGCCTTCCGATCTCGTCGCCCACGTGGCGGCGACCACCGGACTGACCCCCGCCGAGGCGGGCCGCGTGATCGGCGACGTCGTCGCGTACTACGCCGAACCGGTGGAGGACCTGATCCGACGCCGGCACGCCGAGCTCAGGACCTACGGCGCGAAGAACCCCGAGATCTTCGCCCGGATCGCCGACGAGCTGTCGCGACGCGTCGTGGCGGCGCCGGAACTGAGCGAGCGCCAGCTGCGCCGCACGATCTACGGCTGAGACGGGCGAGCGGAAGGCGGCGCCGGCGGGCCGGACGCGGGCACCAGGCCCGGGTGCCGAACCGCCGGTCGTCCCGGAGACTGAAGAGACGTCAGGAGCAGAACCATGTGCGGAATCGTCGGATACGTCGGCGAGCAGCAGGCTGCGCCGCTGCTCACGGAGGGCCTCGCGCGCCTCGAGCATCGTGGGTACGACTCGGCCGGGGTCGCGGTCGTCGGCTCCAGGCTGCGCGTCGTCAAGCGCGCCGGCCGGGTCGACGACCTGGTCTCGGCCATGCCGAAGCGCCTCACCGGCCGCGTCGGGATCGGGCACACGCGGTGGGCCACCCACGGCCCGGCGTCGGACGCGAACGCCCACCCCCACGCCGACTCGGACGGGACGGTCGCGGTCGTGCACAACGGGATCCTCGACAACGCCGCCACCCTGCGCCGGCGCCTCGAGGACGCCGGGGTCGAGCTGGCCAGCGACACCGACACCGAGGTGATCGCGCACCTGGTGGGACGGTCCGGGGCGGAGACGCTCGAGGGCAAGGTGGTCGATGCGCTCGCGGTGGTCGAGGGCACGTACGGGCTCGCCGTGGTGCACGCGGACTTCCCGGACCGCGTCGTCGTCGCGCGCAACGGCAGCCCGCTGCTCGTGGGCGTGGGGGAGAAGGAGATGTTCGTCGCCTCGGACCTGGCGGCGCTCGTCCGGCACACCACGACGGTCGCCCACCTGAACGACGGTGAGCTGGCGACGATCACGGCTGCGGGCTTCACGACGTTCCGGGCGGACCTGTCGCGCACCGAGACGGCCGCCCGGGAGATCGACGTCGACCCCAGCGCCTACGAGCACGGGGCGACCGGGAACGAGCCGCGGATGTACACCGAGATGCTCGAGCAGCCCGCGAGCGTGGAGCGGACCCTCCGCGGCCGGCTCGACGAGCGGTTCGGCACCGCGCACCTCGGCGGGCTAGGGATGGACGCGCGCGAGCTGCGCGCGGTGCAGCGCGTCAAGGTCCTGGGCTGTGGTTCCGCCTACTACGCGGGCCAGATGGGCGCGCAGCTGATCGAGGAGCTGGCCCGCGTGCCGGCCGACGCCGAGGCGGCGAGCGAGTTCCGCTATCGCGCCGCGGTGATCGACCCCGACACGCTGTACGTGGCTGTGAGCCAGTCCGGGGAGACGGTCGACACGCTGCTCGCCGTCGAGGAGATCCGGCGCAAGGGCGGTCGCGTGGTCGGGCTGGTGAACGTGGTCGGTTCGGCGATCGCGCGCGCGTGCGACGGCGGGATCTACCTGCACGCCGGGCCGGAGACGGCGGTCGCGTCCACCAAGGCCGTGACGACGATGTTCGTCGGGTTCGCGCTCCTCGCACTGCAGCTGGGCCGGGTGCGCGACCTGTCTGTGGCCCACGGCAAGCGGCTGGTCGCCGGCCTGCAGCGGCTGCCGGGGCAGATCCAGGAGGTGCTGGCCGGGGAGGACCGGCTGGTGGGCGTCGCCGCGTCGCTCGCCCAGGCGGAGAGCATGTTCTTCGTGGGCCGGGTGCGCGGGTACCCGGTCGCACGCGAGGGCGCCCAGAAGCTCAAGGAGATCAGCTACCGGCACGCCGAGGCATACCAGATGTCCGAGCTGAAGCACGGCCCGCTCGCACTGATCTCGCCGGACGTACCGACCGTGGCCATCGTGCCCGACGACGAGCTCACCGACCGCAACGTCGGCGCCCTGCACGAGATCGCGGCGCGCGGCGGCCCCCTCGTCGTGGTGACGCACGACGGCGTGGACCTGGGTGAGCTGGTCGCGGAACGGATCGACGTGCCACGCAACGAGCGGGAGCTGGATCCGCTGCTGCTCACCATCCCGTTGCAGATGGTGGCCTATCACGCGGCCCTGAAGCTGGGGCACGACGTCGACCGGCCGCGGAACCTGGCCAAGTCCGTGACGGTGGAATAGGGGCGGTTCACTGGCCCCGGCGCGCTCGCGGACGGGTCAACTGGCCGGTGACGGGGCGGCGTGCGCCGGACCATGTCGGCCGGAGTTGTGCGCCGGGCTCTGTGTGTGTAGTGTTCACGTCGTTCGCCCGGCAGGGAGATACGGACAGGAACCGCGGAGCACGCGGCTGGCCGGTCCCGGGGCGGAAACTCACTCAGGATTCAGCAGGAGCCTCGTGCGCCTCGAAGACTGGTGGGGCCCATCGATCTGCGGGTCGTGAGTTGTGCCCTGAACAGGGAACTTGCGCACGGGCTGCCAGGCTGGTAGGTTATGGAAGTTGTCTCTCGGGAGACACGGACAGCGTCACGAAAGTGGTGACGCCGGCCGGTTCCGAAGGCAGCCAATCCCCTTCAGATATCTCAGGAGTTGTCATTCCTGTGCTGCCTGAAATCGGGTGCCAGAAATCGTGGAATTCTGTACGGATTCCTTCGGCCGATGAGGCCGGAGCGGATTTGGAAAGGCCAACGAGAATCTGGTAAGTTTGACGAGTCGCCCTGAGCGGGCCGCCGGGATTTCGGTTGGTTCGGATGTGTGCGTCGGTTGTTTGAGA